>PLFC01000048.1:20988-61329 GCA_003136655.1 Vulcanimicrobiota bacterium
CGGTCGAGCGCGTTGACCGACGCGTTGAGCTTGCCGCCGGTAAACCACTTCGCGAAGGGCTCGTCCCACTCGAGGATCGTGTGGTACGGCTGCATCCACTCGAGCTTGTCGGCCCAGGATTTCCAGAACGCCTGCGGGTCGCGCGCGGCTTCTTCGTAGATGCCCGGTTGCGCGTTGGCTTGGCGGGCGAACGCCGCCGGCGGCGGAAATCGACGCGCTTCGGTTAGGTGCGCTTCGATGGCTTCGTTCGGCTGCTGATCCTGCGGCGTCGTTGGTGTCATGAAGGAAGTTTCCACGGGTTGCCCGGTGGTTACTTGCAGCCAAAGTAGTAAATGTGGCCTCGCGGCGCGAACGATGCGCCGTGCCCAACTCTCCGTCGCGGAGGATGTTCCGGCTGGTCGCGGCGCTGCTACTCGCGTTGCCCGGGCCCGCGTTCGCGCGACGCGATCCCAACGCGACGCCGCTGCGGACCGTGTTTCTCACCAAGACGCCACCCGACTTCATGTTCGATCTCGGCGACGGTCCGAAGCATTTGCACGACTTGGCCGGCAAGCCGGTCGTGGTCAACTTTTGGGATACGTTCTGCGAACCGTGCCAAGCGGAACTCGGTGCCTTCGCCAAGATCGACGCAACGTACGGTTCGTCGGTCGGCGTGCTGACGGTCAACGACGAGCCGCCCGGCAAGGCGCAAGAGTATCTCGAGGCGCACGGCTACCGCCTGCCGGTGATCGAAGACCCGGCGCGTCAGATCTTTTCGCTGTACTCGATCCTGCCGATTCCGGTGACGGTTATCGTCGCGCGCACCGGCATCGTCTCGAAGGTCATCGTCGGCGAACTCGACTGGGACGAACTCCACGCCGACCTCGACGCCGAACTTGCGTTGCCGCCTCCGCCGGAGGCGCAGCCCGCTCGGTGACGGGGGTGATCGCATTGACGCCCGGGCCGGGTCTTGCTATGGTAGGGGTGATGTTGGCACTCCATAGACGTGACTGCTAAGCCCGGGGGGGCTGAAGCCCGGCCCATCCGGCCGGAGCTGGACAAGCGGAAGGCGTTCATCTTAGCAACGGTCGTCTACGAGTATGTAGCCACCGCCGAACCCGTCGGCTCGAACACGCTTACTCAGAAGTACAATTTGGGCGTCAGCTCGGCGACCATCCGCAACGAGATGGCCGAGTTGGAGGCCGGCGGGTACCTCGTGCAGCCGCATACCTCGGCGGGCCGCATCCCCTCGGATGCCGGCTATCGTACCTACGTCGACCAACTGATGCAGCCGGAGGCCCTGGCGCCCGAAGACGCCCGCCGGATCGCCGACGAACTCCGCGAGGCCGGACGCGAACTCGACGGCGTCATCGAGCAGACCACCCGGCTCCTCGGCCGCCTCTCGCGCAGCGTGGCCCTGGCCGTCGCGCCGCGCCGCGACTCCCATGCGTTCCGCCACGTTCAACTGATCTGGCTTTCGGAGCGCTCCGGCCTCGCGATCGTGGTCAGTTCGGCCGGCGTGGCCGCGCAGGCGCCCTTCGACCATGCCCTGGCCGTCGAACTCGACGACCTCAACCGGCTTTCNNCGGTTTCGATGCCGACCTGGCCCTGGCGGTCAGCGCGGCCTTCGCCGCGGCCAACCGCGTCGACGATGCGCCGCCGATCGCTTCGAGCGGCGCGCAGCACCTGCTCGATCAGCCCGAGTTCCAGGACTTGCGCAAACTGCGTTCGATCCTGCGCATCGTCGAGGAGCAGAAGACGCTCTACGAATTGGTGGCCGACTCGATCAACGACCCCGGCCCCGCCGTGCGCATCGGTCAGGAACTCGGCATCGACGAGATCTCCGAGTGCAGCCTGGTCACCGTGCCCTATCGCATGGGCGACGGCATGGTCGGGATGTTGGCCATCCTCGGGCCGCGGCGCATGCCCTACGGCCGCCTCTTGGCGTTGGCCGACGGAACGGCGCAGTCGCTGAATCGTTACCTCTCCGACGCCGACATTAGGTAGTACGTGGCCACAGATTATTACACGCTACTCGGCGTCGAACGCGGAGCGAGCGAGGCTGAGATCAAGCGCGCCTATCGCGGGCTCGCGCGGAAATATCATCCCGACGTCGCCGAAGACAAGACGACGGCGGAGGCGCACTTCAAAGAGATCAACGAGGCCTACGAAGTCCTTTCCGATCCGCAGAAGCGCCGCCACTACGATCGTTTCGGCCGAAGCGACGGCATGGGCGCGGGCGCGGCCGGCGCCGGCTTCGGACCCTTCGGCGCCTCCGACGGCATCGGCGACATCTTCGACATGTTCTTCGGCCAGCAGCGCGGCGCGCAGACGCAGCGTACGGCCGGACCGCAACGCGGCGCCGACCTGCGCTACGATCTGCAGATCACGCTCGAGGAGGCCTTCGGAGGCGCCGAACGCGAGATCTCGTTCCACTATCTGGGCGCCTGCGATACCTGTCGCGGCACCGGCGCAAAGCCCGGGACCGTCGTGCAATCGTGCGACCGGTGCAACGGTTCGGGCGTGGCGCGCAGCGTGCGGCAAACGCCGCTCGGCCAGTTCGTCACGCAGACCACCTGCGCGAAGTGCGGCGGTGAGGGCGAGATCACGCCCTCGCCCTGCGAGACGTGCCGCGGCCGCGGCCGCGTCGACCGTCCGCGCACCCTGACGATCAAGGTGCCGCCCGGGGTCGACGACGGCAGCCGCATCCGTCTCTCCGGCAGCGGCGAAGCCGGCACGCGCGGCGGGCCGCCCGGCGATCTCTACGTGTATCTGAGCATCGCGCAACACCAGCGCTTCCGGCGCGACGGCGCCGACCTCTTCGTCGAGGTGCCGATCGCCTTCACCCAAGCGGCGCTCGGCGGCATCGTCGAAATCGAAGCGCTCGACGGACACGCGGAGTTGACCGTGGTCGCGGGCACGCAGAGCGGTTCGAGTTATCGTTTGCGCGGCCGGGGCATGCCCAGCGTGCGCGGCAACGGACGGGGCGATCTCATCGTGAGCGTGCATGTGGTGGTGCCGCAGAAACTCTCGCGCAAGGAGCGCGAGGTGCTCGAAGAGTTCGCCCTGCTCGGCGGCGACCGCATCGACGAACGCTCGTTCTTCGACCGCGTGAAAGACGCGTTCAAGGTCGATTAGCAGGCCACGTTTCTTCGTCGAAGGCGCCCACCTCGCGGGTGCTTCCGTCGCACTCGGCGGAGAGGACGCACGTAAGCTCGTCGTCGTGTTGCGCAAACGCACGGGCGACGAGATCGAGATCTGCGACTCGGCAGGCCGCACGTTTCTCGCAAAGCTGCGCGCCGAGAGCGACGGCGTGAGCGCGAGCCTCGAGAGCGAACTCGGCGCAACCCGTCCCCCCGCCATCGACATCGTGCTCGCGCAGGGCGTGCCCAAGGGCGCGAAGATGGACTTCGTCGTCGAGAAGGCGACCGAACTCGGCGTGGGCCGAATCGTGCCGTTCGTGAGCGAACGCACGCAGGGCAGCGGCGCCGAACGCGCGGGCAAAGTGGAGCGCTGGCGCCGCGTGGCGCGCGCCGCCGCGCAGCAGTGCGGCCGCGCGGACGTGCCCGCCGTCGACGCGCCGCTCGACTGGACCGAACTCTGCGCGCTCATGGGCGGCTTCGACCGGGCGCTCGTGCCCTGGGAACTCGCGCCGCGCCAAGCCTTGCGGGAAGTGCTCCCGGCCCTGCTCGCGGGCGCGCGCAGCGTGCTGATCGCGATCGGCCCCGAAGGCGGGCTCAGCCACGCCGAGGTCGAGCGCGCCGTCGCCGCGGGCGCCACGCCGGTTTCGCTCGGCAGCCGCATCCTGCGCACCGAGACGGCCGGGCTCGTCGCGTGCAGCGCAATCCTCTACGAGAGCGGAGACCTATGAGGGCCTGCCGTATATGAAGAGGTTATGAGTGACGGCCAGCCGGCGGGCTCCGCTGCGACGGCAGAAGCGCCACTGAAGTTCAGCATCGTCATCCCGACGTATAACGAGGCGGGTGGGATCGAGCGTCTCATCGTGACGCTCTCCGACCTCTTCAAAGCGAACGGTCTCGACGGCGAACTGATCGTCGTCGACGACAACTCGCCCGACGGCACGGGCGCAATCGTCGATCGCCTCGGGGCCGATTATCCCGTGCGCTGCCTGCACCGCCCCGGCAAGATGGGGCTCTCGAGCGGCGTGATCGACGGCTGGAAGTTTGCGCGGCCCGATTCGCAGGCGCTCGGCGCGATCGACGCCGACTTCAGCCACGATCCGGCGGTGATTCCCAAGATGGTCGCGGCGTTGCAGAGCGGCGGTTACGGGCTTGCGATCGGTAGCCGTTACGTGCCCGGCGGCGGCATCAAGAATTGGCCGCTGCGCCGGCGCGTCACCTCGCTCGTCGCAATCGCGCTGGCCAAGCCCCTCACGCCGGTCAACGATATTACGAGCGGTTACTTCCTCGTGAAGCGCGATGCGTTGCAGGGCGTGGAGCTCGATCCGATCGGCTTCAAGATCGGACTCGAGGTCATCGCCAAGGCGCACTACGGGCGAGCCCTCGAAGTGCCCTACGTCTTTCAAGACCGCGCCGTCGGCCAATCGAAGTTGAACTCGGGCGAGATCGCGAATTATCTCCGGCAACTCGGGCGCATCTACGCGCTGCGCTTGAAGCTCAAGCCCCCCGGCGGGGCCGCGGACTCCGCGGCCGGAAAGAAGATGGCCTGATGCCGGCTCCCGAGTGGCTGCGTATTCGCCGCGACAAGGACGTCCCCGCCGAAGATGCGTCGCTGTGGGTAAAGTGCCCGAAGTGCAGCGAGATGCTCTATCGCAAAGACCTCGGCGACAATGCGTACGTCTGCATGCGCTGCGGCCATCATTTCCGGATGCACGCCTACGACCGCATCAATCTGCTGGTCGATTCCGACTTCGTCGAGATCGGGGATCACATCACGCCCGGCGATCCGCTGGGCTGGGTCGACCGCCGTCCGTATCCGCAGAAGCTCGAGGCCGATCGCGAAAAGTCGAAACTGTCGGAGGCGATCGTCACGGGCTTTGCCACGCTCGAAGGCTTCCCGGTCGCGCTCGGCGTGATGGATTTCAACTTCCGCGGCGGCACCATGGGCACCGTCGTCGGCGAACGCGTGACGAACTTGCTCGAAGAGGCGCTGCGCCGGCGGCTGCCCTGCATCATCTTCACGGCCAGCGGCGGCGCGCGTATGGAAGAAGGCATGCTGGCCCTCATGCAGATGGCCAAGACGACGCAGGCCGTCGAGCGCTTCATGAGCGACGGTAATCTGTTCGTCACCGTGCTGACCGATCCGACCACGGGCGGCGTCTCGGCATCGTTTGCCTTCGAGTCCGACATCGTCATCGCGGAAGCGCGCGCCTCGATCGGTTTCGCCGGACGACGTGTGATCGAGCAGACGATCCGCCAGAAGCTGCCGGACAATTTCCAAACGGCGGAGTTTCTGCTGGAGAAGGGTCACGTCGACATGGTCGTCGACCGTCGGCAGATTCGCGACACGCTGGTGCGCGTGCTGGATTACGCGGTCGATCGCAAGCGTTTGGCGCCCGCGCTCAAGGCCGTTCCGGAGTTTGCCGGCGCATGAACGTGATCGTGGAACGGGAGAAGAGCCTCTCCGCCCTCGAGTCGCGCATCGAGGCGTTGCGCGAGCGCGATGCGGGTAGCGATGAGGTCAAACAGCTCGAGAGCAAAGTCGAGCAGTTGCGCCGCGACATGTTCGGCAACCTCACGCCGTGGGAGCGCGTCAACATGGCGCGCCACCCCAAACGGCCGCTGTCGTCGGACTACTTGGCTGCGCTCGATGCGTTCGACGAACTGCACGGCGACCGGCATTTTCGCGACGATCCCGCGCTCGTCGGCGGCTTCGCCAAGCTCCGCGGCCGTCGCGTGGTGGTCTTGGCGCAGATGAAGGGCCGCGACACGAAAGAAAACATTCGCAACAACTTCGGCATGGTCTCGCCCGAGGGGTATCGCAAAGCGAAGCGCCTCATGGAGTTGGCCTCGCGTTTTCGTCTGCCCATCGTCACCTTCGTGGATACGTCGGGCGCCGATCCGGGCTTGAGTTCCGAGGAGCGCGCGCAAGGCGAAGCGATCGCCGCCTGTTTGGTGACCTTGGCCAAAGTGGAAGTGCCGGTCGTGGCTTCGATCATCGGTGAAGGCGGCTCGGGCGGCGCGCTCGCGATCGGTTTGGCCGACCACGTGATCATGGCCGAGAATGCGGTCTATTCCGTCGCTTCGCCCGAAGGTTGCGCCGCAATCCTGTGGGGCGATGCCGCGCGCGCTCCGGAAGCCGCCGAACGCCTCAAGCTCACCGCGGCCGATCTCGAAGGCTTCGGTATCGTCGACGAGATCGTCGCCGAGCCGATCGGCGGCGCGCATCGCGACGGCGCGAGGTTCGTAGAGAAGATGCTCGATGCGGTCGACGGCGCGCTGCGCCTTCTCGAACCGCTCGCTCCCGACGCGCTTCGCGAAGCGCGCTACCAGAAATACCGGCGCATCGGCGCTTGGCACGACGATGCCGCGACGCGGGCGGTCTCCGGCGCATGAAGTCGCTTCCGCGCCTCGCCGCCCGGTTCAGCGTGTTCGCCGCGGTCGTCGCGGTGGGCTCGCTGGTCGCGGTGCAGTACGAGGGCATCGTGGTACGCTACATGACGCTCTCACACGAAGTCGATGCATCGCGCGCGCAGATCGCCGCGCTCCAGTCGAAGCTCGTCAAGCAGCGGAACGACGTGCGCCGTTTGCGCGATCCCAACGGCGCGATTCCGGAGATCCACGACCGGCTCAAAGAAGTCGGGCCGAACGAAGAGATCATCATCTTGCGGGGCGTGCCCTCGCCGGCACCCGGCGCGTGGGAGTCGTCGCGCTGAGCGAGACCGTCTCGGGTCGCGTTATCAGTTTGCATCAGCTCGGCGCAACGGTGCGTCTCGAGGATGGGACGCTCGCCGCCGTGCCTGCGACGGAGGTCGCAGCGAACCGTCCGGCTTTTGTACGCAGCCTACAAAAGCGTGAAGCCCTCGAACTGATCGTGCGGCGTGAGGGCCGGCACGCGGTCGCCTTGCTTCCGCGCGGGGTGCCTGGTCCCGCGCCGGCGCCGCAATTGGTCGACTCGAGCTTCGAGGAGCGTATAACCGCTTATCTCAAATCGACCGAGGAGTGGGCCCCGCCCGACCGGCCCCAGCCGGCCGAACGGCACTTCATTCGCAAGAAGCGCCGTGCCGCGTTCTTCGAGGCTCGAACCAAGCCCACGTAGAATCTACACCCATGGCAACTACCGACATCAGCGATCTACGCGTGGAGCCGGTGAACGTACCCGGATGTTTCGTGCGCATCGAGGGTACGTACTCTTCTTTACGCACGGCGGAGCAACGCGTCGCCGACTTCATCCTCAAGTACGCGGAAGAGTTAATCTACTTAACCGTCACCGAACTCGCGGAGCGAACGCAAACCAGCGAGTCTACGGTCGTGCGTTTGTGCCAGAAGATAGGCTACAAAGGCTATCAGGAATTCAAGATCATGCTCGCCCGCGATCTCGTCGGCCCGACGGAGACCGTGTACCAGCAGATCGACCCGGGCGACTCGCTGGAGAAGCTCAAGGCTAAGATCTTCCAGGCCAACGCGCAAGCGCTCAAGGATACGATCGAGGTGCTCTCCGATGCCGAATTGGAGCGCGCCGTCGCGGCGCTCTCCAAAGCGCGTCGCGTGGAGATTTACGGGATCGGCGGTTCGGCGCCGCTCGCGCTCGATGCGTATCACAAGTTCATGAAGTTGGGCTTGTCGACGGTGTGGCTCAACGATAGCGATCTCATGGCGATGTCGTCGTCGCTGCTCTCGCCCGACGACGTGGTGTTGGGCATCAGCCACACCGGTGCGTCGCGCGATGTGTGCGACGCGATGGAGATCGCGCAAAAGGCGGGTGCGACGACGATTTGCATCACGCACCAGGCCACCTCGCCGATCACCAAGGTGTCGCACGTAAAGCTGTTCACGGCGGCCAAGGAAACGGCGTTCGGCTCCGATGCCACGTCGAGTCGCATCGCGCAGTTGACGATCATCGACACGCTCTATGCGGGCATCGCCAACCGCGACTACGAGCACGCCTTCTCGCGCATCCAAAAGACGCGCGAGGCGTCGGCCGGCAAGCGGTATTAATTCGAGCAGTACGCGCGCGGTCGTCTCTCTGGGGACGAACACGACGCGTCTGCTCGTGGTCCGCGCGTTGCCCGGCGGGCGCGTGGAGCAACTGGAACACGGTGCGATCGGCACCAGGCTCGGCGAAGGCCTTCGCGACGCCGGACCCCTCCATCCCGCCGGCCGCGCACGCACGCTCGATGCAGTTCGTCTCTTCGCCGAGCGCGTCCGGGCGCACGGCGCGCGCCCGTTTGCGATCGCGACCAGCGCGATGCGCCGCGCGAGCGACGCTGCCGATTTTGCCGCGGAGGTCGCGGCCGCCGTGGGAGCGCCGCTCGAGGTGCTCGACGGTGCGGAAGAAGCGGCCTGCAGCTTTGCGGGCGCGACGGCAGGGGCGCCCCGCGACGGCGCGCGGCGCGCGGTGCTCGACATCGGCGGCGGCAGCACCGAATGCGCGACGGGCCGCGACGGCGTGCTGGAGAACGCGCGCTCGATCGAGATCGGCTCGGTTCGCTTGACCGAGCGTTATCCGAATCTGGCCGGCGGCGCGCCCGGCGAGCCCGCGCGCCGGGCCGCTACTGCGGCACGGGAGATGCTGCGGACCGATCTGGCCTGGCTCCGCGGCTTCGCGCCGGTCGCCGAGGTGCGCGCCGTCGCCGGCACGCCGCTGACGCTCGCGGCGGTCGCCTTCGGCTCGTCGGTCGACCTCGTCTCGGGCCGGGCGCTCGCCCTGGCCGAGATCGATGCCCTGCTGCTGCGCATGCTCGACCTCGACCTCGACGGCCGTAAGGCGTTGCCCGGCATGCTGGCCCAGCGCGCCGACGTGTTGGCGGGCGGCGGGCTCATCTTATCCGAAGCATTGCGTGCGCTCGGGGTAACGGAAACCCGTCTGGAATCCGATGACCTCTTGCTGGGCTTCCTGTTGCGGCACGTGGGATGATGGTGAAACCGGTAGACACAGCAGACTTAAAATCTGCGGCTCGCGAGAGCGTCCGAGTTCGAGTCTCGGTCATCCCATGTATCTAAGCATCTAGAGTGGTGATGTTGACCGGCCGGAATCCGTCGACGCCGAATCGAAGCGGAGAGCAGAGTTTTATGAGCACTTCTCTGGAGGGTCCCTGTTGAAAATGACGGTCGCAGGTCTACGGCTAGCAGTCGGTCTCGTTGCGTGCGCGTCGCTCGTGAGTACGGTCGCGCGCGAAGGCGACGGATCCGCATTTCACTCGTCACTGCAGCGGGGAGCGCCGACGGAAACGCTTCTCCACCAATTCTTGGGAGCGCCGGACGGCGCGTTTCCGTACGCCGGAGTAACCGTCGATGCCCACGGCGCCGTGTACGGCACGACCTTTTCGGGAGGTACCGGAAACTGCAACCTGTACTCCGGAACGGGCTGCGGGACCGTCTTCAAGCTGACGCCGAAGAAATCGGGCGGTTATAGCGAGAACGTCATCTACAGCTTTCAAGGGGGCAACGACGGTTCGTATCCGTTCTCAGGCGTGATCATCGATTCCGGCGGGGCTCTGTTCGGAACGACCTATCGAGGCGGCGGGTCGTTGCAATTCGGAACGGTCTATAAGCTTACTCCGAAGAATCACGGCTACGTCGAGAGCATCATCTATAGTTTCGAGACGTCGGGCGGGGATGTCGGGGCGTTACCGTATGCCGGGTTGGTTGCCGGCAAGCATGGCGAACTCTACGGGACCTCGATCTCGGGCGGAGCGCACGGTCAGGGCGCGGTCTACAAGCTAACGCGCACTCGCAACGGCTATGTCGCCTCGTTGCTGCACAGCTTTCTGAGCGACGGACAACATAGCGTCGAGGGGGTCGAGCCCTATGGTCCGCTCCTGATCGATGCCTACGGCTCGCTGTACGGTACGACGTATGCATCGGCGGGCGGGGGAAATTGCTTTGAATCGGGGTGCGGTACCGCCTTTCGCCTTTCGCCTACGGCGTCGGGCAAGGCGTATACCGAGAGTATCCTCTACGATTTTCATTCCTCGTCGTCCGGCGCTTACCCGATGGCCGGCCTTGCCTTCGCTCCTGACGGTTCGTTGATCGGAACGACGTCTGAGGGCGGCGCTACGTACGGCGGCGTCGTCTTCGACGTCGTGCCCTTTACGTCGGCGGCCGACAGCGGGGGATACGCCGAGATCCCCTTGCATCAATTCGGTACGGTCACGGGCGACGGGCAAAATCCACAGGGCGGAGTCGTCTTCGATACGTCCGGCGCAATGTACGGAACCACGGTTGAAGGCGGTTCGAATGGCGCGGGCACCATCTACAAATTGACGCCGAGCGCCGGAGGCGGATATGCCTACGCTGTCCTGCTGAACTTCGGATATTCCAACGGCGAGGGACCGACCGACACGCTGACGATCGACGGCACCGGAGCGCTTTATGGAACGACGGGACGCGGCGGATGCTGCGGAGACGGAGTGGTATTCAAGCTGACGCAGTGACGTCGCGCGAACGATACCGCCGTCGTCTTCCCGGTCTCGAGGATTACAAGAGCGCGCGTTGGGCCGTTTCGAAGCGGGCGAGGCGCGCGGTCATCGCGGCGATGTCGGAATAATCCGAGTCGTCCATCTTGTACGACTTGTAGATGTAGAGCAGCAACTGGTGGGCGCTCAGCGCCGTCTGGTAGGCTTCGCGGTGCCGCTTCAAGGCGGCGTAGTCGAGCGCGGCGGCTTCGAGCATCTGGCCCTCCACCTCGTAGGCGTACCAGGGATTGCGTTTCTGCGCGTCGCCCAGTTGCTTGAACGTCGCCGCGGCGGCCACGCAGATCGGCAGCGACTCCGCCGGCTTGCCTGCGGCTTGTAAGTCGCGGCACTGCTTGGCCTGCGTCTGCGACGGCGACAGATACGAGAACGCGGCGCGCGCCGGAAGGGCAGTCGCCGCGAAGCCCGCGAGCAGCGCGCAACCGGCGAGCGTGGTCGTCAACCGGTTCACGACGTGCTCCTCAACAACTGTGCTTCGCGCTCGGCGGGGGCGTCTGGTAGCCCGCAAACGGGCCGGCGAGCGTGACCGGCTCGATGCTGCCCAGGCTGTTCGCGAGCGCGAGGGCGAAGCCGGGACTGCAGTAGATGATATTGTCGGGCGCGGCGGCGCTGATGTTGACCATGCCGCCCCTGATGTGGCCGGAACTCACGCCGGGCAGCGAGTCGCGGATCCACAGAGGCGCGGCTTTATCGGCTTCGACGTGGGTGAAGTGCGCGACGTAATACCAGTTCGCTTCGTTGGGCTCCGTGGAACTCAGACTGATGCTCGAGGCATCGCAGCCCGTCTCGCTCGCACTCGTGCCGTCGGGTTGAAAATACGGCGGCGCGGTCGCGCCGGTGCCGCCGGAGGGCAACGTTTCGGCCTGAATCAGCGCGTTCTGGCCGTCGGTCGCGGCATTGGCCGTGCACGAGGTGACCGACGAGGGAAAGCCCGGGTTCACTTGGTTGTTGCCCTCGCGGTGCAATTCGTGATACATCTGCACGAGCGAAAATGGGCTGGTCGCACCCGCGTTGTCGACGAGCGACGCGAAGCGCGCGCCCTGCAGCGAGCGCTCTTGGAGCACGCCGTATTGGCTGAAGTACATGATGCCGAACATCGCCAACAGCATGAAGGGGATGAAGAACACCGTCTCGAGCAGCGTCTGGCCGCGTTGCGCATGCATGGCCGTATCGGTCATCCTTTCTTGCACGCCGGCGTGACGCTGATCCCGCCGACGGGCGCCGTGAGCGAGCCTACGTAGAACGTCGCGTTGACGGTCAGTCCGGCGAAGTTCACGACGTACGGCGGCGTGGTCATCCAACCCAAGTCCAAATTGCAAGGTCCGTCGGGCGGGCAATCCTCGATCTGTTGGTAGGGCGGCGACGTGCCCGCTGCGCCGGGCGTTGCGTCGGGGTCGGTCGTCGTGCCCGGGTTGAGCGTCTCGGTGATGCCGCGCAGCGTCGCCGCGGAACGGCCTTCCGCCGTAAACGTCGTCTTGCCGTTGAAGAACCAGGGCGACACCTGCGTTATGGTCCGGCAGGTCACGATGTCGACGTACTCGCTCGAACCGAAGCCCGTCGCTTCGAGATTCGGATTGGCCGTGTACGCGAAGGCGCAATCGAAGAGCGCCTTCCCGGTGCCCGTATCCCAGCAATTGGTNNCCGCTCGCGCCCGTCGGCATCGCCACGGGCACGGGCGGCGTCGCCGTGCTCAAACTCTCGGCGTAGGTCAGGGCGCTCTCGTACACGCCGAGGGCCTTATCGTACGCCTCGGGCTCTTGGTCGTACGCGTTGTCGCAGTCCTTGCCCGTATCGTCGTATTCCGACTCGCAGCCTCCAACGGAGTTCGCCGCGTTGATCATCGAGTTGACGATGGCCCGCAGGCGGTACTCGTCGATGGCCAAGGCATAGAGCGCCATCGTCTGTTCGTTGGTCATGTTTGCGTCGGCGGCGATCGTCGTCAATGCCGCGGCGTCGGCTGCGTTTTGTGCGCGGATGTGCCAGCGCACCGTGTTCGTGTAATTCATGACGAAGAAGGCTAAGCCGAGCGCAAGCACCACCGACAGCGCCCAGAAGGGCATCGTTTGTCCCCGTGGGGACCTCGTCGGTTCGTTTATCCGCATGGGTTTGCCGCCGTGGCACTGTACATCGGCGTCAGCAGGGTGCCGAGCGTGCCGTTGACGTTGAGGTAGAGCCCACTCGCGCGAACGGCCGGCCAGTTGATCGAGCCGTCGGTGGTCGGCTGGTAATCTTCGGGCCAGGGATGCGCGCCGCCGACGGTGCCCGTTCCGCTGGTGCCGTTGGAGAGCACGGCGTAGGTGGCTTCATGGCACTGGAACTGCCACCATGGATTTTTGTTGGTCGGATCGTAGACGGGCAGATAGATCGGCAGACCCGCCGCGCTACAGGTCGGCGTTGCCGGATTCGCCGAAACGCAATTCAATAGGTTCGAGGCGGCGATCTTCATGGGCACGGTGCTCGAAAACGCAGTCCCGTCGATCACAGGTTCGACGATGTGCGACTTCAGGTCGAACGAACCCGAGCCGAAGGAGCCGCCGAACAGCCCCGCGGTCAGGCGATAAGCCGAACCGACCACCTCGCCCGTCCCGTTGGGACCGCCGCTCGAGCCCGAGGTCACGCCGATGTTCGCCGTCGGAATGCGCGTGAAGATGCTCTCGGCGTGCGTCTCGCCGCGACTCACTTGCGTGGTCGCGACGGTGCTCAGCGAGGCGGCCCGGGCGGCGACGAACGCAGCCCCGTCGGCTTCGGCCTGCTCGTAACCGACCAGCGTCAGCTTTACGACGCCGAGCAACAGGAGCAAGACGAGCCCCATCGTCAGCGCGGTTTCCGGTACGGCGTTTCCGCGCCGTGCGTTCGATGCATTCATGGCGCGTTTGCCTCGTTGGCGAGCCCGTTCTGGGTACTGACGATGTCGTTGCCTGCCGACTTCTTCGTGTACGTCATCGCGGCGAGCATCGCGACCGCAAGAAGAGCCGCGATTAGTGCATACTGCAGAATCGCTTGACCGCGCGTACGTTCCATCATGGTTCCCTCCCGAGTATCGAGCGTTTCGAACGGGTGGATGCCGGTGTACGGGGACAACGGGCTGGTCTGAACTCTTGGGGCACCGCCTCTTCAGCGAATTCTCCCGACTCCATTTAATTTCGAGGCGCGTCAACGCCGAATGTGAGCCAGAACAACAGAACACCGCCCCCGAGGGAGGCGGTGTTACGGCAACCAGTCTGGGGCGTTCTGCGCTTAGACCTTTCGTCGCTCCACGGCTTCGAATTGCGCGAGCCGCGCGGTGACGGCCGAAATCCCGGCGTAGTCGTCTTCATCCATCTTGTAGGTGCGGTAAACGAAAAGCAGGAGCTGATGCGCTTGCAGTGCGGTGTCGAGGGCCTGACGATGCTTGCCGAGCGCGGCGTAATCGTTCGCGGCAACCTCGAGCATCTTGCCTTCGACCTCGTACGAGTACCACGGATTGCGTTTTTCGCCGTCGCCGATCGCTTTGAACGTGGCCGCGGCGGCGAGACAGACCTGTAGCGAGCCGGCGAAGTCGCCCGCGGCCCTGGCATCCTGGCATTGCTTCGCTTGGGTTTGCGCCGGGCTCAGATACGAGAACGCCGCGCTCGCCGGAGCGCTTTGCAGTGCGCAGGCTGCGGCCAGCGAGACCGTCAGAAACAGACGAGTCGAGTTTTTCACGTGCACGTCCTCAGCAGCTGTGCTTCGCGGTGGGCGGCGGCGTGGCGTAGCCGGCAAAGGGCCCCGAGAGCGGCTCCGGCTCGACCGCGCCGAGTCCGTTCGCAACGGCCATCGCGAAGCCGGGGCTGCAGTACAAGATGTCGTCGGGGGCAGCCGCGCGCAGGCTCACCATCGCGCCGCGTACGTGTCCGGTGCTGACGCCGGGTAGCGCGTGCTGGATCCAGCCCGGCGCGGCCTTGTCGGCTTGAACGTCGGTCAGTTGCGCGACGAAGTACCAGTTCGCATCGTTCGGCGCGCTCGACGTAAGGCTGATCGACTGTCCCGAGCACGAGGTCTCGGTGCTCG
Organism: Vulcanimicrobiota bacterium; assembly: GCA_003136655.1. Classification (GTDB taxonomy): domain Bacteria; phylum Vulcanimicrobiota; class Vulcanimicrobiia; order Vulcanimicrobiales; family Vulcanimicrobiaceae; genus Hesperobacter; species Hesperobacter lustricola. The sequence goes on from PLFC01000048.1 coordinate 35,612, forward strand.
CCGTGCCGGTGTCCGGCTGGAAATACGGCGGTGCGGTCGCGCCGACGCCGCCTGAAGGCAGTGTCTCGCCCTGCGTCAGCGCGTTGACCGCATCGGTTTTTGCGGTCGAAGCGCACGACGTCACGTCGGAGGGGAAGCCCGCGTTGGTTTGATTGTTGCCCTCGCGGTGCAACTCGTGGTACATCGATTCGAGCGTGAAACCGGTGTTGTTGCCGCCGTTGGAGATCAGGGTCGCAAAGCGCGCACCCTGCAGCGAGCGCTCCTGCAGCACGCCGTATTGGCTGAAATAGATGATCCCGAACATGGCCAGCAACATCAGCGGCAGGAACAGGGCGGTTTCGAGCAGCGTCTGACCGCGCTGGGCGTGCCGTACAGCGTTCCTCATCGGCTCAACCCTTCTTACAACTGGGCGTGTTCGCGATCGCGCCGACGGGCGCGGTCAACGCGGCCACATAGTAGGTCGCCTGTACCTTGAGCCCCGCGTAGTTCACGACGTACGGCGGCGTGGCCATCCAGCCGAGGCTCAAGTTACAGATGCCGGGTTGACCGGGCATATCCGGCGGGCAGCTCTCGGTCTGTTGATACGGCGGAGCCGTGCCGCCCGGACCGGGCGTCGCGTCGGGATCGGTGGTGGTGCCGGGGCTGAAGGTCTCGGTGATGCCGCGCAACGTAGCCGCGGAGCGACCCTCGGCCGTGAACGTCGCCGGTCCGTTGAAGATCAGCGGCGAACTTTGGGTGACCGTGCGGCAGGCGACGATGTCGACGTACTCCGCCGAACCGAGGCCCGTCTTCGTGAGATCGGGATTCGCGGTGTAGGCGAAGGAGCAATCGAAGATCTTCTTGCCCGTGCCGGTGTCCCAACAATTCGTATTGCTCGCGGCGAGGCTGAAGGCTGCCGGAGCGGAGCTGTTTGCCGGCGCGCTGGGGAGCGGCACCGGCGTTCCGCTCGCGCCGGTCGGCATCGTTTGCGGGGTCGGCGGCGGCGCGTTCTGCAGGCTTTCGGCGTAGGTCAGGGCCGCCTGATATTCGCCCAAGGCCTTATCGTACGCCTCGGGCTCTTGATCGTAGGCGTTGTCGCAGTCGGTACCGGTGTCGTCGTTGTCCGGATTACAGCCGCCCACCGAATTGGCCGCGTTGATCATGGCGTTGATCTGAGCGCGTAGCCGGTACTCGTCGATGGCCAGCGTATACTGGATCGTGGTTTGCTGATTGGTCAGGTTGGCGTCCGCTGCGATCGTGGTCAGCGCGGCGGCGTCGGCGGCGTTCTGGGCTCTGATGTGCCAGCGCACCGTGTTCGTGTAGTTCATCACGAAGAGCGCGAGACCGAGGGCGAGTACGATGGCCAGCGTCCAGAAAGGCATCGTTTGCCCGCGCGAGCCGTGTAGCCGGTTTGGGTTCAGCATGGCGAACTCGAACTCCAAGCGTAGATCGGCGCGAGCGCGGTGCCCAGCGTGCCGTTGGGATTGAGGTAGACGCCGCTGGCGCGCACGGCGGGCCAATTGATCGAACCTTCAGTCGTCGGCTGATAGTCCTCGGGCCACGGATGGGCGCCTCCGACCGTGCCGCTGCCCGGCGTGCCGTTGGCTAGCACTTGGAAGGCGGAAAGATGACAGGCGTACTGCCAATACGGATTGGCATTGGTCGGATCGTATTTCGGCAGGTAGATCGATAGACCGAGAGCCGACGAGCAGCCGGGCGTAGCCGGATTGGTCGGTACGCAATTCAACAGATTCGATTGCGTGATCGTCAGGGGCGCCGGCAGCGTCGACGAGCCGATGACCGGTTCGACGATGTGCGACTTGAGATCGAACTGTCCGGTCCCGAAGCTGCCGCCGAAGAGGCCGCTGGTCAGCCGGAACGCCGACCCGACGACTTCGCCGTTACCGTTCGGCCCGCCGGTTCCGCCCGGCGTGACGCCGATGTTGCTCGTCGGAAAGTGGGTGAAGATGCCTTCGGCGTGCGACTGGCCGCGCGTGGCCTGCGATGCCGTATTGGTGGTCAACGAGGCGGCGCGCGCGGCGACGAACGCCGCCCCGTCGGCCTCGGACTGCTCGTAGCCAACGAGCGTGAGTTTTACGAGGCCCAGCAGCAACAACAGCACCAGGCCCATGGTCAAAGCGGTCTCGGGAACTGCGTTCCCGCGCGATCTGTGGAGCGACTTCACGGCGCGTTACTCTCGTTCGAAAGACGGGTTTGCGTGCCGGCCATGGTATTGCCGGCAGTCTGACGCGTGAGGCCGATCGCTGCGAGCATGGCGATCCCGAGCAGCGCCGCGACCAGCGCGTAAGAGAGAATGGCCTGCCCTCGTGACCTCGTCATACTAAAATAGTACCGGGACCGGGACGAAAGTCGTGTGAGGCGGTCTGCTCAGCAGACGCACCCAAAGGTCCTAAAGTGAGAGAGCATTGTCGTCCGCAGTAGTGAGCGCCATCACATTTTCGGTCGTGGCGTTGATTTTCGCAGCAGCAGCCTGGCTCGGCATCGAGTTGAGTTCTGCCGCCGGCGCGCGCATGTATGCGGGTCGCGAGCCGGCTCCGTTTTCGAATCGCGTCCGCTACGCGCTCATCGGATCGGCGGCACTGCTCGGCGCTTTGGCCGCGGCGGGAAAGGCCGAATGGCAGGCCCTAGCGCTGGCCGCGGTGGTTTGCGTTTCGCTCGCCGCGTCGTGGCACAGCGCTGCGGTGTATGCGAAGATTCCCGATTATTTCACGCTCGTACCGCTCGGCGCGGTGCTGATCGCGGCGGCGGCGCAAAGCGAGTGGTTCCTGATCCTGGGCGCGGTCGTGCCGTTCGTGCCGTTCGCTGCGATGGCCGTGTTCACGAAGGGGCGCGGCTTCGATTGGGACGACGCGAAAATTGCCGCCCTCGGCGGCGCTTTGCTCGGGGTGGAAACCTCCATCTTCGTGCTCGCAGCCGCGTGCATCGTGGCCGTCGCCGTCGCCGTCGGCCGGAAGCGGACGCGGGACCCCATCGTCATAGCCCCGTATATGATNNGTAGGTACTTCGCCCTACCATGCAATCCAAGTCACACGATGCCGCGTCCGCTTGAGTATGGTGCCGCCATCGAATATCTTTAGTCCCAAAGCGATTGTGCACACACCGTGGAGGGAAGAATGAGCTGGAGTCGACCGCTCCGGTATGAGCGTGGCCAAGCGTTGCCGCTGGTCGCGATTTCAATGCTCGTCGTTCTCGGGTTGTCTTCGCTCGCGATCGACGTCGGGTCCTGGCGCTATCAGCAGCGGCGCGCGCAGACGGCCGCCGACAGCGCGGCGATGGCCGGCGCCGTCCAACTGGGCTACTCGAGCACGCTTTCGTCTATCACCACGTCCGCGCAAACCGACGCAGCCTCCAACGGCTTCACGAACGGCTCCGGCGGCACGACCGTGACCGTCAACCAACCCCCGCTTTCCGGCGCCTACGCCGGAAATACGCAAGCGGTGGAGGTCATCGTTTCGCAGCCGCAGGCCGTCCACTTCGGAGGCGCGCTGCTAGGTTTGTCGTCGACCACCGTCGCGGCGCGGGCCGTGGCCCTGCTGACCTCGGTAAACCGGAATTGTATCTTCGCGCTCGATACGAGCAGTTCGGCGATTACCGAGAACAACACGACGATCACGATGCCCAAGTGCGGGGTGATCTCCAACGGCGGCTTGCTCTTCAATCAAGGCACGGTCAATGCCGCTTCGGTCGGCTATGCCGGCTCGAGCATCACCGTCAACAACACCGTGTTTCCGGGCGGGTCCCCGAAGCCGGCGGTGCCCGCGGCCGACCCCTGTCCGACGATCAGCGGCTGCGCCTACCTGTCCTCGAATCCGCCTACGACGAGCAGTTGCAACATGCAGCAGATCTTCAACAGCAACTCCACGCAGACGCTCTCTCCGGGGAGATATTGCACGCAGGTGATCTTCGAAGGCAACGGCCCCATCGTCTTCCAGCCCGGCGTTTACGACTTCACGCAGGGATTTATCGTCAACAGCGGGCCGCCGTCGTTCACGGGCTCGGGCGTGACGATCTACAATCAGGGCACCGTCATCTTCGATGGAACCCCGAACATCAACTTGACCGCTCCCACCACCGGGAGCTACGCCGGGGTCGTGTACTACCAGCCTGCGAGCGATACGAATCAATTCATCATCAACAGCGGCGCCGGTCAGGTTTCCGGCGGATGGGCGGGCATGATCTATGCGCCGGGCGCGCAGATCGTGATCGACGGAACGCTGTCGACATGGCTCCTCGTGGTCGCCAAGGACCTGCTCTTCAATAGCAGCAGTTCGGTCAACGATGCCAGCTCCAACTTCCCGGGTTACGCCCACGCGGTGCTCGCGGAATGAGTCTCGTTCGCCGTTTCTCGCAATCGGGTTCGGGCCAGGCCGTGCTCGAAGTCGCCTTGGTCGCGCCGTTTCTGCTGGCGCTGATGATCGGCATCATCGATCTCGGCCGAGCGTCGCAATTCGACACGCAACTCGCCGCCGCAGCGCGAGCCGGCGTGCAGTACGGCGCCCAAAATCTGGTGACCGCTGACGACGTCACGGGCATGGAAAACGCGGCCAAGAACGATGCCGCGGGACTGACCGGCATCAGCGCGGTTGCCTCGAATTACTGTCAGTGTGCCGGAAGCGCCTCGGTCGTGACCTGCAGCGCCACCGGCTGTTCGTCGACGCACCGGTTGCTCTACGTCACCGTGACGGCGTCCGCAACGTTTCACCCCGTCTTCAAGTGGCTGATGGGCGGTGCGGCGACTCGCTCGCGCACGGCCACCTTGCAGGTAGGTCAATAAGGGTGTTGCGCGACCGCCGGTTCGAACGCGGCCAGGGAGTCGTCGAATTCGCCCTGGCCTCGACGGTCTTGTTCGTGGTGATCTTCGGCATCATCGACTTCGGACGGGCCTTCTACACCTTCGATCTGATCACGAGCGCGGCCCGGATCGGCAGCCGCTACGCGATCGTGCACGGCTCGTCGTGCACCTTGGCCATCTGTCCGGTCAGTTCCGCGGCCATTCAGACGTACGTGCAGTCTCAGGTTACGGGCATCAATACGAGCCAACTCACCGTCAGCGCGAGTTGGTCGACCGCGCCGGGTTGCACCGATACGAACCATCAGGGTCCATTGTGCCTGGTGACGGTCACCGCCAGCTACCCATTCAAGTTCGTACTCGCGTTCAACAAGACTATGACCATGAGCGCAAGCTCGCAAATGACTATCTCGCAATAGTAGCGGAAGACTATACCCGATCGGGCTAAGCGCTGTGGTGTGACGCGCATCGCACTTCCAGCGCTTTAGGCAGGCGCGCCGGTAGACGATACTCGACTGTAGATGGCTGTGAGTACGAACGTTACCGGTAACACTGGCCGCGCGATTGCGTCGCTGGCACGCGATGAGCGCGGCAGCATGGCGGATTATGCGCTGGTCACCGCGCTTTTCGCGCTGTTGATGCTGGCCGCGCTGCACGGTGTGAGCACCGGCGCGGGCGGCAATCTGCATCGCACCTCGACGAATCTGACCAACATGGCGGTCCACTCCTGATCATGAGAAACCAGCGCGGCAATGCACTGCCGGAAACAATGATCGTGGCCACCTTCATGATGCTGATGCTCTTCGGAACGCTCAACTTGGCGATCCTGGGCTATAACCAGGTGCAGGCCGACGGAGCCTCCTTCATCGGAGCGCGGCAAGCCTCGTTGACCGCGCAGACGAATCCGGGCAATGCCCTCTCCGCTGCTCAGGCACAGATCGCGGGCGTCTTTCCGCACGTCTCGGCGTCGGCCGTTGCGGTGGCGTCGGGCGGCACGGGCGTCGTGAGTTCGGCTGCGTCGGTGACGATGACGTCGCCCTCGTTGCCTTTCCTCAGCGGCTCCAGTGGTCCGATAAAGGTACTCTCGCACGCGGCCGAGCCGACGTCGTTCTCGAGCCCGCCTCCGACGGATATCACCTTCTTGGTCAACTCGGCGCCGATGCAAAATTACACGACGTGGTCGACCAAGATTCAGAACACGTCGTATCAGGTGCACTTGGCCGCGGGCCTGCGACTCTGGTGTAACGACCCCAACGTGCCGGCGGGCTCGCCGTGCGACCAAGGCGTGCTCGCCGACGACGAGGCGTGCTATCACGACAACGTGTTCGATCAACTGGGCTCGGGCTCGTACGCGTTCCCGACCAACGGCACCAACGGCCGCACGCCGCGTGCGACGGCGCTGGCTGAATTGAACAACTTCGCACCGACGAACCCGAGCTCGCCGGAGTATACGATCTATCAGTGGGATGCCGGCAACACCGGTTCGTATTCGGGCGCATGCGGCACGGTCAACTACTATCCGTCGCCTTCGGGTACCTGACGATGCGCAAGTACGAACGCGGACAAGTCTTCCCAGTCTGGACGCTCGCCGTGCTGTCGGCGCTGGCTCTGACGCTCTTCGTGATCAACTACGCCAACGTGATGAAGTGGCAGATCCGGGCTCAAAACGCCGCGGATACGGCGGCGGAGTCGGCCGCCGTCGCGTCGGCCGAAGGTTTCAATCAACTGGAGTTGTTGTTCTACACGACGTCGGTTGCGGAATTGCGGCTGCGCTACCTCAATCAAGCGATCCTCAACAACCTCCAGGGCCTCGGCTGCACCACGACGACGGCCTGCGAAAGCGACTACAACGCGCTCGTCGCCGAATTGCACAACGCCATCCAAACGTACGACGACTCGCGTTCGGCGTTGGTTTGGCTCGGCGAGAACGTCAACGACCGCTACTTCGACTCATCCAACGGCGCCTTTGAAACGATCACGGGGTACCAGTATGCGGACGGGCGTCAGGACGCGGCGTGCGTCTCCGCCGGAGTGACCTGCGTGAATCAAACGGATCAGGCCTTCACGTACACGCCGCTCGATATCGATGCCGGCGACGTCGGCTTCGGCACGCCGAACACAACGGAAGTCGCCTCGTGCAGATCGGTGCCCATCCTCTCGCCCAAGATCCAAGGCCTCTCGCTCGGCACCGCCTTCCGCGCGGTCGGCGTCGGAGCGTTCACGATCGTCTCGATTCCGGAGAAGTTCAGCCCCGATGGCTCGACCATCTTGGGAGCCGCGGCCGGCAAAGTCTATCAGCCCGTCGAGCAATGGGCGCCGGATAGCAACGCCTACTACAACGTCAACTTCGCGGGGTTGACGGACACCGTGTTCTTCTACGTACCCAGCCCCACGAGTCCGTACAAAACCTTCAATCCCTCAACGGCGAATTGCTCGTGAAGCATCGCGCGCGCGGTCAAGCGCTGATCGAATCGATCATCTTCATCCCGATGATGCTCATGCTGATGTTCTCGATCATCTACTTGAGCCAGGTCGGCGTCGCGCAGGAGCGCGCTCAGACGGCGGTGCGCTACGGCACGCTCGTCTCGGCCGAGAGCGGCTATAGTATCGAGGCCATGTACGCGGCGTATAAAGCCGGCGAACCGTCGCCGACGCCGTACACCAACCCGACGTCCTGTCCGGGAACGGTGTCGATCGATATCGGTAACGCGATCAACCAGCAACAGGCGTTACCTTTGGGCGCGCCGACCAGCTTCGCCACGACGCAACCGTATTGGAACGTGCCCAGCCCGAGCGTGGGATGCACCTTCGGCGAGGTGCAGGTGAGCAACGGCGCCATGCCCGGCCTCACGACCGGTTACGTCGAGGTGATGAAAACCAATATTTCCGGACAACGCAGCGTGCCCGGTTACGTCAAGGCCCTCTTCCCGGACTTCGGCATCGAGGCCAAGATGACGGTGTATCTGCCGCTGACGATCGCCGACCTCATCTACTGTTCGCCGGGTTTCCCCGGAGGATTTTGGCCGCAGTACGGGCCGTGGTTCACGCCCAACGACGGCCCGCCGTTCCCGATGCCGTGGATCGAGGATCTCACCGGCTTGCCGAACGGATCCCTCGACGGCGTGAGTGCGACGCCCCCGCCGGCCTGGGACACGCAGAACTACGGCGTGGGCGCCGGCCCGAAGGCCTGCGAAAACTACTAACCGCCTGGAGGGCTTGGGCCGTTTGCGTAAATGTGCCTACGTCCTCAGGCCTCTAGGGCGAGCGGGAACGGCGACGCCGGTTAGAGGGACGTAGGTGCCTCGTGGGCAAGCGGTGAGGGTTTGCCCTGAACCGCTCCGGAGGCCATCCCCCGACCGTGAAAATACTCGTCCCCGTCAAACTCGTGCCGGATACCAGCGCCGACAAGCGCATNNGATCCGGCGACGAAGCGCCTCGTGCGCACCGGCGTCGAAACCGTGCTGAATCCCTTCGACGAATACGCGATCGAAGCGGCGCTGCAGGTCAAGGAAAAGGCGGGCGCCGACGCCACGGTCACGATCGTTACGATGGCCCCCGACTCCGGTAAGGAAGTCGTGCGCAAGGCGCTGGCCATGGGCGCCGACGATGCGTTGCTGCTCAGCGATGCGGGATGCGCGGGTTCCGACGTGTGGGGTACGGCCTACGCCCTGGCCGCGGCCATCAAGAAGTACGGTTTCGATCTGGTCGTCACCGGCACCCAATCGACGGATGCGGGCACGGGCGAACTGCCCGGCGCGCTGGCCGAGTATCTGGGCGTTCCCGGGTTGACCTACGCGCGCAAGCTCGAACTCGACGGTACCACCGTCCGCGTCGAGCGCGAAACCGATACCGGCTACCAGAAGATTTCCGCGCCGCTGCCGGCGCTCGTCAGCGTGACGAAGTCCGCGAACGAGCCGCGCTATCCGTCGCTCAAAGGCATCATGGGCGCGAAGAAAAAGACGATCGCCGCGCTGACCCTGGCCGAGCTCGCGCTCGACCGGCCGATCGGCGGCGATGGGGCCAAGACCGAACTGATCGAGCTGGCCGATCCGCCGGCGCGCGGCAAGGCGCGCATCGTCGAGGCCGCCGACGGCGCCGACGGAGCGCGCATCATCGTCGAATTCCTCAAAGAGAAGAAGCTGATTTAAATGCGCGACGTCATCGTCTCCATCGAACATACCGCGGGCAAACCGCGCCGCGTCTCGCTCGAGGCCCTCAGCCAGGCGAAGGAAATTGCCGCCGCGCTCGGAGGCTCGGTCCACGCCGTCGTGCTGGGCAAGGGCGCACGCGAAGCCGCGGAGACGCTCAAGGGCTATCCCGCCGACAAGATCCATCTGAGCGAAGATGCCGATATCGATGCGTTTCTGCTCGATCCGCAAGTCGACTATCTCGAATCGGTGGCCAAAGCGGCGGGCCCGTCGCTCGTGCTCGTGCCCAACACGATGGTCGGCCGCGATATCGGCAGCCGGCTGGCCGCGCGGCTCGATGCGGGTCTCACCTCCGACATCGTCGGCTTGAGCGTCGACGGCGGCAAGGTCGCCTGCGTCTCGCCGAAGCTCGGCGGCATCACCGTCACGACGTGCGCCTTCCGGGGCGATTACGGCGTTGCGGCCATTCGCCCCAACGCCTTCAAGGCGGTGCCCGGCGCGGGTGCGGGCGAGATCGTCGAACTCGCGAAGCCCGCGGGCAAGACGTACGCCATCCGCATCGACGACGAAGTGGTCGAAGCCGCGGGCGAACTCGGCGTCGAGGAAGCCTCGACCGTCGTGAGCGGCGGCCGCGGCGTGGGCGGACCGGAGCCGTTCAAGACGATCCTCAAGGATCTCGCCGACGCGCTCGGCGGCGCCGTCGGCGCATCGCGCGCGGCGGTCGACGCGGGCTGGATTTCGCACGGCCACCAAGTCGGCCAGACCGGCAAGACGATCGGCCCGAACCTGTACATCGCGGTTGGAATTTCCGGCGCGATTCAGCACAAAGTTGGAATGCGCACGGCCGGTACCATCGTTGCTATCAATAAGGACGGCACCGTGCCGATCGGCGAGTTTGCGGACCTGTTGGTGGTCGGCGACCTCTTCGAGATCGTTCCCCAGTTGACCGCGTCGGTCAAAGAACTAGCCGCCGCCCACACCTGATCGGACATATGTTTTGAACGACTTGACCCGCGCGCTGGCCTGCGTTGCCATCGCGGCCAGCGCGACGTTTCTCTCCACGGCCGCCGTCTCCGGCGCGCCGCGACCGTCGCAACCCAACCTGCCGGGGCCGCAAGCCCCGGGACCGGCGCCCACCTCGACGGGCACGCCCGCGCCGCTTCCGACCGCGACGCCGGAGCCGGCCGAGGTCGCGATCCCGCGCCTCGAAGGTAAGATCAAGGACGATCCCAACAATCGTCCCGCGCTCGCGGAATTGGCCGGCTATTACCTAACGACCGGTCACCCCGACAAGGCGCTCGGCCTCACGCAACGGCTGCTCTCGCTGGGCGAGAAGACGGCCCAGGTGTATTACCTCGACGGCATCGCCAACCAGTCGATGGGGCGAATCAAAGAAGCGACCGAAGACTTCGAACAGGCGACAAATCGCGAACCGACCAACGCGCAGGTCTTGCTGACCTTGACCAATTTGTATCTGCAGACCAATCGCGTTGCGGATGCGGAGCGCGTGTCCAAGCGCGCGACGACGTTCAATGCCGGCGACAAGACGGCGTGGCTCAACTACGGCCTGGTTCTCGCGCAAGAAAAGAAATACGACGAAGCGCGCGTCGCCCTCGAATCCGCGGCCAAAATCGATCCGAAGGATCCCGAGCCGGTGATCATGGAAGCGCGTTCGTACATCGATCAAAATGCGCTGGCACTGGCCGGGCAACTCTACGATCGCGCGCTCGCGATCGATCCCAAGAGCCAGGAAGCACTCGTGGGCAAGGCGCGCCTGTTGGCCAACGAGCACGACGTCAAGGGTGCGATCGCAACCTACGAAACGCTGTTGCCGCTGATCCAAAGCGACGAGGGCAAAGCCGCGGTGAGCGTCGAGGAAGCGCGGCTTTACGTCGCCGAGAAGATGACGCCCGAAGCCGATGCCGCCATCAAGAAGGCCGTCGCGACCTATCCCAACGTGCCCGGCGTGCACGTCGCCTACGGCGACTATCTCAATTCGCGGAACGACCGCGCGGGCGCCGAACGCGAGTGGACGATCGCGCTGGGACCCAAGCACGATAACCCCGACGCCCTGCAGCGCTTGACGGCGCTCGCGCTAGCGCAGAATCAGACGCAGAAGGCGATCGATTACCTCAACCGGCTCGGCGAACTCTTGCCCAACCAGCCCGAAGTGTGGGCCGAAACGGCCCAGGTGCAGGCAACCGCCGGCCATTACGACAAGGCGCGCGACGCGTACCGGCGCTCGTTCGAATTGACCCGCTCGCCGCAAGCTCTGGCGGGCATGGCGGCTTCGGACTATCGTCTGCACAACTACAAGGAGTGCAGCCAGATCGGCGACGCGCTCGACAAGGGTGCGCCCGACTTCATCAAACAGGCGCCCGAGGTGCTCTACGTGATGGGCAAATGCTACGCGGCCGACCGGCAGCGCGACAAGGCAAAATCGGCGTATACCCGCTTCCTGCCATACCTCAAGCCGAACTCGCAAACGGCCAAGGAAGTGCAAAAGGAGCTAGCCGACCTCAACAGCGCGCCCGCGCCGAAGCCGACGGCCACGGCGAAACCGAAAGCGGCTTCGTCGCACTGACGCAATCGACGTGATCGTCGTTTACGACGAGGCCTTCACGCAGCATCTCGCCGGCGTCGAGCATCCCGAGTCACCCGACCGGGTCGCCGCGGTCGCCGCGCATTTGCTGCGTGAGGGTCTTTTCGAGCGGCGGCTCGACGCGCGCGCCGCGACCGACCGCGACCTCGAATTGGTGCACCCGGCCGCGTACGTCGAACGCGTCAAGCGCGATATCGACGCGCTCGGGCGCGGCGCCGGCTATCTGTCGACCGGCGATACGGTCATCGACTCTTCCTCGCTCGACGTCGCGCGGCGCGCTGCGGGCGGCGCGATCGTTGCGATGGAAGCCGCCGTTGCCGGAGACTGTGCGGCGTTCGCCGTCGTCCGTCCGCCGGGACATCATGCGGAGCCGGCACGCGGGATGGGCTTCTGCATTTTCTCGAATGCCGCGCTCGCGGCGCACGCCTTCGTTCGCGCTCGCGGAGGTCGCGTCTTGATCGTGGACTTCGATTACCATCACGGTAACGGCACGCAGCGCGCCGCGCGCGACGGCGTCTCGTTTCTATCGACTCACGCCTACCCTGCCTATCCCGGCAGCGGCGGTCCCGGCGATCAATCCCTGCGCGACGAATCGGCGGTGGTCAACGTGCCGTTGCCGCCGCACGAATACGGCACCGAAGCGTTCGTCGCCACTTGGCAACGCGTCTTGCCCGAGGTCGCGCGCCGGGTCCGGCCCGACCTCATCGTCGTCAGCGCCGGATACGACTTCGCCGCGGGCGATCCGGTCGGCGATCTCGGCGTCGATGCCGTCGGCGCTTCGGCCGCGCTCGGTGCTACGATCGCGCAGGTCGCGGCGACGTACTGCGGCGGGCGCGTGGTCTACGCGCTCGAAGGCGGTTACGACATCCCGACGCTCGCCCGCGCCGTGGCGGCGACGATCCGGGGGCACGAGTCGGCCACACCCGCGCAGGCCGAGTGGGCCGCCGTGCCCGGACCGCAACGGCTCTTGCTCGAGCGCGTCGAGGCTTCGTGGCCGTCCTAGTTTTCGTTTTACGTTTGGCTATCGGAGCGCTCTTGATCGTCGCGGCGGCGTTCAAGTTTCACGACGGACCGGCGGCCTCCGTCGAGGCCGTCGCAGGCTATCGCATTCTGCCGCCGTTGCTCGTGACGGCCCTCGGCGTTGCCTTGCCCTACATCGAGTTGGCGCTGGGCGGTTATCTGGTCTTGGGCCTTTTCGTGCGCATCGTGGCCTGGATCGTGACCGCCCAGTTCCTAGTATTTTCGGTGGCCGTCGCCTCGCTCGTGATCCGGCGCCTACCGGCCGACTGCGGCTGCTTCGGGTCGGGACTTCCTACGCCGCCGTCGTGGGGGCACGTCGCGGTCGACCTCCTGCTCGCCGTCCTGGCCGGGGTGATCGCGCGTTACGGACCGGGAATCTTCGCCGTGGACCGCTGGCTTGCGGGCGGTGACCGCGCCGCCGAAGCCGAAGAGTAACGCACGATGAATAGAGCCGAACGCCGTCAAGGTACTCCGTCGCGCGCCGAGCGCGAAGCCCAAGCCAAACGCCGCCAATTCGCACTCTACGGATCGCTCGCAGTTTTAGCGGTCGTCCTCATCGTGACGGTCGTGCTGATGTCGCGCGTGCCCAAGACGGCCTCCGACGCACCGATCACCGCATCGATCGCCGTCGGACAGACGGCGCCGACCTTCTCGGTGTCGACGACGGACGGCCCCTTCGACTTGGCCAAGAACGGCGGAAAGCCGACGCTGCTGGAAGTCTTCGCGACCTGGTGCCCGCACTGTCAGCACGAAGTGCCGATCATGAACCGCCTCAACACGTCGTACAAAGGCAAGCTCAACGTCGTGGGCGTGGAAGGCAACGATCGGGGCATGGACGACACGAGCCCCGCGTCGCAAGCCGACATGATGACCTTCGTGCAGAAACTCGGCGTCACGTATCCGGTCGCCTACGATCCCGATCTCACCGTCGCCAAAGAATATCTGCAAAGCGGCTATCCCACGGTCGTGCTGATCGGCGCCGACAACAAGATACTCTCGATGGGCGGCGGCGAATTGCCCGAGACGAACATCCGCCAAGCGATCGATGCCGTGGTCGCCGGCAAGAAGCCGAACCCGACCTTCGGGCAGTAACGCGTAGCAGCCGAAAGACTTCTCGCGCGCTACGGAACGACCGACTTCGCGATCTCGACGAGTTCGGGCCGGAGTAGGTCGCCCACGAGTGCGAAGTGCAGGCCGTGCTCGTTCCAGGTGAGCAACGTCGTGGGGCCGTCTTCGACGTATTGCGCGTCGTGTCCGGAGAACTGCACCGTGCGCGGACGCAGCGTGCCGAAGTCGGGCGAAGCGCCGGTCGCATTTTCGAAAAGCGAGAGCGTGCGCAGGCCGTCGGAGTAGACTAGGTGTAACGTGCGCACGCCTCCGTCGATCGTCGTGGCGTTGCCGCTGACCAGGGCGAAGCCTTGCGGCAGATCCTTGGGCGTGTACGGTTTGAAGCCGGCCTCACGAATAGCTTTGTCGATATCGGCCGTGGGCATCGAGTAGTCGCGGCCTTTGGTCTGCTTGTAGCCGGCCGGCGCTTCGGTCGCGAAGATGCCCTCCGGCAGTGACGACGTGTACCGCAATTCTTCGAAACGCATTTGCGACGCGACCGCCCCGTTTGCGTGATACTCCTCGCGCTTGAGCACGAGGTGCGTCTGGCGATCGAGCCAGACGCGCACGACGCGCTCGCCCGTGTACTTGTTCATCAACACGACCGAGACGGTGGGCCTGCCCGCGACGCTGTCGGACGGCGTCTCCACGCACTTGTAATTCGTCATGGCCCGGTCGAAGATCGCATCGGCCGTGACTTGATCGGCGAACACCGGGTTGCGCGAAACGGTGACCACCGAGTGTTTCGGGTCGAACTCGTAGCTCGCCGGGCCGCGCGTGATGATGTAATCGCCGTAGAGCGAGTCGGGCGCGACGAACCAGCGTCGCGTCGAAGAGGGCGCCAGATGCTCGATCTTCACGATGTTCGCGTTGGCGCGGTTCGAAGCGAAGCGCACGGTTTCGAGCTGGCCCACATATGAGATCTTCGCCGGAGCCTGCATGCTCTCGCGCAACAGCGTGCCCGCATCGGGCTCGGCGCCCGAGACGCTACCCAGCGCCGCGCCGACGAGGGTCAGCGCGAAGAGACCCGCAAGCGGGCGAACCCGGTCAGCGCGAGGCATCGGCGGCAGCCATCATCGCCAGCGGCGGCGCGTCGGCCGCCTCCGCCAGGTCGGCCGCATTGCCGATGTCGGCCGCCGAGGATTCGATGAGTTGGGCCGCCGTCGGACTCCGTTCGCCCAGCGGGTTTTGCGCTTGCTGCGCCGCGTGCTCTTCGAGGTAATAATTCGCCGAGACGTGCTTCGCCGGCGTGCCCGCGTACTGCGCGAGCGGCGCCGCGAAATAGAGCGCCACCACCGCAACCGCGGCGACGGGCACCGCGATCGCCGGGCGGAAGAGGCTCGCGAGTTGCGAGGCCAAGCTCGGGCGGGCATCGCGAACCTGTTGCCAGATTTCTGCCGCGATCATCGAGGGAAACTCGAGCTCTTCCGCACGCGCCGTCGAGCGCAGGGCCTCGCCGAGCGCGGCCTCCGCTTCATACTCGCCGCGACAGGACGCGCACGACTCCAAATGGGCGTGGGCCAGCGCGTCGTCTTCCGGGGGAAGTTGACCGTGCAGGTAGTCGATCAGGAAGTCGTTGTTCAGGTGTTCCATCATGTTGGTCTTTGCGCTCGTTCGACGAGGCGCCGGAGGAGCGCGCGGGCCCGGTGGAGCCTCGATCGCACGGTGCCTATCGAGCACCCCATGATCTCGGCAATTTCTTGGTAGCTGTACTCTTCGATGTCGGCCAGGACCACGACTTGCCGTTGCTCCGCTGAGAGTTGGCCGAGGGCCTTGGAGAGCGGTTCGCCGAGCTGGCGCTCGACGTAGTCCTCGATCGGGGTAACCGCCAGGGGCCGCTGTCCCCCAAAATTCGCCGGAGCGTTGTCTTCGGGCAGCTCTTCTTGGAAACGTCCTTTTCGGCGCCGAAGTTCGTCCCGGTGCAGATTCGTGACGATTCTATAGATCCAGGAAAGGAAGCTCGTGCCCGGCTGGAAGGAACGCCATGCCCGGTAGACCCGGATGAACGCGTCCTGCGTCAGGTCGCGCGCGTCCGCCTCGTTGCCGGTCAAGCGGTAGGCAAAGTTGTAGGTCGCCTTGCCGTATTGCTGCATGGCCCTCTCGAGAAACGCCTTCTGCTCCGGCGTCGGCGGCTCGAGCGGGACTCGGGGAGCTCCCATTCGTCCGTTGCATTATCCCCCGCTCTTCGCCCCGCCTACGGATGCGCGCCCGTCGGCCGCAATTGGAGGCTTCGGCCTTAGGCGTGGCTAACGGCGAAGATAGGTAACCCTCACCCAGGAGTCCACAGTGCCGAACCGGGTGGCCTCGCGGCCGGTCGAACAAGAGCCCCTGCGACCCGCCCCGGTCGTAGGTACGTCGTCGCGCGGACGCTTCTGGGCTCGCCTCGCGGCCGTTGCCGGTCCGGGCCTGGTGGTCGCTTTCGCCGATACCGAAGCCGGCAGCATCACGACCGCCGCCAGTTCGGGCGCGCAGTTCGGCATGAAGCTCGTGCTGCTGCAGATCCTCTTGATCGTGCCGCTCTTCGTGGTGCAAGAGATGACCGTTCGCTTGGGCACGGTCACCGGCAAAGGCCACGCGCAGTTGATTCGCGAGAACTACGGCCTGCGCTGGGCTTGGGTGTCGCTGGGCACGATGCTCGTGACCAACTTCGCGGCGCTGATCACCGAGTTCATCGGAATCGCGGGCGCCGCGCTGATCTTCGGCGTCGACGCGCGGCTCATGGTGCTCGCAGCTGCGGCCATACTGATCGCGGTCTCGCTCAGCGGCGCCTACAGGCGCGCCGAGATGGTCGCGCTCGGACTCTGTTTCCTCGAACTCTTGTTCATCCCGGCCGCTTTTGCGGCGCATCCTTCGCCGCTGTCGATCTGGCGCGACGGCATACTCGGCTCGCAGCCGCTCGGCAATCAGGCCTATCTGCTCTTGGTCGCGGGCAACATCGGCGCGGTCATCATGCCCTGGATGATCTTCTATCAACAGAGCGCGACGGTCGATAAGAAGCTGAAGGTCGCCGACATGCCCTTCGCGCGCATCGACACAGCGCTCGGTTCGATCGCGACGCAGTGCATCATGATCGCGGTCATCGTGACCACCGCCGCGACGCTCTTCGTGCACCACATTCCCGTCGACGATGCGGCGCATGCGGCGCTCGCGCTCGTGCCGCTGGTCGGAAAGTTCGCGGGCGTCGCCTTCGGAGCGGGCCTGATCGGTGCGGCGATGCTCGGCGCGTTCGTGGTCTCGCTCGCGACGGCATGGGCCTTCGGCGAAGCCTTCAACTGGCCGTGTTCGCTCGACCATCCCTGTATGCAAGCGAAGCGCTTTTACGGGTTGTATTCCGTCTTGATCCTGGCCGCTGCGGGCGTCGTGTTGATTCCCGGGCTGCCGCTGGTCAAGATCACGATCTACGTGATGGCCTTCAACGCGCTCGTGCTGCCGATCGTGCTGGGGTTCTTGCTGGTGATGGCCAACGACGAGAAGATCTTAGGCGACCGCCGTAACTCGCGCATCGGGAATACGGTGGCCATCAGCCTGTCGCTTGTGTGCGTGGCGCTCGGCTTCTGGTACGGGGCGCTAACCCTGATGGGGCAAGGCTCCTAGCCGCATTGGTCGAGTAGCGGTCAGGATGAAGGGCGCGACGTAGAGTTCGCCGCCGCCGCGAAACTGCAGCCAGAGTTTGTACACGCCCGCGACGGGCGCGACCACGTGGAGCATCAGCGCGGGTGCGACCTTCGCGCCTGCGCTCAGTTCCGGCGGTTCGTCCATGTGCATGGAAGCCATCGACTGCATCGAAGTCATCGCCGACTCCGGGTGGACGTGGGAGTACGACAGCGTCTTGGCGTTGATGAACACCGCGTGCGCCGCGCCGCCGAGGTAGGGTTGGAGATCCGTCGCCGGCGCGCCGTTCTTCGCGATGCGCAGCGAGAGCATCGTCGGCTCTTCGGCGCGCAGCGTGAGGGAATCGAGCGTCACCGCATACGGTCCGGCGTGCACCGTGCGCGGCGTGGGCGTTAGGTCGGGCGCGGCCGGCTTCGCCGAACCGAAGTCGACGGGAAAACGAAAGACCTGCTGCCCCAGACCGTGCGGCACGGTGTCGGCATAGATCTGGTAGTTCGCGCCGCCGGCCGGCGGATGAAAGGGCAGCTCGAAGAGGCCGTCGGCATTGGGTTCCGGGTGCAGGTGCTCGAACGTCTTGAAATCGTCGGAGACGACGATGACGTGCATCCGTTTGGTCATCGCGACGTCGAAGTGGTCGAGCTGTTTGCCGTCGAGCCCGCTTTCCGTGAAGAGCAGCGTGACGTCGGTTGCCGAGCGATAGCGGACCACGAGCGTCGCGCTCGCCTTCGGCTTCTGCCCGGCGAGGGCGAACCGGCCCTCGACGACGGCCGTGTCGCCGCTCGCGTGCGCTCGCGCCGGGAACCATGCGACGGCGCCGAGCGCCATCGTTGCTTCGCAGAATCGCCGCCGCCGCATGGATGAGTGCTCCTCGTCTCGGAATGCCTAACGCACGCTAGAACGGCGCGGTCAGCCTCAAAGTGAAGCGCCTGCCCTCGAAGTACTGGGTGGTGTTGAAGCCGTTGTTGACCTTGATCAAGTAGCGGTCGTTGGTCAGATTCTCCACGCTCGCGTTGAATCCGACCGAGCCTTTCTTTTTCGCCTCGCGGCCCACCGAAGCGTTGAAGATCAGGTGCGGCGGCAGCCGGCCGGAGCCGTTTTGAAACTGCACCGGATAGCCCGTGCCGTACTGGGGCTGGAGCGAGGCGAAGAATTCCCGGCCTGCGCCGAAGACCTTCGAATAGTCGAGCGTCGCCGAGAACGTTTGATCGTGGTCTTCGGGTTGCAGGGTCACGTCGGCAATCCCGTTGAGGCAGCCCGGGGTGACCGGCGGGGGGCAAAAGAGGAACGTGCTCCCCGAGATGCCGCCGGCCAGCGACTGTGAGAGCTGGGTCGAGAAGAACATCGAATCGCCGTTGCTGAAGCGCGCGTCGACGCGGCCCTCCACGCCCTTAGCGATGCCGATCGTGTTGTTGTACACGGCGAAGATCGGCGTCGAGGCCAACTGCGTCGTGTCGAGCACGTTGGTCACGTCGCGCTTCCAGAAGTTGATGTAGGAGCGCACGTTGGGTTCGAGCTGGTGCGCGATGCCGAACTCGTAGTACGAATCGCGCTCGGGCTTGAGATCGTAGACCGGCGCCGCGCTCTGGCCGCCGGCCGTGATCACCGCGTCGGCGCGCGTGTCTTCGAGAAACGGCGCCGCGTAGAGGCGCCCGATGTAGAAGTGCAGGATGTCGAGCGGGTCGACCTGACCGTCGACTTCGAAGCGCGGGCTCAACTGGCTGCCCGAGGTGTAGCCCGTGGAGTGATCGTAGCGCACGCCGGCCTGCATCGAGAAGAAGCGCGTCGGCGTGAACTTGTCTTCGATATAGGCGTCGCTCTGCGTGCCGCGCTGGGCCTGTGCGTTGAAGTTGTACTGCGAGGCGCACCCGGCCGTCGGCGCGCACGCGATCAGGGTGCTGCCGTTGAAGTTTTCGATCGAGCCGTCGACGCCGGCCTTGACCGAGTTCGCGCCGTAGGTCCGGAACTGAACCAACCGCAAGCCCTCAAACGCCGAGCGGCGATCCTGCTGCAAACCCGTGCCCTGGGAGCTCAGCAGATCCTTCTCGAGATCGCCCGCGTAGACGACCCGGTCGTAGCGATACCAGGGCGAAATCTGGCTGTAGCCGTTGCCGTCGGCCGTGTTGTGCGTGAACGTCAGGTTGGCGAAGCTGTCGTACTCGCGCTGCACGTCGTCGGTTCCGGGCACGCTGACCACCGGGGAGTTGGGATCGTTGGCCACCGTGTTGATGGGAATCTGGAAGCCCGCGAAGTTGTTGGAGATGTCGAAGGCAAGCGCGTCGCGTGCGCCCAGGTTGGTGATCGTGCGCAAGAACTGGTTCGACTGGTTGGAGTTGTCGTGATCGGGATTTATGGTCGGCGAGTCGAGCCCGCGATCGTCGCGCTCGCTGTTGGCGGTAAAAAAGACGCGGGTATGGCCTACGGTCGCGGCCTCGGTCAGCGAGGCTTGGGCATCGGCGTACGAGCCGCCGCCCAGAGTCAGCGAACCCTGCTCGCCCGCCGCGAGGTCGGTCGCGCGTTTGGAGATGATGTTGACCACCGCACCCTGGCGCGCGCCGCCGTACTCGGCGGGGAACGCGCCGGTGAAGACTTCGAGCGAGTCGATCGTACGCGGATCGATCACTTCGCTGAAGTTCGAGGTCGTCGCAAAGGGCAACGAGACGCCGTCGACCTCGTAGGTCAAGCCGTGGAAGCCGTGCGCGACGGGTTCGTTGTACGAGAATTTGACGATGCCGGGCATCGTCTCCACGATGCTGTTGAGGCTCTGGTTGTTGGGCATCGCCGCAATCTGCGACTGCGAGAGCGAGTTGACCGAGGTCGGATTTCCGGCCGGGCCGCGCGTCACGCTCGTCGCGGTCTTGCCGATCTGACGCAACGGCTGCAGGTGCAACTGCAGGCTGACGACCGCGTCGGTGGTGACCTCCACATCCTGATCGGCCACGTTGCCCGCCGAATCGGCGCTGAGCAAGTAGCGCCCGAACGGCACGCGCGAGAACGCGAACCGCCCTTGCGCGTCGGCTGTGGCGGTCAGCGGTGGTCCCTCGCCTTTGAGGGTGACGGTCGCGCCCGCGGCCGGCTTGCCTCCGACGTCGAGCGTGCCGCGCACCGATCCCGCGTTATCCGCGAGGGCCGGCGCGGCCAGAGAACATGAAACGATGGCGGCAAACAATGCCGCGAAGAAACTGCGCATGGAACTCCCGTCTCGAGAAGTGTGAAAGAAGCGAGGGCTACGCGCGAGACGGGGGCGCGCGGCCCGAGCGCCGGCCGCGGCCGGCAGCGGATCGGTGTGGAAGCGGAACTGGGGCGGGCACGCGCAGCGCCGGCCGGGCAGCCGTACGCGACGCACTGCAGAGCGAGGCGAGCCGAAGACCCGCCCCGGCCACCCAAGTCAGGATCACGCGCAGGCTCGCGGCCACCGCGACGGCCAGGGGCACGACGAGCCACAGGGCCCCGAACGTCGTGCCTAGCCCGTGACCCTCCAGGGCTTCGAGGGCCGCATAGAACGCGTAGCCCCCGGCCCCGAGCGTGGCGCCCAGCGCGGCCAGGTTGCCGCCGCCGGGCAGGGCCTCGGCGAGTCCGGCAGCGGTCCGGCCGGGCGAGCGATGCAGCGGCGCCCGGAGCGCGACGTCGAGCACACCCAAGATCGTCAGGAGGGCAGCCCAAGCAAGCCCGGCGCCGAAGAATTCCGGCCCGGCTTCGCCGCCGAGCAGGTGATCCGAACCAAAGCCGGCCGCGTGCGCCAACTCCGCTACCAGGAGCGAAGCGGGCACGGCGACCAGCGTCTGCCGGAGCTTCATCGAGTCCCCGGTTCGCCTAGCGGAGTCCGGGCACCCCGCCGGTCCCGGGCCCGCGCGGGGCCGCCTGCTGCACCTTCCGGGAATCCCGCAATCCTCCAAGGGGCCGCCCCGGGGGGCCCTGAACAGAGCCCGCCCGCACCAAAAGACCCGAGGCTACCATGCGATCCACCCGAAGCCGGACCACGAGCGAGAACGCCGACGCAGTCGGCTTGATCATCGCTTTGCTCGTTCGCTTCCCGCACATCGCGACGCTGACGTCCCATCCCGGAGACCGTACGCTGACGCTTTCGTTCGCGGTCGACCGGCGTTTGGATCGCCCGACCCAGCGTGAGTTGCGCGACGTTATCCTCGATCATATCCGCGCGTATTCTGGTCTGGCCGCGGAGCCGTTCGACACGGTCGAGGTCGGTTGCGAGGCCGACGAGCGGATGAGTTTCGTGCACGTCACCCGCGACGCGCGCTCGGTCAGCCGCGAAGAACTCCAGATGTTGACGGCCTTGCTCGCCGAGCGCTTCGGTTCGGCGCTGGTGCAGAGTGCCGTCGCCGACGACGAAGGTCTCGACGACGATCTGGCCGCGCAAGACGAACTGGTCGAGTATGCCCTCGAAGCGTTGCGCGACCCCACGCAACAGAAGAGCCTCGTCGGTTTCCGTGAGGAGAAGCGCGTGCTGGTCTACTTCACCACTGCGCGCAAGAAGGCGAAGGCTCGCGCGCGCTCGTAGCGCCGCCCGTGCTCGTCGACTTTCATTGCCATACCGAGGCCAGTGACGGCTCGCTGAGTGCTGCCGCGCTGCTGGATTCCATGCGGGCACGCGGCGTGGGCCACTGTTCGATTACCGACCACGACACGGTTGCCGCGTACGATGCGCTCGCCGCCGGCGCCGCCTCGCCGAAGCTGATCAGCGGCGTGGAAATCAACACGACGCACGGTCGCGACGAAGTCCACGTGCTCGGGTACGGCTTTTCGCTCGCGCGCGGGTCCGCGTTGCGCGCGATGATGGATGCGAACCGAGCCGCCCGTCGACGCCGCGTGGAACGCATGGTCGGCCAACTGCGCGCTGCCGGTTACGCGCTCGAGATGGAGCAGGTGCTGCGCGAAGCGCGTGGCGCAGTGAGCTTGGGCCGGCCGCACGTGGCGAAGGCGCTCGTGCGCCGCGGACTCGTCAAAGATGTCGAACGGGCTTTCCGCACGTTGCTCTCGCGCGGCATGCCCGGCTACGTTGCGGCCGACCACATCAGCCCGCACGCCGCCGTCGCGGCGATTCGCGCGGACGGCGGCATCGCCATCCTCGCGCATCCCGGGCGGCTTCGCGACGAGAGCATCGTCGAAGAACTCGTCGAGGCCGGCCTCGACGGTCTCGAGGTGTTCTATCCCGCGCACGGCCCGGGCCGGACGGCGCATTTTCGCGCGCTGGCCCAGCGCCACGGCCTGGTCATGAGTGCGGGTTCGGATTTTCACGACATCCGCTGGAATACCGGGGGCGTCGGCATGGAGGTCGACCCGGCCGACATCGGCCCGTTTCTCGACGCCTGTTACGAACGGCAGCGCGCGCAGCGGCCGTAGAATTCGATCGCGTGCTCGTCGAGCGCGAAGGACTGGTTACGCAGCAGGGCGCCCCGAAAGCCCTCCATCGCGTCGCAGTCTACTTCGTCGACGTGACCGCAGACCGTGCAGATGGCATGGTGGTGGTGGTCGTCGGTGCAGTAGACGTACGCCGTCTCGCCCGAGGCCTCCGTCCGGCTCGAGACCGTGCCCAGCCGCTGGAGGAATTCCAGGGTGCGGTAAACCGTCGACAGGGCGAGCTTGGGCTGCGAGCCCTTCAGCGACGCGAAGATCGCCGCCGCCGAAAGGTAGCGCCGCTCGATTTTCAGGAGTTCGACCACCGCACGCCGGGTCGACGTGGCGTACATCGCTCGCACTTCGCCACTTTTTCGCCGTGGGAGTAGGCATTTGCTCCGGCAACGCCGATAAACGGGAACATGTCTGTGACCAAAGTCGTCTGAAGGCTCGATGCAGCATCGCATGTACGGGCCGCCTCACCGCCCCGCGCTCCGGATCTCGTCCGGCCACGCGGCGCGTGCGCACGTCTTCGTCCCGGCGCAGCCGCGGACGTTCGTGCCGCCCGCCTTCGACGCGGCCACCGATGAGGACGCCGACTACCTGAATGCTTCGCCCGTGGCGCGCTTCGTGCTGCGGCTGCTGATGCGATTCTTCTGAGGTAGACCTCAGGCGCTGCGGCTCGCGGCGAGCAGGCTCGCGGCTTGCCGGTCGATGCTCGCGAGGTCGTCCGACTGACGCGCCACCAACGCCTCATCCTTCATATAAGGATGGTTCGCGCGAACGTTGTACGCCGCTGCCGCGATCGCGGCGGCGGCGAATTCTGCCGCGCAGCCCGCGTCGCTGGCCAAGTGCCGGTTCTCGAGGGCGAACGCCTCGAGGCTGGCGCGGAGCACGTCGAGCGCGATGTGCGCCGTCGCCAGCGGCGCCGCGCTCGCGCCGTTGAGCGCGGCCTGCAGGGCCTCGGTCCGCGCGGCCTTCTCCGCCTCGCTCGAGCGCGGCAGCGCCTGCGCGGCAACGACCGCCGCGAAGGCTTCTTCGTCCGTCGCTCGCGCGCGGAGCAGGCTCGCGCGCAACGCGTCGGCGCTCTCGACGAGCGCGATTGCTTCGGCGGAACGCGCCGCGAACTTGGGACTCGCCGCGGTGATGCGGGCGACCATGGCGACGAGCGCTGCGCCCATCGCCCCGGCCACGGCCGCGGCGCTGCCGCCGCCGGGCGTGGGTCCCGCCGATGCGAGCGCGTCGAGGTAGCCTTCGAGCGAGGTGTCGGACGTCTGCATTGCAACGCTGTTCTGTGCCGCCGGGTGCGACGCTTGCCGCATGGGGGCCGTCGGCGTCGGCAGCGAACTAGCGCGAGATCGCTTTGGATTGTTTCAAAGATCGGCGAGCCAAGCACCCACCTTCAGGAGACGAACCAAACTTGCAACTGATCGACAAACCGGCGGGCGACGTCAAGGATCGCAGCCTCGCCGATGCCGGCCGGTCGCGCATCGAATGGGCGGCGACGTTCATGCCGGTGCTCGCCCAAATCCGCGACCGCTTTGCTGCGGAACGCCCGCTCGCCGGCGTCCGCATCGGCGCCTGCCTCCACGTGACGACCGAAACGGCCAACTTGGCTTTGGCCCTGCAAGCCGGCGGCGCCGAGATCGCGCTGTGCGCCTCGAACCCGCTTTCCACGCAAGACGACGTGGCCGCCGCACTCTCCGTGCACTACGGCATCCCGACCTTCGCGATCAAAGGCGAAGACAACCCGACGTATTACAGCCACATCGAAGCGGTCATCGCCGCGCGACCGACCATGACCATGGACGACGGTTGCGACCTGTTGACCACGATCTACACCAAGCACAACGAGCAGCTCAAAGAGATGATCGGCGGCTGCGAGGAAACCACGACCGGCGTCATCCGCCTGCACGCTATGCAGAAGGACGGCGTGTTGCCGTATCCGGTGATCGCGGTCAACGATGCGTTGACCAAGCACATGTTCGACAACCGTTACGGCACCGGGCAATCGACGATCGACGGCATCATCCGCGCGACCAACGTGTTGCTCGCGGGCCACACCGTGGTCGTCGTGGGCTACGGCTGGTGCGGCCGCGGCGTCGCTTCGCGGGCCAAGGGTCTGGGCGCGCACGTGGTGGTCGCCGAGATCGATCCGCGCAAGGCGNNATGAAGGACGGCGCGATCGTGTGCAACTCGGGCCATTTCAACGACGAACTCGATCTCGACGCGCTCGAGACGCTCGCGGTTTCGAAGGAACGGCCGCGTCCGTTCGTCGAGGCTTTCAAGTTGAAGAGCGGCCGCACCGTGCGCGTGCTGGGCGAAGGCCGTCTGATCAACCTGGCCGCCGCCGAAGGCCACCCGGCCGCGGTCATGGATATGTCCTTCGCCAACCAGGCGTTGGCCGCGGGCTATTTGGCCCAGCACTATCGTGAGTTGGAGAAGAAGGTTTATCCGGTGCCCGAGCACATCGATGAGGAAGTCGCGCGGTTGAAGCTGGCCGCGATGAACATCGGCATCGACACGCTGACGCCGGAACAAGTGAAGTACATGGCTTCCTGGTCGGAGGGCACGTAATCGTGGCCTACCGCCGTTTGTTCACCAGCGAATCGGTGACCGAGGGTCATCCCGACAAGGTCGCCGACCAGATTTCCGACGCGGTGCTCGACGCGATCCTCAAGGACGATCCGTTCGGCCGCGTCGCGGTCGAAACGTTCGCAATCACGGGCCAGATCCACATCGCGGGCGAGGTCACGACCAAGACCTACGTCGACATTCCCAAGATCGTCCGCTCGACGGTCGCCGACATCGGCTACGTCAAGTCGAAGATCGGCTTCGACGCCGAAACGTGCGGCGTCTCGGTCTCGATCGACGAGCAGTCGCCCGACATCGCGCTCGGCGTCGACCGTTCGCTCGAAGTCAAGGAAGGCACCGGCAACGATGCTTTCGAGTTGACCGGCGCCGGCGACCAAGGCATGATGTTCGGCTACGCCTGCCGCGAGACGCCCGAACTGATGCCGTTGCCCATCGTGCTCGCGCACAACCTCACCCGCATGCTCGCCGCCACGCGCAAGAGCGGCGACATCCC
>PLFC01000029.1 GCA_003136655.1 Vulcanimicrobiota bacterium
GGCAACGTCGTGCCGATGCGCGGTTCCGTCACCAACGGCGAGCGTAAACGGACGCCCGCCGGACGCGGCCGCACGGCGGTCTCATCGTCCCGTAAGCGCTAAGGCGCACCTGGTGGCTCCCGAGCGCCGCAACGCGATAACCCTCGTTGCGGCGCTCGCAGCCGTCTACGTGCTCTGGGGTTCGACGTCGCCCGCGATGAAGGTCGTGGTGGCGACGGTGCCGCCATGGTATATGGCGGCCTTTCGCTTTCTGGGCGCGGGCTCGCTCTTATTTCTCTACGCCCGTTTGCGCGGCGCACCGTCGCCCAGCGTGCGCGAGTGGCGTGGTGCGGCCATCTCGGGGTCGCTGCTCCTCGTCGGCGGCAACGGCCTCTTCGCGTGGTGTCTGCAATACATCCCGGCGGGCGTCGGCGCGCTCTTCTTCGCCTTGTCGCCGCTGTGGAACGCGCTGATCGGCGCGATCTTTTATCGCGAGCGGCTCGCACCCACGGCGATTGCCGGCATCGTGCTCGGTTTTGCGGGCATGCTGTACATCGTCTCACCGAGCGGCAACGAACACATGCCGCCGCTCGCTACGGCGCTGGGCATCGTCTCCTCGATTGCGTGGTCGGCGGGTTCGATGATCCAGCGCCGTTATCGTTCCAACGACGTCGCGCAGATGAGCGGCATGCAGATGCTCGTCGCCTGCGCGATCTTGCTGGTGATGGCAGTCGTCGGCGGCGAGCGGCTGCACGTCGACCAATTCACGCCGGCCGCGATCGGGGGCATCGTCTTTCTCGTGATCGGCGGCAGTCTGATCGCGTTCAGCGCCTTCGTGTGGCTGGCGCGCCACGCATCGACCGTCCTCGCCTCGACCTACTCGTACGTTAACCCCGTCGTGGCCATCGCGATTTCGGTCGCGCTCTTGCACGAGCCGCTGACGTGGCAGACGATGCTCGGCGCGGGAATCGTGATCGCGGGCGTCGCGTTGATGTTGCTCTCGCCGTCACCCTCGCCCGCAGCCGCGCGTCTCCGCGCGTTGGAACCCGTCGAGCCTTAGGCGCCGATCAAGACGAAGCCGGCCCAGAGCCACGGAACGTCGGAACCGAAGTCGTGAATCACGTCGGCGCGAACGTCGGCTTGCGCGAGTTTGAGCGCCTCGTGCTTCTCTTTGCCCGAGAGCAGATAACCGTAGAAGTCGCGCATTAGCTCCTCGGTATACGAGTCGTCGACTTTCCAAAGCGAGACGAGCATCGAGCGCGCGCCGGCCTCGTGGAAGGCGCGCGTCAAGCCGAAGACGCCTTCGCCGAAGCGCACGTCGCCGAGCCCCGTGCCGCACGCGCTGAGCACCACGAGGTCGGTGCCGAAGAGGTCGAGACCGGTCGCTTCGAGGCCGGTGAAGACGCCGTTCTCGACGCTCGTCGAGGCCTTGCCGTCGGCCCACAGCCGGTCGGCTCCGGCGAAGAGTAAACCCGACCGGGTCAACGCGTCGCGCGGATCCGCGCTCCACGTTTCGTCCGAGGCCGGCACGTAGAAGCCGTGCGTCGCGATATGCAGGATCGAGGGATGGTGAATGTTCTTGAGTTGTTCTTCCAGCGCGAGCGGCCCGACGTATTTGCGCACGTCGGAGAAACCATGCCGGCTCAGGAGCGCGGCGACATCGTCCGCTTCCGCGCGCGTATAACCGAGCGACGGGACGAAGGTGCCGCGCGGACCCGCGCTGCGTAGCGTCTCGCTCGACCCAACGGCTTGGTCTCCCTCCGCGAGGGCTCTGCCGCTGAGTGCCGCGCGTTGAGCAGACTCGCTGAGGTCGAAGCGCGGGTCGCCGATGACCACGGCGTCGCGCGCGCTCGGCGCGTGCATCGAACCACGCTGGACCAGGTCCTTCGTGCTCCAGAGGACGCGCACGTCGTAGGTGTCGCCGAGCAGCGTGCCGTCCGGGCGTGGAATCGCGTTGAAAGCGACGCGGTTCAGCGAGCCGTCGGGCACGATATAGATGCGTGTCGCATTGCCGAGCTTGCTCGCGATGGGCAGCCAGACGTCGGCATAGAGGGAGTCCTGGAAATGGTGCCGGTCCGAGTCGATGCCGATGAAGGCGTCGTAGCCCGTCTGCGCCTGGTCCTCGATCCGCTCCGCATCGCCGAGGTCGACGACGGCGGGCCCGACGGAGTCCGGCGTCAGCACGAGCGCCGCGTAGCGCGGTTTGGTCCACGTCAGCTCGTTCCACTGATCGAAGCGCACGATCTCGACGGCGGCCTCTCCGCGCCGCAGCGCACGGCGAACGTCTTGCCAACGTGCCGGCCGTTCGCGTTGCGTCGCGATCGCACCGAGCGCGGCGACGCGTCCGACCAAATCCGTTTCGAGGTCGCCGGCTTGGTGCGATAGCGCTGCGTACTCGGCGTCCAGATGCGGAGCGCCGCCTTCCGGTTCCGATAACTGCGTGGCCGCGAGTTCCGTGTCGAGCGAGCGCAAGCGCGCGAGTTCGGCCTTGGCCCGCGCGTCGCCCGAGGAAAGCACCTTCGCACGAACCGACTCCATGCTCTCGGCGACGAGGCCGCGGGTGCGTAGCACGACATCGTACATGTCGCCGCCGAGTTGTGGTTCGCGCGCGGCGTTCGCCAAGACGGCGCTGTAGAAGCGTTCGTAAACGGGCTCGAGCGCCTCGAGGTGGGCTAGGCGTTCGGACTCGTTGGAGAAGGGCAGCGAAGCTTCGATTTGGGATTGCACGGTCCCGAGCGCGCTCTGATAGTCGGCCCGCGCGGCCCGAACCTTGCCGTTGCGAAACTCTTCCCAGGCCGCAACTTCCACGATGAACTCACCGTACAGCGAGTTCGTTCCCAAGAGCGTGTCGGCGACGTGCCGCGCTGCGACCGTCTCGGCTTCGGCCTGATCGAGTTTCTGCTCGAGAAGCAAGACCCGTCCGAGCACCAGATGTAACGACGACGAGTCGTACGCGGGTTGCTTGCGGGTCGCGTCGAGCGCTGCCCGCGCGTCGGTTTCGGCGGCGGCGTAATCCTTATTCCGTTCATCGATGCTTTCCAGCCGGAGCCAGATGAGTGCGAGCGTGCCGACGTCGTCGCTGTTCTGGTCGGCGATTGCGAGGGCCGTGCGGTACACGGCCTTCGCGGTGGCAAGCGAATCGTCGGTGCGTTCGCTCGCGTAGAGCTTGCCGATGTCGGAAAGAAGCGAGACCAGCGACATGTCCGCGCGATGGTAGCGCTTGATGGTGATGCGCCAGCCGCCGTCCGGCTTGTCGGTCACGGCGAGGTCGTTCCGGCCGTAGAGCGCGATGGATATGTCGAGTGCCTTGCGGATGTACTTGTAGGCGCGCAAGCGGCCGTCGGAATCGCCTTGCATCTCGGCGCGGGCGAGGTGGCGATACGAGTCGGCGACCAGGGCGTCGTTCGGGCCGAACATTTTCAAGCGCATGTCCAGCGCCGTCTGATAGTTCTCGATGGCTTTGTCCGGGCGGTCCTCATCGAGATACGCCAAGCCCAGCCGGTCGTAGGGTGCGGAGAGGAAGATCAAGTCGCCGGGAAAAGCGGCTTGCCGCAGCGCGAGAGCGCGACCGTACTCGCGCTCCGCAGCGGCCGCGTTGCCCAGTTCGTCGTCGACGTCGGCGACGTCGATCAGCGCGGCCGAGACGCGTCCCGGGTGGAAGGGCTTGAGCCCGCTTGCGATCGACAGTTCCAAATTGTAATAGAAGCGCGCTTGGGGATAGGCGGTTTCCGTCTCGTACAGGTAGCCCAACGCCGCATACGCCGAGGCAACGGAAAGGCTGTGCTCGCCGAAGGTCGCGCGGTTCACGCGCAGGACGTCGCGTATCGAGCGTTCGGCTTCGGCATACTCGTGCACGTCGACTTGAGCCCAGAAGAGATTCTGCATGCTATTGGCCCACTCGTGCGCGTTGCGCCCGTAGAACGGCGTGTCGATGTCCACCGCCGCCTGCGCGGTTACCAGCGCCAAACGGTAGTCGTGAAAGCGTTCGAAAACGTCGGTGAGCGTGTTCAGGTCGTCGGTGACGCCTTCGTGGTCGCGCCCGAAACGCACCAACTCGGCCAGCCCCGCGCGGGCGCGGGCCAACGCGGCCTCGGAGTGATCGGTGTGATACGCTTGCGCGGCGCCTTCGAGTTCCTGGGCCAAAGCCGCGAGGCCGGGCGCGTTGCCGATCTCCTGGCGGATTGCGGTGAACGCGGTCGCGATCGCGCGCTCGTCGTCGCGCTGGTATTCGTACTCGCCCGTTAAGCGCTGCAGGATGCGCACGATCAAAGCGTTGCCGGGCGGATACACCGCTTGCGCTTCGACGAGCGCGAGGTTCATCGCGCGGCGCGCGGCGGCGTAGTCGCCCAGCGCGTCGAGGTCTGAGCCCAGTTCCAAATCGATTCGGGCCAAGTCGCCGCGATACCGCGCGCCGCCGGCCGCTGCAACGTTCCGCGCACTTTCGAACTCGTGCCGCGCCTGCGCATAATGCATGCCGGTCTCGTCGGCGATCGCTTCGCCGTCGAGGTAGCGTGCCAAGCGCGGATCGCCCGCCGGATAGGCGCGACGGGCGCGCGCGAGCGCCGTTCGGTAATCGACCGCAGCGCCGTCCTCGTCGCCGTGGAGGTAGCGTTCGTCGGCGATTTGCTCGAGCAGCCGGGCCTGCGTCGCGACGTCGCTCGCGGGAGTCAGGGCCAAGGCCTTGCGAAAATAGTTCATCGCTTCGAGCGCGCGACGCGCGAGCGCCTCGCAGGAGCCCGCCCGCTCGAAAGCAGTCGTGCTCGCGACCGCAGGAGCACAAGCATCCACGGCTGCGGCTACCGCTATAGGCGCTAGGCTCATCGGTATTGCAAATGCGCAGCCGAGCAGGAAGCGATGTACGTGCACGGGGGAAGTCTCCGGTCTGCCGGGGCGCTTCGGCTTCCACCCGCTCGCAGCTCGCTCCTCGACGTTTTCCGAAGGGCACCATTCCGGACGGAGGGAAGTTGGCGGCCCGGCTATTCTGGGAGGCTCGTCCGTGAACATCGCGCGTGCGCTTTCTTTGGTCGCTCTCGCTGCCGCTGCGGCCGCCGGCGTCGGCGCCGCGGTGGTGGTGGAAGCGCGCGCCGATACGCCCGTCGTCGCGAACGTGCTCGCCGTGCACGGTCATTGGACGCTCAACGGTGGCGGCGAGATCACCGGCAGCACGGATTTGCCCGGCGGGGCCGTGATCCAGCCACAAGCCGGCGCGAAGCCGGATAGCTCGTGGAAGATCATCCTGATGTTGCGCGGCACCGGCCAGTTGATCGGCTGCAAGAAGTACGACGGCACGTGCCGGCTGCCCATTCACCTGCCGCAGAGCGCAGGTGGAGACCCGACGATGAATCTCGCCGATAACATCGCTCACGCCATTTCGATCTCGAGCGACCACCGCCGCTTCTTGCCCAACCACGTGCGTTCTGCGCTCCGCGGCGGCGCAGTTCTCACCGAGCGCGTGGTCACGCTCGACGGTACGAAACTCGATCCGAACGCGTTCGTTGCCGGCGCTCCCGCCGGAACGTACAAGTTACGCTTGCGCGACATCGATCCGGCGCATGCGCCTACCGACGACATTTTCGTGAAGTTCGTCTGGGATCAGAACCACACCGCACCCGTCGAGGTCGGCGAGTTGAAGCCGGGCGTCTACGAAGTCCAACTCTTCGACGGCTCGGGTTCCTATCCGCGGACCGATCCGGCGTGGCTCGGCATCGTCGCACACGGCGACTACGCCGCAGCCGATGCTCGCTTCACCTCGGTTCGCACGCTGGTCGCTTCATGGGGACCCGATGCCGACCCGTTCGTCGTCGAACGCTTTCTGAGGGCTGGGCTCGAATACGTGGTCGACGGGGACGTAACTCGTTGAATGGCGGATTGCTCCCCCGCCTCATTCGCGGCATTCCCTACATCTTGGCTGCGATCGTCACCACGATCGTGCTCGAACGTTTTGGTCTATTCGCCATCGTCGACACGCGCATGCTCGATGCATTTCTGCTCACCGCGAGCGCGCGCCATGGCGATCCCTTCGCGGGACAGGTGTTTCCGCACGTCACGATCGTCGGCATCGATAACGAACTCTACAACGACAAGAACCGATTCGATAGTAAGAGTCCGCTCGACCCAAAGATCGTCGCCGAGCTGATTGCCGACGTCGAGTCGGAGGGGCCGCGCGTCGTCGGCGTCGACATCGATACCACGAGCGAGCTCTACGCAACCAGGGACGCCAAGACCAAGCAGCTTCCGTTCGTGCCCCATGCCGACTGGGCGCCGATCGTGTGGACCGCGTCCGGCACCTTCGACGACGACCTCTGCCTGACCGGGCGGGATCCGGTGCTCGGCGGCGTACGCGATCTCTTACGCCCGAAGGACAGCGTGGGAATCGACGATCTCCCGAGCGACGACGACGGCCAACTCCGGCATTATCAGCGCGCCTTCGCGTCCGCCGGCAGCGCACATTGCAGCGAGACGGCCGTCGCCGCGCCCACCGCCTGGTCGTTCGTCAGCGCGGTCGTGCACGCGTACTGCAGCGCCGGTAGCAACGATTGTACGCCCGAGATACGGTCGGCGCCCGCGACGGCGGAACGCCTGTTGATCGATTTTCGCGGCGAGTGCGTCGCCGCAACGTCTTCGGATTGCATCGCTCGCGCCGCACCAAAGAACGACAATACCCTCAGCAAGCCGCACGTCTACGTTCCCGCGAGCCTCGTGCTCGATGCGGGCAAAGGAGCAAAACTCGGTTTGGCCGACCGCGTCGTTTTGATCGGCGGCTTCTACGATGCGGGACGCGATGCCAAAACGACGTCGTTCGGCGAACGCCAAGGCGTGGAGCTTCTTGCGCGCGCGATCGAGACCGAACTCGGCGGCGGCGGTGTGCGCGACACGCCCCTGTGGGCAGCAGTGCTCTTCGATGTGGTCGTCGGCATTTTGCTGATCTACGTCGGCTATCGCTTCACGCTGTGGCCTGCGCTCGGCATCACCGTCGCGCTCTTTCCGGTCACCATCCTGCTCAGCAGCGTCCTGGCCTTCATGAAGCTCGGACACTGGGTCAGCATCGCCCCGATTTTCTTCGGGATGGCGTTACACACGGCGTTCGAAGATGCCATCGAGAGCGCCGAACTCCGTCGCGAACGCGAATCCGAAGCGCGGCACCCGGTCGAAACTGCGCCTGACGCTGCCGAAGAAGCAGCCGTTGCACCGACTCCAGCGCAACTGGCCGCAACGCCGCAGGCTGCGCCGACCCCGTCGCCCCCGCCGTCAGCGCCTTGACTCGAATCTCAGCGGCTACGGTTGCCTCCGGCCGATGCGCTGTTCGCGGCAACGGCGGCGGCCGGGTCGTCAAGGCTCAATCCGTTTACGTCTCGCGTGGGGGTTGTGAGCCGGCGAGGCGCATCGGCGACACGTCGTAGGTGTTCATGCCGGCCAGCACCGATGGATCGTTCGACATAAAGTCGTGGACCTCGGTTACATCGTCGACGTCCATGATGGCCACGCCGTAGGTGCCGGTTTCGGCGAATACCGGGCCGAACGCGAGGACGCGCCCCGCGTCGAATTGCCGCTGCGAGTAGGCGAAGTGCTCTTGCATGAGCGCGATCTCTTCCGGCGAGGCGTCGTGCGGAAACGTCGGACGCGGCGGAATCAGCCGGGCGAGAAATTTGTGCTTAGCCATGAACTCCTCGATGCGCTGGGTGCTATTCGTCGACGACGATGCCGGTGCCGGATTCGACGCGGCCGATCTCGGCTGCGAGCGAGCCGCACGCGAGTAGCGCAGCGCGTAACGCCGGGACGTCTTCCGGCGAGAGTGCGATGAGCAGGCCGCCCGAGGTCTGGGCGTCGCTGAGGATTACGCGGGTGTCGTCGTCGAGACCCGCCGCGAATTCGGTGAATGCGGCGTGTTGCCGGGCGTTCTCGCGCGTTCCGCCGGGCGCGATGCCCGCGGCGAGCATTTCGTGCACGTTCGCCATGACCGGAATTGCGCTCGCGTACAGGCGCAGGCGCACGCCGCTCGCGCGCATCATCTCGCCGCCGTGGCCGAGCAGGCCGTAGCCCGTCACGTCGGTTGCCGCGTGCGCGCCCGCGGCCAGCATCGCGCTCGCTGCGTTCGCGTTGAGCGCGGTCATCCACCCGATGGCCTCGGCCAGGTCGCCGGCGTCGAGCCGGCCCTTTTTGAGCGCTGAGCCGAGGATGCCCGTGCCCAGCGGCTTGGTCAGCACGAGCGCGTCGCCCGGGCGCGCGCCGGCGTTGCTCACGATGCGTCGCGGATCGACCGTTCCGGTTACGGCCATGCCGTATTTGGGCTCGTCGTCTTCGATCGTGTGGCCGCCGAGAATTGCGACGCCGGCCTCGCGGGCGGTCGCCGCGCCGCCTTCGAGGATGCGCGCCAGGATCTCCGTGCCCAGCCGCTCGACCGGGAAGGCCGCGATGTTGAGGGCGGTCAACGGCGTGCCGCCCATGGCGTAGACGTCGGAGAGGGCGTTGGCCGCCGCAATGCGTCCGAAATCGTACGGATCGTCGACGATGGGCGTGAAGAAGTCGACGGTCTGGACCAGGGCCAGATCGNNGGCAAGCGGCGCAAGACCTGCGCCAGGTCGGCGGAGCCGACTTTACTCGCTCAACCGCCTCCCGAACACAGTGCCGTCAGCCGAACCGTTTCCTCTGGCTGCATGCTGCGGCATACGACGCGACGAATCAGACGCCCCATCATGGATCGCAACCTGCTCTTCATACCAGGCCCGGTCACCGTGGCCCAGCCCGTGCTCTCGGCGATGGCCCGCCCGATGATCGACCACCGCAGCGCCCAATTCGCCAAGCTCCTCGAACGCTTGGAGAGCGGACTCCAGCCCATCTTCGGGACGAAGGCGGATATCGAGATTCTGGGCTGTTCGGGAACCGGCGGCCTGGAAGCCGCAATCTCGAGTTCGTTCTCGCCGGGCGAACGCGTGTTGGCCTGCCCGATCGGCGTTTTCGGAAAGCGCTTGATCAACATCGCCAAAACGTACGGTCTCGAAGTCGAGGTGCTCGAAACGCCGGCAGGTTCGTGCGTCGATACGGCGGCCCTCGCCGAGATCGTGCGCAACGATACCGGGCACCGCTTCGCCGGCATCTTGTTGACGCATAACGAAACCTCGACGGGCTCGCAGAACGACATGGCTGCAATTGCCGCCGCGCTCGGGGATCATCCCGCGCTGCGCATCGTGGATTCGGTCAGCGGCTTGGCCGCCTCGGAGTTCAAGATGGACGAGTGGGGCTACGACATCGTCGTNNACGGCCTCGCAGAAGGCGCTCGCGGTGCCGCCGGGTCTCGCGATGGTAGCGATCTCCGCGAAGGCCTGGGAGCGCATCGAGAAGGCCAAAGCGCCGACGTTCTACTTCGATCTGCGCAAGGCGCNNCGCGCTCGACGTCGCGCTCGAACGCTACGTGCACGAAGGCGCGGCCAACGTGTGGGCCCGCCACGAACGCTACGCCCGGGCGATTCGTGCCGGCGCCGAGGCGCTCGGGCTCGAGATCTTCTCGCGTCCGAACGCGCACTCCAACACCGTCGTCGCGATCAAGGTGCCCGAGGGNNAAGATCGTGCGCATCGGCACGATGGGCGCGCTCGCGCAAACCGACATCCTCGGCGCGATCGGCGCGCTCGAAATCGTGCTACTGCAACTCGGCCACCATCTGCAGGTGGGTGCCGGCGTGCGCGCCGCGCTCGAGATCTTCCTCGACCGGCAACCCGCGACCGCAGGCGTCTAGAGTTCCATCACCGCGCGGTAGTGATCGTCGTAGGCGGCGAGCATGCTTTCGTAGCCGGAATATGGCCCGGGCTTATAAGCGCGAGAGGCGATGCCGCTTTGCGACAGTTCGCAGACGTGCCAGTCTTGCCGGTTCGTAAGCTCCCAAAACGCTACGACGTCGCTCGGATCGAAGCCGGGCGCCGCGATCGCTTCGGGTGCGAACAGCCATTCGCAGTGCACGATCGAGTTCGCGACGCCCAGCGGCACGATGCGATGCAGCATCACGTAATCCGGGTGCAGGCTCAGCAAGAGGGTGGGAAACAGCGAATAGTAATAGACGCGGCGCAGGTCGTCGGCGTCGACCGTGCCCAGCGGTGCGCGGCCGCCCGCGCCGCTGGTGCTCATCGTCTCGTGCGCGTCGCGCAGCCGCATCGGACCTCCGAGGATCGCGCCGTGCTCGAGATCGTTCGAGCCGCTGTCCCAGGCCGAGAGTTCGTCGAGCTGCGGGTGCACCACCGGACAGTGATAGCACTCGGAGTAATTCTGCGCGATCAACTTCCAGTTGGCGGCCACCGCATAGCTCGCGCGCCGCGCGCGGCGCAGGCCGGCGAGATTCCAGCGCTCGAACTTGCGTGCGAGCGGCGCGAGGTAGTCCGTAACGCGCGGCGCGACGCGTGCGCTCGCCTCCGCCGCGAAATTGAGGAAGATGCAGCCGCCGTATTCCTCGACCGCGAGTGCCTCCAGCGGATAATCGTCCTTGGAGAACCCCGGCACGCCGGCCATGTTGCGGGCCGCCGCGAGCGAGCCGTCGAGCGCAAAGGTCCACGCATGATACGGACAGACGATGGCGCCCGCGAAATGCCCCGTCTCGCGTTCGCAGAGTCGCGCGCCGCGGTGCCGGCACACGTTGTAGAAGGCGCGCGCCGCGCCGTCGTCGCCGCGCAGCACGATGATGCTCTCTCCGAACGAGTCGAGCAGCACGAACGCGCCCGCGTCGGCGATGTCTTCGCTCCGCGCCACGTAGAGCCAAGAGCGGTCGAATATGCGCTCGCGTTCGCGCGCGTAGGTTGCTTCCGAGGTGTAGCAGTGCCCCGGCAGCGTCGACGCGGCGGCTGCGAGCGCGCGGTTCACACCCGGTGGCGTCCGATGATGCCGTTTGAGAACGGCCTGGCGAACCAGGGCAGCGACCGCTTGAGCGCCGTGTCGATGTCCCCGTTGGGCTTTTCGAGCCAGCCGACGATGTACGAGCGGCTCAGATCCTCACGCAAATCCTTGCTGAGCGGGAAATAGAGCGCGACGAAGATCACGAGCCAGAGGAGAATCGCGCCCTTCACCACGCCGACGGCGGCGCCGAGCGCGGCGTTGAGCACGTTGACGATCGGCAATTTCGCAATGGTACCCAGAGCCGAACCCAGCAGAATCACCACGATGTAGGCCAAGAGCGCGAAGGCGGCCATCGCGACGACGTGTGCCGAGCCGGGACCCAGATGCGTCCAACCCGCAACGGCGTCGTCCCACATGCCGGGATAGACGAAGGCCGCGCCGATCGCCACGGCGAGCGCGATCAACCCGGTCAATTCCGACACGAAGCCGCGCATGAAGCCTTTGACCCCGCCGATGACGAGCACCAGCGTCGCCAGCGCGTCGGGCCAGCTCATCCGCGAATCTTCGCCCCGCAGGTCTGTTCGAGCGCGCTGAGGATTGCGCCGACCTGCGTCTCGGCCTGCGCGTCGGTCAGGGTCGCCTCGCGGCTCTGCAATACCACGCGCACCGCAACGCTCTTCTTGCCCGCCTCGACTTGCGGACCGCGATACTCGTCGAAGACGCGCACCTCGGCCAGCAGGCCGTTGGCCGCCGAGCGCACGGCGCGCTCGATGTCGCCCGCGCGCACTTCCGGGGCCACGACCAGTGCGAGGTCGCGTTCGAGCGCCGGGAAACGCGACGGCGCGACGAAGCGCGGCGTGCGATGAGCCGGCACCGCGTCGACGTCGAGCACCGCGAAATAGACGTCGCTCTCTATGTCGTATTCGGCCAAGAGCCGCGGGTCGACCGCGCCGAGCGTAACGGCGTCGCGACCCTCGATCTGCAACGTGGCGGCCTTGCCGGGGTGCAGTTCGGCGCGCTGCGTCACGACGGTTTCCGCGTCGCTTCCCGCAAGCGCGCGCACCACGGCCTCGGCCTCGCCTTTGAACGTGACGAAGCCCGCGTCGCGCCATTCCGGTTCGCCGGAGCGTTTGGGCACCGCGAGCAGCCAGCCGGCTCGCGCCGTTTCGACCGGTTCGTCGCCGCCCCAGAAGACGTGGCCGATTTCGAAATAGCGCAACGGCTCGTCGCTTGCGAAACGCTTCACCAGCGCGAGGAAGCCGGGCAACAGCGAGAAGCGCATGAAACGCTGATCTTCCGACAGCGGGTTGACGATCTCGACCGGCTCGCCGGGCAACGCCACACCCGCGCGGTCGTAGCCTTCGCGAACGGTTGCCGGTTGCAGTGCGAAGGAGAGGGCCTCGCGATATCCCTGCGCCGCGAGCGCGTGCGCGATGCGCCGCTCGTCGTGATAGGTCTTCCCGGAAATCGCCTGCTCGACGATTGCGGGCAGTTCGCTCGGAACGCGGTCGTAGCCGACGACGCGGCCGACTTCTTCGATCACGTCTTCCCGCAGATGCACGTCGCCGCGCCACGGCGGCGGCGTCGCGAGCAGCCCGTCGCCGTCGGCCTCAATCGTGAAGCCGAGCCCGCGCAGCGCACGTTCGATCTCGCTTGCGTCCAGCGCAATGCCCAGCAGGCGGCGCACGTCGTGCGGCGTTACGCGCACGGCCGCCGCGGGCGTGATCTCCGCGCCCACCGCGAAGGGACGGTGCACGGCCGCGCCTTCGGCTTGCAGCAGATGTGCGGCGCGCGCGGCGCCGAGCGAGGAGAGCGAAAGCGGCAGACCCTTTTCGTGCCGGGTCGAGGCGTCGGTGCGTAAACCGAGCGCGATCGACATGCGCCGGATGCGCGGGCCCGCGAACGTCGCGGCCTCGAGCAAGAGTTCGCGCGTGGAGGCCGTTACCTCGCTGCTGGCTGCGCCGCGTAGGCCGGCCAGACACTGCACCTGGCGTTCGTCGGCAATGACCAGCGCCACGGGCGTGAGTTCGCGTTCTTCGCCGTCGAGCGTGATCGAGCGTTCGCCGGGCGTCGCATCGCGCACGATGAGTCGCTTGCCCGCCAATTTGTCGAAGTCGTAGAAGTGCAGCGGCTGTCCCGTTTCGAGCATGACGAAGTTCGAGACGTCGACGAGGCTGTCGATGGGCCGCTGCCCCGCAAGCGCGAGTCGCGCGCGAATCCAGAACGGCGCCGTGCGCACCGACAGCGCCGAGAAGCGCTGCGCGACGAAGCGCTTACAGTCGGGCGTTTCGAGCGTGACCGATGCGTCGGCCGCGCTCTCCGGTTCGGTATAGGTAACCTCGAGCGAGGGTTCGCGCACCGGCAAGCCGAGCGCGGCGCCCAACTCGCGGGCGAGTCCCAAGATCGACATGGCATCGACGCGGTTGGCCGTAATTTCGACGTCGAGCACGTCGTCGCTCAAGCGGTGA
This sequence comes from Vulcanimicrobiota bacterium, assembly GCA_003136655.1. Taxonomy (GTDB): domain Bacteria; phylum Vulcanimicrobiota; class Vulcanimicrobiia; order Vulcanimicrobiales; family Vulcanimicrobiaceae; genus Hesperobacter; species Hesperobacter lustricola. The sequence continues at coordinate 13,264 of PLFC01000029.1, forward strand.
AGCGCGATGAAGTCGGCGCCGATGGGTGAATCGGCTTCGAGTTGCAGGATGCCGTCTTCGAAGCCGTCTTCGGCCAAACCCAACTCGCCAGCGGAAACGAGCATGCCTTCGGAATCGAGTCCGCGCATCTTGCGCGGCGCGATCGTCATCGCGGCCAATTGCGCGCCGATTTTGGCGACGGGCACGATCTGGCCGGCGGCGACGTTGGTGGCCGCGGTCGCGATCGTCAGCGGCTTCGCCTCGCCGACGTCGACCGTGCAAACCTGCAGCCGATCGGCGTTGGGGTGCTTCTCGACCGCGGCTAACCGGCCCACGACCACGCCCGAGAGCGCCGGCCGGCGCTCCACGGCGTCGACCGGAAAGCCCAGGCTCGCGAACTTTTCCGCAATTTCGTCGGTGCCCAGGGTCAGATCGATGTAGTCGCGGAGCCAAGCGATCGGAACTTTCATACCGGAGACCTACTACGCCGACGCGCGGACGGTGCCCCTTTCGCCGCACGCTCGGGCGATCGATCGGGCCCGGCGGGGTTTATCCACCGCTCCGGGAATGAGCAATTCGCACTTCACTCGTCCCCGGTGGAGGAGAGTTTCGTTCGTCCCCTACGCATCGTGCCGGCTTTCGTGTTGTCGTTGGCCGGTTGCGCGGTACAGCAACCGGTGCAGCATTCGATTCCGGTCGAGTCGGCGCACGTCCCGTTCGTGTTGCCCGCTTCGTTCGACCATCATGCCGCGACCGGCAAGATCCAGCACGTGGTGATCATCGTGCAAGAGAACCGGAGCTTCGACAACCTCTTTCACGGTTATCCGGGCGCCGATACCGTTTCGAGCGGGCTCGACTCGAACAATCAAGTCATCCGGCTCCAGCCGGTCGGCCTCGAAGATCGGTACGTCCTCGATCATTCCGCCGCTGCGATGTTCTCGGCGTGCAACGGCACGCCGCCCGGTCAGAATTGCACGATGAACGGATTCAACAACGACATTTCGAACGGCGGTCCGGCGAACCCGCAATACGTCTACGTTCCGCACGCGGAGTCGAAACCGTATTTTGCGCTGGCGAACCAATTCGTGCTGGCCGATCGCATGTTCCAGTCGCACCTCGACGAGAGCTTCGTGTCGCACCAGTACCTCATCGCCGCGCAGGCCGATTCGGCCGTCGACCTTCCCAAAGCGCTGTGGGGCTGCGACGGCGGGAGCGACGACACCGTCGAGACGATCACGCAAAACAGGACGTACGGACCTCAGCTGCAAGCGTGTTTCGACTATATGACCCTGGGCGACGAGCTCGACCACGCAAGGCTCACCTGGCGCTTCTACACGAGTACGATCAACAGCAACGGCGGCGAATGGTCGGGCTATCAGGCCGTCAGACACATCCGCTACGGTCCCGATTGGGGCACCGACGTCATCACGCCGCAGACCCAGTTCTTCACCGACCTCGCCGGCGGGAATCTGGCCAACGTCACCTGGATAACGCCGACCTGCGAGACCTCCGACCACGTCAATTGCGGCGGCAAGCTCGGCCCGCAGTGGGTGTCGACGCTGGTCAACGCGATCGGCGAGAGCCAGTTTTGGAATACGACGGCGATCTTCGTCATGTGGGACGATTGGGGCGGCCTCTACGATCACGTGCCGCCGCCCTACGAAGATTACGACGGTCTCGGCTTCCGCGTGCCGCTGCTGATGATTTCACCCTATGCCCGGCAAGGCTCCGTCACGCACGTGCAGTACGAGACGGGCAGCATCTTGCGCTTCATCGAGGATCGGTACGGATTGAGCCAACTCTCGGCGAGCGACGCGCGCGCCAACGATCCGGCAAACGATCCCGCGGCCTTTGATTTCGCGCAGAGTCCGCGCGCGTACCACCGGGTGCACACGCTGTACGCGCCGCAATTTTTCGAGTCGCGGCCGTACGACGGGCGGCCGCCCGACGACGACTAGGCGAGCTGCGCGAGCACGCGCGGATCGTTTTCGAAGAGCACGCGGATGTCGTCGATCCCGTGGCGCACCATCGCCAGACGCTCGATGCCCATGCCGAAGGCCCAGCCCGACACCGCATCGGGATCGTAACCGCTTTCGCGCAACACGCCCGGGTGCACCATGCCCGCGCCGCCCATCTCGATCCAGCCCGATCCGCCGCAGGTGCGACACGCATTGCCGTCCGCGAGCGAACCGCTGCCGGCGCAGCCCGGACACGTCGTGTCGATCTCCGCGCTCGGTTCGGTGAACGGAAAGAACGACGGACGGAAGCGCACGGTCTGCGCGGGTCCGAAGAGTTCGCGGAAAAGCCCGGTCAGCATGCCCTTGAGATGCCCGAGGTGGATGCCCGGAGCGACCAACAGACCTTCGAGCTGATGGAACATGTAGCTGTGCCGCGCGTCGACCGCATCGCGCCGGTATGCCTTGCCGGGCGTGACGATAGCGATCGGCGGTGGATTCGCTTGCATCGTGCGCACTTGCATGGGCGAGGTGTGCGTGCGCAACAGCGCACCCGAACGGAGATAGAACGAATCGAGCCCCTCGCGTGCCGGATGATCGGGCGGGATGTTCAGCGCATCGAAGTTATAATACTCGGTTTCGATCTCGTTGCCGAGCACGACGGCGAAGCCGCGGCGCTCGAAATAGCCGCATGCGTCTTCGAGCGTCCGGCGCAGCGGATGGAGCGAGCCCGCGCGCGAGGGCGCGCCCGGAAACGTAACGTCGATGCTGGTCGCCAAGGCCGCGTCGAGCGCGCGCCGGCCCAATTCCCGCGACTTCTCGGTGAGCATCGCTTCGAGCGACTCGACGGCCGCATTGATGACTTTGCCCGCATCCGGCCGTTCGGCGGGGGGCAGCGCTCCGATGCCGCGTCGCAGGGTCGTGATCTCGCCGCTGCGGCCGAGGAAGCGGACGCGGACGGCCTCGAGGCCCGCCTCGTCGTCGACGCCGGCCAATTCGTCGCGCAGCCGCGCGCTGAGGTCGGCGATTTGCTGGGTGAGGCTGATGGCTCGTCCTTTCGGGGAGATGCCCGGTCTGCGCCGGGAAACGCGAACGCCTGACGGCGTGCGTCAGGCGTTCGAGAACCTTGGTTGTAAGAAGACGTCTTCTTAGCTACTCGCCGGCGCCTGGTTAACCTGCCGGTACATGAGGTATGCGTAGATCGANNGCCGTCGTGAGACAAAAGGGAGTATAGCATTCTCGCCGGTGCCCGCCAAGTCTTGACAAATATGCGTTTTTCGCATTTTTAGGCGTTTGGCTCGAGTCGCTCCAATTGGCTAGACGCGGCGTAGGCCACGATGCTGCCCGCA
>PLFC01000078.1:0-11509 GCA_003136655.1 Vulcanimicrobiota bacterium
GGATGCCCGAGGGTGCCGCCGCCAAACTGGAAGCAGGCGTCGTCGCCGAAGATCGCCGTCAGCGCGGGCATGTGCCACACGTGGATGCCGCCCGATGCGACCGGCATCACGCCGGGCATCGCGCCCCAATCCTGATCGAAGAAGATGCCGCGCGAGCGGTTCTCGGGGATGAAGGGTTCGCGCATNNATCGCGCGGTGGATGTGCAGCAGCATGCCGTTCTCGCGGCACCAGTTGGCCAGGCCCGTGTTGGCCGTGAAGCCCGCGGTGAGGAAGTCGTGCATGATGATCGGCGCGCCGAGGCTCTTGGCGAACTCCGCGCGCTTGTACATCTCTTCCGGCGTCGGCGCGGTCACGTTGAGATAGTGACCCTTGCGCTCGCCCGTCTCGGCTTCGGCCTTTTGAACGGCCTCCATGACGAACTCGAAGCGATGCTGCCAGCGCATGAAGGGCTGGCTATTGATGTTTTCATCGTCCTTGGTGAAGTCGAGCCCGCCGCGCAGACATTCGTACACCGCGCGACCGTAATTCTTCGCCGAGAGTCCGAGCTTCGGTTTGATCGTGCAACCCAGGAAGGGACGCCCGTACTTGTTGAGCCGGTCGCGCTCCAACTGAATGCCGTTGGGCGGGCCGCCGCACGTCTTCACGTAGGCCAGCGGAAAGCGGAGGTCTTCGAGACGCAGACTGCGCACGGCTTTGAAGCCGAACACGTTGCCCACGAGCGAGGTGAGCACGTTGACGACCGAGCCCTCTTCGAAGAGGTCGATCGGATACGCTATGAAGGCATAAAACGCGTTCGGGTCGCCGGGCACCGGTTCGATGCGATAGGCNNCGGCCGCGATAGTAGTCGAGGTCGGTCAGCCAGTCGGTCCAAACGGTGGTCCACGTTCCCGTCGAGGACTCGGCCGCGACCGCGGCGGCAGCTTCTTCCCGCGGCACGCCGGCCTGCGTCACGATCTTGAAGACGGCGAGCAGGTCGCTGTCGAGCGGCACGTAGTCGGGCGTCCAATAGGTCGCCCGGTAATCTTTGACGCCGGCCTGGAAAGTGTTTGAAGCCACGCTGTCCTCCCGCGGTGCGGCGCATCCATCGCGCCCAGCAGAGTATGCCCCCGGAAAGCCATAAAGGTCAAATACAACTTTCCGGCGTATTCATAAACATAGACTTATGATCTCCCTCTACCAGCTCCGGGCCTTCCTCGAAACTGCGCGCCTCGGGTCCGTCCAGGAGGCGGCCGACGCGCTCGTGGTGTCGCAGCCGGCCGTCTCGGCCGCGCTGGCCTCGCTGCAGCGTTCGATGGGCGTGCGGCTGACCGAACGCGACGGCCGCAAAATCCGGCTCACGCCCGCGGGCAAAGCCTTTGCGGTCTACGGCCGGCGCGTCTTCGCGCTGCTCGACGAAGGCGGCCGCCGCGCGCGCGAAGTCTCCGGCGAAGTCGTCAGCCGGGTCGGTTTGGCGGCGGTCACCACCGCGGCCGAACATCTGGTGCCGCAACTCTTGCAGAGTTTTCGCGAGCTGCGTCCCGCGGTGGGCGTCGACCTCGACGTGGGCAACCACGAACACGTCTGGGACCGGCTACGACACTGGGAAGTGGATCTCGTGATCGCCGGGCGGCCGCCACTGGATTCGCCGCTCACCACCCTCGCGACGCGCAAGCACGAGATGATCGTGATCGCGCCGCCGGGCGAACGCTTCTCGGAGCTCTCGCTGGGAACGGCAACGTGGCTGTTGCGCGAGCCGGGCTCCGGAACGCGCGCGTTGACCGAAGAGTGCTTCGGTGCGCTCGGCATCGACCCGCCGCGCTTGACGATCACCTCCAACGGCGCGATCAGCGCCTGCGTGCGCGCGGGTCTGGGTTATTCGCTGGTCTCGCGCGACGGCGTCGAAGCCGAATTACGCAGCGGCGCGGTGCAGCAGATCCCGACGGCGTTCACCCCGCTCGATCGAGAGTGGCATCTCGTGGCCGCGAGCGATCGCGACGTGCCCGAGGCGGTTGCCGATTTCATCGCGTTCGCGATCGAACGCTGCGGTTTCGTTACGAAATGAGACCGCGGCGAAAAGCGGTGACGGCCGCGTGCGCGCGGTCCGACGCTTCGAGCTTCTCGAGGATGTCGGCGACGTGGCCTTTCACCGTGCCCAGGCCGAGATTCAAACGTTCGGCGATCTCGGCGTTGCCGACGCCCTCCGCGATCAACTTGAGCACGTCGGTTTCGCGCGGCGTGAGCGGCGAACGTTCGGGCGGCGCACCCGGCGAAACGACGCGACGCAACACGACGCCGGCAATGCGCGGATCGAAATAGGCGCCGCCCGCGGCCACCGCGCGCACCGCATCCACCACGAACGATACGTCCGATGATTTGACGCAATACGCATCGGCGCCGGCGGCGATTGCCGCGAGCACCGCATCGGGACGTTCTTGCATCGTTAGCACCACGACCCCCGGCGGATCGGGCATCGCCTTGAGTTCGCGCGTCAATTCGACGCCGTCTTTTCCGGGCAAGCCCACGTCGACGACGGCGACGTCGGGCCGTTCGCGCTCGACCGCGGCGAACCCGGAGACGCCGTCGGCCGCTTCGGCGACCACGTCGAAGCCCGCGGCCGCGAACGACGTGCGCAGGCCCGTCCGCACGAGCGCGTGATCCTCCACCAGCACGATGCGCACGAGCGCGTCGCCGCTCATCGGTGCGCCGCGCTGTCGGCCTTCGGTAAGGTCAGCACGAACGCCGAGCCCTGCGGCGCGCGCGGTTCGTAACGCACGCTCCCGCCCGTCTCCTCGGCGATCCGGCGCACGATATACAAGCCCAGACCCGTGCCCGATCCCGCGCTCGAGCCGTTGGCAAAACGTTGAAAAAGCGACGCGCGCGCCGCCTCGTTTACGCCGAAACCGTCGTCCACGATCGCGACCTCGACCGACTTGCCGTTTTCGCCCGTGCGCAAAACTACGTTGCCGCCTTCCGGCGTATGCTGCACCGCATTTGCGGCAAGATTGATCACGGCACGGCGCAGATCCCCGCGCGAGCCCAACGTTCGCGCGGGCGACGCGTCGAGCGTCAGATGCACGCTACGCGATTCGGCCATCGCGCCGATCTCGGAACCGACTTCGCGGACCAACTCGGCCAGGTCCACCGGCGCCCGCTCGACGGGACGCCGCTCGCCAGACTCGAAGCGCGCCACCAGCAGCAGCGTCTCCGCCAAACGTTGCAGATCGTCGATCGAGACGAGGCTGTCGCGCAGCACGCCGCCGTACTTGGGCGGCAAGTCGCCGTACGCGCCGTCGGCCGCCTGACGTAAGGTCAGCGAGAGCGCCGCGAGCGGCGTGCGCACGTCGTGCGAAATCGCGTCGACCAAATCGTGGATCACCGCCTGCCGTTGGCCGAGCGCGGTATTTCGCTCGGCCAACTCGTCGAAGAGCACGGCCTGCGCGAGCGCGTTCACCGCGAGATTGGCATACGCGCGCGCTGCGGCCGGCGCCACCTCGTCGAACCCTCCGGACGAACGCGTGACGAAGAGCACGCCGAACGTGCGCGTGCGATCGGCCAGCGGTAGCGCCAAGGCGCTCGTCGCGGCGAGACGATCGAGCACGAACCGTCCGACCGGATCGCCTCCCGCGATGACCAGCGGCGTGCGCTCTTCCACCACGCGATGCGCGAGCGAGGAAATCTCCGGCGGAACGGGTTCGTCGAGCACCTCGACCGCTTCGTCGTCGCGCGCGGCCAGCGTCTCGCGGCCCGCGCCGGACGGATACCAGACCGCCCGCTCGGCGTCGAGCGCGCGCGGCGCTTCGCGGACGATGGCCCGGATCACCACGTCGAGCGAGAGCGAGGTGCGAATCCGATCGGCGGCGGCGGAAAAGGTCACCTCGCGCCGCGCGCGCGCCTCTTGCGCGGCGAGCCGGCCCACGCGTTCCGAACGCGCTTGCACGACGGTGCTCAAGTACCCGACCATCAGGATCGACAGAATCGACAGGGCGCGGTCGCCGATGCCGATCGGATCCCAGCGGTAGCCGTCGCGCGCGGCATTGACGATCGCCGCGAGCNNGCGAGCAGGATCGGGATGTCGAACAGAATCGCGATCACGAGCGTCTGCGGCGTCAAGGCGTCGACGACGAAGAACGCGGCGAGCAACGTGAAGGCGACGACGGCGACTGCGCGCGAGCCCACGCCGAGGCCTTCGGGGACCCGGCGGCACGCCCTGCGAACCCCCAATCGGTGCGAGACGATCGTCGGACCGATGCGGGAGCGCTGCTCGTCGAGCTGGGCTTGACCCCGCGTCTGACGATCTATCTCGGCGGCGCGCCGGGCGCAGGTAAGACCTACCGCTTGCTTACGGACGCGCTGCGCGAAGCCAAGGCCGGCCGGCGGGTCGCCATCGGCTGGGTGGAGACCAAACGCCGCCCCGACCTCGACGCGCTCGCCGACATGCTGCCGCGCATTCCGCCGCGTTCGTTCGGCGCGGGCGAAGGCGGCATCGACGACTTCGATCTCGAGGCCGCCCTCGCGAGCGAGTACGAGACGATCCTGCTCGACGAACTCGCGCACGCCAACCCCGCGGGCGCGCCGCACGCCAAGCGTTGGCAAGACGCGCTGGCCTTGCGCGAGGCCGGGAAGTCCGTGCTCGGCGCCTTCAACGTGATGCACCTCGACAACGTCGCACCGGTCGCCGAACGGATCGTCGGGCACCCGATCCGGGAACTGATCCCGATGTCGTTTCTGCGCCGTTGCGACCGCGTTATCGCGATCGACGTGGCGCCCTCGATCCTCGAATCTCGCCTGCGCACCGGACGCATCGTGCGCAGCGAAGACGTCGATCGCGCCGCAGCCGGACTGTTCCAACCCAAGAATTTGCAGATGATGCGCGAGTTGCTCTTGCGCACCGTGGATAGCCTGACGATTCCCGTCGTGGCGCCGAGCAAACTCTCGACGGCGCTGGCGGTGGTCGGCGAAAGCCCCGACCCGGGGCCCTTTCTGCGCCGCTCGGCGGCATTTGCCGAGGCGATCGATCTCGCGCTGGAGACGACCGCGATCGACGGTCGCGAGGACGACGCCTTCGTCGACGCTGCGCTGCGCGCCGAGGCCGGTCGCGTGCCGGCGCCGGCGGGCCTGGCCCGCGGCGACCTCACCGACGTGCGCGCGTCGCTCGTGATCGTGCCGCGCGGGCCGCTCGCCGAACGCATTCTCACGCGTCCGCTCGATCGCGATCTGCTCGTCGCCGACCCCGAACGGCCGCCGCTGCGCGCCGCCTACGAGACCGCGCGTCACCCCTACGGGTTCGCGCTGGCCGACCGGATGCGCATCGGATATGGCAAGCTGACGATCTATCTCGGCTCCGCGGCCGGCAGCGGCAAGACCTACGCGATGCTCGACCGCGCNNTGATCGACGAACTCGCGCACACCAACGTCAGCGCGGGTGCACGCGTGAAGCGCTACGACGACGTCTTCGCGGTGCTGCGCGCCGGAGTCGACGTGATCACGACGCTCAACGTGCAGCACCTCGAGGGCGTAGGCGATGCGGTCGAACGGTTGACCGGCACGCGCGTGCGCGAGACGCTGCCCGACAGCGTGCTGGAATTCGCCGACGAGGTCGTCTTCGTCGACGTGACGCCCGACGTGCTGCGCGAGCGTCTGCGCGAAGGCAAGATCTATCCGCCCGAACGCATCGAAGCCGCGCTGTGCAACTTCTTCCGCACCGAAAACCTCGCCGCGCTGCGCGAACTGACCGTGCGCGAATTGGTGCACGCCAGATCGGCGGCGCGCCGCGAACAACCCTTCGCGCGCATCGTACTCGGGGTCGCGCCGCGCGAACGCGACGTAATTCTGGTGCGGCGCATCGGCCGTCTCGCCCGGCGCTTGGACATCGACGTGCGCGTCGTCAGCGTCGTCCCGCGAGAATCGCCGAGCGACGCTCCGGCGATCGCCGCCTTGACCGAGGCGACCAAGGTCGCGCGCGGCACCTTCGCCACCGTCGTCGCACCGGACGCTGCGGTGCATCTGGCCGGCATGCTGGTCGACGGCGACGTACTCGCCGTCGAATCGCCGCGCAAGGCGCGGTCGCTCTTCGGCAAACGCTCGTTTGCCGTGCGCGCGCTCAACGCGGGAGCGCGGGAATTGCTGGTGCTGGTGCCGCGCGAGAGCGACCAGCGTCCGCTCGACGGTCCGGGCCACCACTGAGGCCGAACCACGCAACCAACGCCGCTGCAAACGAAAGCAACGCCGAGAGCAGCATGACCGCTCGAAAACCGGCGGTATACGCGTCGCGGAGCGCGGCGTCGACACGGGCACGGTCGGGCTCGGGAAGATTCGCGGGCACGCGCCCCGTGGTCAGCGATGCGCGGTCGCCGGCAAGCGAGGACAGGGTGCTCTGCGGAAGGTGCAACGCACCCAGGGCGCCGTCGAAATGCGCCAGCAACACCGTCGACAGCACGATCCCGAGTGCCGCGATGGCCACGAGTGCCGCGATGCGCGACACCGCGTTGTTGATGCCCGAGGCGAGCCCGGCGCGCGCCGGATCGAGCGCTTCCATCACGGTCGTCGTCAACGGCGCGACGAACAACGCCCCGCCAAAGCCCAGCAGGACGGCCGCGGGGAAGAACGTCGTCCAGTACGAGCCGCCGCCGCTCGCGCGCGCAAAAGCCAGGAAACCGATGCCTGCGAGAATACTGCCCGTCACCAGCGGCAAACGTGCGCCGATCCGCGCGACCAGGCCGCCCGACCAGCGCGAGAGCGTAAACATGATGACGATGAACGGTAGCAGCGAAGCACCCGCGGCGGTAGGGGAGTAACCCAAGACGTTCTGTAGATCGAAGGGCACGAAGAACAGGCTGCCGCCGAGCGCGGCATAGAGCAGCAACGTATACGCGTTTGCAATCGAGAACGTGACGTTGGCGAAGACGTTGGTCGGAATCATCGGCACCTTCGCACGCCGCTCCCATAGGAAGAAAGCGACGAGCAGCAGGATGCCGCACGAGCACGACGCGAGCCCCGGGATGTCGCCCACGTCGGTCTGCAAACGAATCAGCCCGAAGGTCAGCGCGCCGAGGCCGAGCGTGGCTAGGCTGGCACCGCCGGCGTCGACCGTTCGATCGACGTCTTCATCGCGGCTCTCCGGGACGCGCGCGAGCGCCGCGATCGCGACGAAGACGGCGAGGGGCAAGTTGATCAAGAAGACGTACCGCCACGAGGCGTGTTGCGCGAGCCATCCGCCCAGCAGCGGCCCGAGCGCCGCCGTGATCGCCGCAAAGCCGGACCAGGTGCCGATGGCGCGGCCGCGTTCGGCGTCGGGGAAGTTGGCACTGATCAAGGCCAAGCTCCCGGGCGTGGCGAGCGCGCCACCCACGCCTTGGATGCAGCGCGCGATTTCGAGTTCGCCGATCGAACCCGCGGCGGCACAGCCGGCCGACGCGCAGGCGAACAGCGCGATCCCGATGACGAAGATCAGACGCCGCCCGAAGATGTCGCCCAGCGATCCGCCGATGAGGATCAACGCCGACAGGAAGAGCGAGTACCCCTCGACGACCCATTGCAACTCGGCCGCCGAGGCATGAAGGTCGCGCTGCATCGAAGGCAACGCCACGTTGACCGCGTTGGCATCGATGAAGATCATGCTCGAACCGATGATGGCAACCGCGAGCACCCACACCCGTCGGGGCTTCTACGGCGCGACTCGGAACACCGCGCCGCGTCCGCCGCTGTCGCGGCCGCCTCGCGAGGTCGTCACGCTGAAGTCAGAGTTGCACGTGGTAGCGCAGGCCGTACACGGAGACGGGGCCGCGCGCCGTATTGTAGGCCGGGTTCGTAATGTACTGGTAATCGAACGTCAGCGCGAAATGCTTGGTGAAACCGGCCTTATAGTAGGTCTCGAGCACGCGTTCGCCCGCGTACGAGAGGGCGCCGTCGCCGGCGAGAATGCCCAGGCCTCCGGCCGCGAAATAGCGCTGCGCGGGCGTGGAGATCGCGTTGAAAGCGCAGGCGAGACCGAAGGCGTCGTCGGGTCGATGATAGAGGCCACCGTCGATCGAGACGCCACCCGATGCCGCGCGGTCGACGTCGCTGAACTCGAAGGCTTCATAGGTTCCGTTCATCGCGCTGAGCCGCGCGAAGACGCCCACATGGGGCGCGATCTCTTGAGCCAGGTTGAGGCCCTCGCCGATCTTGACGTGCTTGTTCTGACGCACGTCCGCAGTACTGGGCGGCTTGCCCGTTCCGATCGCCGCATCGACCGCATCGGCGTACGCACCCATGTAGCCGTCGTCGTAATAGGCCAACGCTTTGAGCGCACCCGGCCGGCCGCCGAAGAGCGACGTGCGCCGCTCGAATTCGAACACGGGCATATACTGGCGCAGCGGCACGGATTCGACCGCGATCACGTTGGGCTGCAGNNAAATCGTTCTTCGGATCGTGCGCGTAGACGTTGTCGTCGAACACGTCGACCACCGAGAACTTGCCCGCGGTCAGAATGAGATGCTTGGGCGCAATCGAGCCGCCGAGTTGATTGATGTCGGGATCGACGCTCCGTGCATCGCCGCCGCCGAGCTCGATCGTCTGGCGCAAGAACGAGCGCTGGATCCGGCCGTACGAACTGTCTCGACCCACCTTGTACGCCTCGCCGCTCACGTAGCCCGCGACGCCGACGGTGCCCTCGTAGATGCCGCCGGGTGGCGCGGGCTGACCCAATCCAAAACCTTGATCCAATTCGGGGTTCACGTACAATTCGCCGCCCTGCCAGAGATGCGCGCCGAGGAACAAAGTCGCGTCGATCGTCTTCGCCGTATCGGGCCGCGCGGAGAGGCTCTGGGGCCCGGAATACGCGGCGCGGAATCCGCCGTGATACTGCTGCGTGTCGGTCGCTTGCAGGTGCGCGCTGAAGCGTTCGGGCTTGGGCGTCGCGGTCGGCGCAGGCGAAGGGGCCGCTGAGACGGCAGGGCTAGGCGCGGGTGAGCCGGATGGACTAGCGCCCGGAGTTGCGGGCGCGGGCGACACAAATGCGACCGCAAGCGCGAATCCGGTGAAAAACATCGCGCGTCTGGTTCAGCGCCTCGCGCGCGCAACCCCGCCTCGCGGAATATCGGAATGTTTCGCGTATACACAGGCGCGATGGCAGAAGCTACCGCCCCAAAGGGGCCGAACCCCGGACTCGCCGTGGCCGCCCTCGGCGTCGTGTTCGGCGACATCGGCACGAGCCCGCTGTACACGATCAAAACGTGCTTCACCACCGCGCACGTCGAGCCCACGCTCGAGAACGTGCTCGGGATCCTCTCGGTGTTGCTCTGGGCGCTGGCCTTCGTCGTCTGCGTGAAGTACATCGGCAATCTGATGCTGGTCAACCACGAGGGCGAGGGCGGCATCCTAGCGTTGCTGGCCCTCGCTTCGCCGCCGAAATCGTTCGGCATGCCGCTGCGGGTCGGCTGGCTCACGATCGTCGTGATCGCGGGCGCAGCAATGCTCTTCGGCGACGGCATCATAACGCCGGCAATCTCGGTGATCTCCGCGGTCGAAGGCATCGGCGTGGCTACCAAAGCGGCGCAACCCTTTATCGTGCCGATCTCGGTGGCGATCCTGATCGCCCTCTTCCTGATCCAATCGCGCGGTACGCAACGCGTCGGCAAGATCTTCGGACCGGTGATGGTCGTTTGGTTCTTGGCCATCGGTGCGAGCGGACTGGTGGCGATCTTCAAGGCGCCGCAGATTCTGTTCGCGCTGAACCCGTTGCACGCGATCCGCTTCGTGACGCACCACGGCATCTTCGGCTTTCTGGTGTTCGGTGCCATCGTGCTGGCCATGACCGGCGTCGAAGCACTCTACGCCGACATGTCGCACTTCGGCCGGCCTCCGATCGTTGCGGCCTGGTACGCGCTCGTCTTCCCCACGTTGCTCTTGAGCTACCTCGGGCAAGGAGCGATTTTGCTCGTCGACCGGCACGCATTCGACTCGCCGTTTTTCGCGCTCGCGCCCGGACCGTTCTTGATTCCGATGGTGATCCTGGCAACGCTGGCCACCGTGATCGCCTCGCAAGCGCTGATCTCGGGCGCCTTCACGCTGACCGAACAGGCCATCAACCTGAATTTGTGGCCGCGCCTCTCCGTGATTCACACGTCCACGAACCAGCGCGGCCAAGTCTACGTCCCGGCGGTCAACGTGGCTTTGGGCATCGCCTGCGTGGTGCTCGTCGTGACCTTCCGCTCGAGCGATAACCTCGCCGCGGCATATGGCCTCGCCGTGTCGGCCACCATGCTCGCGACCTCGATCGCATTCTACGACGTGGTGGCCAACGTCCTCAAATGGAACAGGTTTTACGTGATCCCGCTGGTCACGTCGTTCGTTTTACTCGACGGCACGTTCTTTCTCTCGGGCTTGCCCAAGATTCCGGAGGGCGCCTGGGTGCCGCTGCTCATCAGCGCCGCGTTCGTGGTGACCGCGATCACTTGGCTCGAAGGCCGGCGCTGCATCGCCAAGACGCTCCTCGACCTGCAGATGCCGCTCGAGCAATACGTGCACGAAAGCAAGCCGGCAAAAGCCAAGGCGCGCGGCACGATGATCTTCATGACCGGGGATCAACACGGCGTGCCCTTCATGGGCGGTTCGCACGAGTGGATCCGCGAACGCGCCGATGAAGGGCGCGTCATTCTCTTGACGCTCGTGCGCGCCGCGAGCCCCTACGTCTCCGACGAGCAGCGCGTCGCAATCCAGCGCGTTTCCGACCGCTTGACGCTCGTGACCGCGAATTTCGGTTACATGGAGCGGCCCAACATCGCGCCGATTTTAGAGTCCTGTTCCGAGGCCGGCCTCGTGCTCGACGGAGCCGACACGTCCTTCTTCTACGCTAATCCGAAACTCGTGCGCGACGAGCACGACCCGATGCCCGGCTGGATGCGCGGTTACTTCGACCTCTTGCTGCGCAACGCACACCCGCTGCCCGAAGACTTGGGCATTCGCCAAGATTGGCAGGTGCAGATCGGCGTGGTGGTTCCGCTGTAGCCGTTACGAGCCGGTCGTTTCGGCGCGGTTCCACCAACCGCCGCCCAGCGCTTGGAAAAGCGCGACCGTATCGCTGAAGCGCGCCGCCTGCGCCTGGACGACGGCGAGTTCGGCTTGCTGATAGGTCTGTTCGGCATTGAGTTCGGCGAGCGCGGAGACCGAACCGTAACGGAGTTGATATTGCACGATGCGCAGCGACTTGGTCGCTGCAGCGTCGGCCGACGCCGCGGCACGCAGGCCGTCGGCATCCTTGGTCAGGGCGACCATCGAATCGGCCACGTTCTGGAAGCCGCTGAGCACCGCACCTTGGTAGTCGGCCGCGGCTTCGTCGTATTGGGCGATGGCCGCCGCCTCACGGTGCTTGAGCGTGCCGTGGTCGTAGAACGGGGCCGCAACCTGCGCCGTGAGCACCGAGAGCAACGACCCCGGTCCGAAGAGTCCGATGAGGCTCAGCGCTTGCGTTGCGGTCTGGGCGTTGATCGAGAAATTCGGCAGCCGATTAGTGTAGGCCACGCCGACTTGATCGCCGGCTTGCACGAGGGT
>PLFC01000078.1:11539-13017 GCA_003136655.1 Vulcanimicrobiota bacterium
GCCAGCGCTGCCTCCTGCGAGAGTACGTCGAGTCCCGCGGCCTGGGCATAGGTACGCTGCGCCTTGGCCAGGTCGATCAGTTTCCGGTCGATCTCGATGATCTTGTGCGTCGTGGCGAGCTGATCGCGAATGGAGGCGAGTTGGATGGCCGTCAGCGCGACGTTCGACGTCAGCGTCAGATACGTCGCCTCGGTCTGGTACCGCTGGATGTCAACGCCCGCCTTGGCTGCGAGCGTTTGGTAGCGGAGGTTTCCGAACACGTCGGGCGTGTAGGCCACGTCGAGCGAAAGCGTGTGGATACCGTACACATAGGCGTTGCTGTTGAGCGGCGGCGCGTAAAATGTCGGCGATTGCTGTCGCGTGACCCCAAAAGAGCCCTGGGCGTTGGGATAGGCGGAGGATCGCTGGGCCACGTAGCTCTCGCGCGCCGCACGAAGCGCAGCCTGAGCCGAGGCGATGTCGGGATTCTTCGCGATCGCCTCGGTGACGAGCGCGTTGAGCTCTTCGGAATGGAAAAGCGTCCACCACTGCGCGGGCACGTCCATATCGACGTGGAAGCGCTGCGCGACGCCGGCCGCGACGTTGGCCGACGCGGTCGCGGGCGGGACGTCACCGTATCCGGTGGCGGTGGGCGCGGGCGGAACGGGCGTCGGCGGCGGCTGCGGCTGCTTGCAGCCGGCGAGCGCGAGCGCCGCGATCATCGCGCCGGAAACGTAGATGCGCTTCACGTCACGCTCCGTGCGGGAAGCGGCGGCGACTTGACCGCACCGCCCTTGCCGAAGACGCTGAGCAACACCGGCAATACCAGCAAGATCAGAAAGGGCGCCACCAAGCTACCGCCCACGACCACGAGCGCAAGCGGCTTTTGCACCTGCGAGCCGATGCCGTTCGAGAGGGCGGCCGGCAAGAGGCCGACGCACGCCGCGATGCAGGTCATCACGACCGGACGAAGCTGATGGTCGCAGGCCTTCCGAATCGCGGGCAACAGCAACATACCCTGAGCGATGTTCTCGTTGAACGAACTGACGATGATCAGCCCGTTCATGATCGAGATACCGAAGAGCGCGATGAAACCGATCGTCGCGGAGACGCTGAGCGGCGTGTGGGTCAGCGCCAGAATGAGCACGCCGCCGACGACCGCGAGCGGCAGGACGCTCGCCGAAAGCAGCGCCTCCCTGACCGACCCGAAGTTGAAGTAGAGCAAGATCAACACCAGCAACAGGCTCACCGGCACCGCGACGCCGAGCCGCGCNNAGCGCTTCGTTGAATTCGGTGAGTTCGCCCACCCACTCGAGACGCACGCCGCTGGGCAGATGCACTTCCTTCGCAACGCGAGCCTGCGCGTCGAGGACTGCGCTACCGAGATCGCGACCGCGCACGCTATATTTCACCGGAACGTACCGCTCCTGGTTCTCACGGAAGATCTGCGAGGCGCCGTCGACGAACCGGACGTCGGCCACGTCGCCCAGCGGAACGGG
>PLFC01000086.1 GCA_003136655.1 Vulcanimicrobiota bacterium
TTGCGCGCCGTCGCCTCGGAGCAGCAACTCGACGGTCGGACGGTCCTCGACGACGAGCGCTTCGCGACCAAACTCGCCCAGATCGAAATCGAATTGACCGCGCTTTCGTACGCGCAACTTCGCTCGCTGGCCGCCGAGAGTGCCGGTGCGAGCCCCGGCGCCGAATCCTCATTCATCAAGATCACCGGCACCGAGATCCAGCAGTCGATCACCGAACTGATGATGGACGCGGGCGGTTACGCCTCGCTCGACCCGCAGACGCATAGCGCGCTGTGGTATTTCAACTTCCGCAAAGCCTCGATCTACGCCGGGTCCAACGAGATCCAGCGCAACATCATCGCCAAACGGATCCTGGGGTTGTAAGCAACGATGGACTTCGCCTTATCCGCCGACCAGACCATGATCAAGGACAGCGTCGACCGCTTCGTGGCCGACGCCTACTCCTTCGACGCGCGCACCGCCCTGGCGGCGAGCGACACGGGCTTCAGCCGCGATCATTGGCGCACGTTCGCCGAACTCGGCTGGCTCGGCATTGCTTTCCCGGAAGATCGCGGCGGCTTCGGCGGCACGCCCGTCGAGACGATGATCCTGATGGAAGCCTTCGGCAAGGGGCTCGTGCTCGAACCGTTCGTGCCCACCGTTATTTTGGGCGGATCCGCGCTCGCTTACGGCGGCACGAACGAAGCGCACCAGCAATTGCTCGAAAAGCTGATCGAGGGCGAACTCCTCCTCTCGCTCGCCTCCGCGGAAGCGGGTTCGCGGTACGAGCCTTCGATCGTCGATACGCGGGCCCGGCGCGACGGCACCGACCTCGTGATCGATGGCGCCAAGGTCGCGGTGCCCTACGGCGCCGCGGCCGACAAGCTCGTCGTCTCCGTGCGGACGCGCGGGGAACGCGCCGACCGGCACGGGATCAGCCTCGTGCTCGTCGATCGCGACGCGGCCGGCGTTTCGCGCCGCGACTACAAGACCGTCGACGGTCAGCGCGCCTCCGACGTCACCTTCGCCGGCGTGCGCGTGCCCGGCGACGCGGTGCTCGGCGAAGCCGATGCCGCGTTGCCTNNCAGTTCGGCGTGCCCATCGGCACCTTCCAGGCGTTGCAGCACCGCGCGGTCGACATGCTCATTCAGTTGGAGTTGGCGCGCTCGATCGTCTACTACGGCACGATGGCCCTCGTGTCCGAGAGCGATGCGCGCCTACGCGGAAAGGCGCTCTCGGCCACCAAGGTGCAAATCTCGCGTTCGGGTCGCTACGTGGGTCAGCAGGCGATTCAACTCCACGGCGGCATCGGCATGAGCGAAGAGTACGCCGTGGGCCACTACTTCAAACGCATGTCGATGCTCGAACTCGCCTTGGGCGACGTGGAGCACCACCTCCGCCGGTACGTTCGCCTCGGTCGCGAACTCGCGTCCGCAGCGCCGGCGGAGGCCGTCGAGGAACTCGTCCCGGCATAAGAAGCCGGGGCGCGCTACTCAGACCGGACGGTCACCTAGGATCGTCGCGCGGCGCATGCGGCGATGGTTGGGGAAGTAGTCGGCCAGTGCGTAGTGCTGCGTCCAGCGGTTGTCCCAGAAGGCGACCGCATTGGGCTTCCAGCGCCAGCGCACCTGAAACTCGGGCTGCTGGAGGTGCTCGTAGAGATAGCCGAGGATGGCCCGGCTCTCGCGCTCGCTCACGCCGTCGATGTGTGAGGTGAAGTTCTGATTCACGAAGAGCGCTTTTCTGCCGGTCTCCGTGTTCGTGCGCACGACCGGGTGGCGCACGGGCGGATTCTCGGCGTAGGCCTTGTCCGCGCGATCGGCGATGCCGTATTGCTCGAAGCGCTCGCGGCGAAACGCCTTGGCGAAATCGTGCACGGCGTGGAGTTTGCCGATGAGTGCCTTGAAGTGTTCCGAGAGCGCCTCGTAGGCGAGATACGTATTGACCCACAGCGTATCGCCGCCGACTTCCGGAATGATCTCGGCGTACAACAGCGAGGCTTGCGGCGGCGTTTGGATGTACGTGACGTCGGTGTGCCAGACGTCGTTGTGACCTCTCCGGTTGGCATCGTATTCCAGCACCATCAGCTCGGGGATGCCCGTCTGACCCGGATACAACGGGTGCGTGTACAGCTCGCCGAAGCGCGCCGCAAAGTCGCGCTGCTGTTCGGGCGTGATCGTTTGATCTTCGAAGAACAGGACCAGATGTTCGTCGAGCGCCCGGCGGATCGCCGCGATCGACGCGTCGTCCTGCGCTTGCGCGAGATCGAACGAATGCACGACCGCGCCGAGCGCCGGCGTCAACTTCTCGACGTCGAGCGCGGCGCCGGAGCGGGTTCCAACTTCGAGAAGCGACATGTCAGTGCTGTTCCCCCGTTGCCGAAAGCGCCTTACCGTTCGGGGTCCAGATCACTGCCCCGATTTGGATCGAGCGCGGAATGAGGCCGAGCTTGCTGAAGGTGTCGGCGATGGCCTGCTGNNGCCAGTTTGTCCTGATTTTTCTCCGCCCAGCGCCAGCCTTTCTGCGCTTCGTCGACCACCGCCGAAATCGTGGCGGGGTAGCGCGTCGCGAAGTCGCGGGTGGCCAAGAAGAAGGCGTTGGACGGTGCGATGCCTACCGCGTTGGTCAAGAGCTTGACGCCCGGATAGTGTTCGGCGACGGCGTAGAACGGGTCCCAGATCGACCACGCATCGACCGCTCCGCTTTGGATTGCCGCACCTGCATCGGCCGGCTGCAAATAGACCGGCGTGATGTCGCTCCAGGCGATGTGCGCTTTCTCCAGCGTCTGCACGACGACGTTGTGCGCGCTCGAACCCTTCACGAAGGCGATCTTCTTGCCGCGCAGATCCGCGATCGTCTTGATGCCCGAGTTCTCGCGCACCAGGATCGCGTTGCTCTTGCCCGGCACGGGCATCGAGGCGACGTAGACGAAATTGACCCCCGACGCTTGCGCAAAGATCGGCGGCGTGTCGCCGGTGTATCCGAAGTCGATCGCGCCGGCGTTGAGCGCCTCGATCAGCGGCGGTCCCGATTGGAACTGAACCCATTTGACGGCGATGCCCTGCGCGGCGAGCCGCTTCTCGAGCAGACCCTGATCCTTGAGGATCAGCAGTGCGCCGATCTTCTGATAGCCGATGCGCAGTTCTTTCGGCGTGTCGGCGGCGGCGGGCAGGCCCGTTCCGACCGCGCACAGCACGGCGGCGAGCGATGCGGACGTGATGAGAAACGTACGCTTGTTCATGCGGTACTCCATTGGACGGTGGCGGGCGGCGGGTCGGGCAGGGGCACGCCGAGCAGCGCGAGCAACTCGCGACGCCGACGCGAAAAAGCGGGCGACGACGGATCGCGCGGGCGCGGTTCGTCGATCGCGACGTGCGCGCGGATGCGGCCGCGCTCGAGCACCACGGCGCGATCGGCCAGCAGCAGCGCTTCGTCGACGTCGTGGGTCACGAGCAAGACGGACGGACCGTGCTGACGCCAGAGTTCGAGCACGAGGTCGTGCATCTTCAAGCGCGTCAAGGCGTCGATCGACGCGAACGGCTCGTCGAGCAGCAAGAAGTCCGGTTCGCGCACGAGCGCGCGCGCGAGGCCCGCGCGCTGCGCTTCGCCGCCGGAGAGCGTCAGCGGCCAGGCGTTGGCGCGGTGGGCCAAACCGACTTCGCGCAAGGCTTCATCCGCGCGGGCGCGCGCGTCGCCGGCCAAGCCCAGCGCCACGTTCTGCCAGACGTGCTTCCACGGGAGCAAGCGCGGCTCTTGAAAGACGACCGCGCTCTGCTCGGGAACGGAGACCGATCCGCAAGCCCCGCTCTCCAAACCGGCGAGCACGCGAAGCAACGTCGTCTTGCCCGAGCCGCTGCGGCCGAGCAGCGCCACGAACTCGCCGGGAGCGATCTCGAGATCGAGGTCGGCGAGCACGCGCACGTCGCCGAAAGCGAGCGAGAGATTCTCCACGCGAACGGCGCCGCCGGGCATCAGGCGCCCTCCTTGAGGATCGACGGCCGCCAGGCCAACGCGCGCTTCTCGACNNACGATGATGTCGGTGCGCAGAAAGTCGCGCGCGTCCATGATCATGTGGCCGATCCCGCTATCGGCGTTGATCTGTTCGCTCACCACGAGGCTCAGCCAGGCCGCGCCGAGCGAATAGCGCAGGCCGATCAAGGCGGGCGCGAGCGCGCCGGGCAGGATCACGGCGCGAATCGTCTGCGCGCGATTGAGGCCGAAGACTTTGGCCGCCTCGATGAGCTTGGGATCGACGGAACGGATGCCGCCGAGCAGCGTCATGTAAATCGGAAAGGCCGAAGCGAAGGCGACGAGCGCGATTTTCGGCAACTCGCCGATGCCGAACCACAGGATCAGCAGCGGCGCCATGCCGAGATACGGCAGCGTGCGCAGGCTCTGCATGGGCGGGTCGATCGCGTCGTCGCCGAGGCTGGAGAGGCCGGCCAGCAAACCGAGGCCCGTGCCGATGGCCACGCCGAGGATGAGGCCCACCGCCACGCGCGTCAACGAGACCAGGAGATCGTTGACCAGTTCGCCGCTCAGCAAGAGGCTCCAAAACGTTGCCAGGATCGTGGTGGGCGCGGCGAGCTTCGTGGCTGGGATGACGTGCGTCATCGAACCGATTTGCCAGGCGAGCAGAATCACGAGCGGAGACGCGATGCGCCGCACCAGCCTCGTGTTGACGGCGAAGCCTTCGAAGCGCAGCGCGGCCGGCCGGACCGAAACGGCGGAGTCTTCCATTCATCCTCGAGGGGAGCCGGTAGACGAGCCTGATGATCATGCCCGGGCCCGATACTTAGACCGGAGCCGGGCGCGTTTCCTGTAGGTTTTCTTTGCTTCGAATGAAGTTCAGATACGCGAGGGCGGAGGCACGGGCACGCTCGCTCCCCCATCGACCGAGACCGCAACCGCGCCCGCCCGAGCGCCCGCCTCCGGCGGCACGAGCTGGAACTCGTACGTCTTCACGCCGCTGCCCGGGGCGCTGAAGGTGACCGTCTGCGGCGAACAGAGTCCGTCCGCGCAAAACGACGCGACCCAATTCGGGCGCAGGCCGGCCGCACGCAAGGTGACCTTCGCGTCGGCGGGCGCGGCCACGATGAGGCGATACTTCAAGGTCGAGGCGACGCTGCCGGGCAGATCCGGACCGCGGTAGCGAGCTGGACGATAGGCCAAGCCCAAAGCCGACCAGCCGTCGCCGTCGCGGGGCTGCAACTGCGTATAGCGCTGCGCTCGTGCGATCATGCCGGGATAGTCGTGCAGGCGATAGTAGGCGCGCGATAACGCCGACACCAGCTTCGGCGAATTCGGCGCGATAGCCAGCGCGTCGCGATACGTGTGCGCCGCGTCGGCCCAGCGGTTCAGATCGCCGTAACCGCGCGCGAGCATCACCAGGACGTCGACCTTTTGTCCCGGCGTCTTCGCCGCATCGAGGCCCGCCTGCGCGGTCGCGACCAGCAACTCGCCTTCCTCGTGTTGCGTGCGCTCGTAGTCGACGCTCGCCGCGTGCTTCTGCGCGAACGACTCGGCGCGATCGATCGCTGCGGCCGCCGCCTTGGCGCCCCTTTGCCGCTCGGGCGCGAGCAGCGCGTCGATCTCGGCCTGCTCGGGCGAAACCAACGTCGACGACCGTCCGGCCCGCGCGTCGGCGACGTATTGCGCCGATGCTCCGCCGCCGGGGGCGAGCAGAGAAAAGAACGATCCTCCGAGAAGATAGTGCTCATGCCCCATCGCCGGACGACGTTCAGTAAATTCATCATCGAGGAGCAGCGTCGTACGACCACGCCCGACCGCGAGTTGACCGCGCTGCTCAACGACATTCAGACCGCCTGCAAGTTCATCGCCTCGGCCACCTCGAGGGGCAAGCTGCTCGAACCCGTCACCCCGAGGTCGATGGCGGAGGTAGCCGACGAGATCATGCTCCGCGAGAGCGAATGGGGCGGGCAACTGTGCGGCGTGCTCTCCTCGCTCGGCGCCGAGCCGTACCCGATCCCGCAAATCTATCCGCGCGGACCCTATCTGCTGGCCTTCGACGCGCTCGAAGGAGCGTCGAACCTGGACATCGGCCAAACGGTCGGTTCGGTTTTCTCGATCTTGCGCGCGCCCGAGGGCGCGACCGAGCCGCAGGCGTCTGATTTTCTGCAGCCGGGCACGCGTCAGGTGGCGGCCGGTTTCGCGCTCTACGGGCCTGCTTCCACGATCGTAATCACGCTCGGCGCGGGCGTGCACGGCTTCACGCTCGACCGCGAGATCGGGGCGTATACCCTGACCGATCCCGAGATGCGCATTGCCGAAGCGACGCGCCAGGTCGCGATCGATTCGTCGAATCGCCGCTTTTGGGAGCCGCCCGTCGCGCATTACGTAGACGAGTGCATGCAGGGCGCGGCGGGACCGCGCGGGGCCGACTTTCATTTGCGCTGGGCCGATTCACTCGTGGCCGAGACGTACCGCTTGCTGGTCCGCGGCGGCGTCTTCATCGTGCCGCTGGATACCAGCGACTCGGCCCGGGAAGGAAGCGGCTTGCATTTGCTCTATGAAGCGAATCCGATCGCGATGATCGTCGAGCAGGCGCAAGGCTCGGCCTCTACCGGCCGGGGCCGCGTGCTCGAGCGGACGCCCCGCGATTTCGGCGAACGCGTGCCCGTCATCTTCGGCGCTCGCGCGGAGGTAGCACGGCTCGTCGGCTACCACGAGTTGTCGGACAGGGGCGAAACGTTCACGTTTGAAACGCCGCTCTTCAGCGCGCGTTCGCTGTTCAGAGCGGGATAGCATAGGAGCACATGTCGGCGCGTTACCCAGTCCTCGCCATTACCGGCTCGTCGGGTGCCGGAACGACCACGGTCAAGACGACCTTCGAACAGATCTTCCGGCGCGAGGGCATCGTCCCGGGCGTGGTCGAGGGCGATGCCTTCCATCGCTACGACCGCACCGAGATGCGCGACATGATCGCCGAGGCCAAGGAAGCCGGCCGCGTCTTCAGTCACTTCGGTCCTGAAGGAAATCTCTTCGAAGAGCTGGAGGCGCTGTTTCGCACCTACGGCGAGACCGGCACGGGCAAGGTGCGCAAGTATCTGCACGACGAGACGGAGGCGGCGCCATACGGTCAGGAGCCGGGCACGTTCACGGCTTGGGAAGATCTCCCGAGCGGCACGCACGTGCTCTTCTACGAAGGTTTGCACGGCGCCGTGGCCACCGAGACCGTCGACGTGTCGAAGTACGCCGACCTCCTCATCGGCGTGGTGCCCAGCATCAATCTCGAGTGGATCCAGAAACTCTACCGCGACCGCACGGCGCGCCGCCACTCGCAAGAGGCGATCGTCGATACGATCTTGCGCCGCATGCCCGACTACGTGAACTACATCGTGCCCCAATTTTCGCGCACGCACATCAACTTCCAGCGCGTGCCCTTGGTCGACACCTCGAATCCGTTCATCGCGCGCACCATTCCGACGCTCGACGAGAGCATGCTGGTCATCAGGTTCAGCAACCCGAAGGGCATCGACTTCCCCTACCTGCTCTCGATGTTGCACGACTCGTTCATGTCGCGCTCCAATACGATCGTCTGTCCCGGCGGCAAGATGGATCTGGCCATGCAGTTGATCTTCACGCCGATGATCTGGCAACTGATGGACAAGCGCAAGCGCGCCTAGTCCCGGCGGGCGCTGAGGTGGTCCAAGCGCTCCGAGGTGAGGTCGAGCATGCGTTGCAGGCGGCGCATGACCGTGTTATCGATCTCGCCCCGGGCGCGCATGACGATGAGCGCGTCGCGCTGCGCCTGGACGATCTCGGCTTCGGCCCTGAGCGCCTCGCGTTCGTCGCCGGGGTGTCCCGCGGCGTGGTCGCGCTTGTGCTCGAAGCGCCGGCGCAACCGGTCGGCATGGGCCTTGTCGAAACGGCCGTCGGCTTCGAGCGCGTCGATGCGTCCGAGTGCGGCCGAGGCGATGCCCGCGATGCCGCGTTCCAACTCATCGTCCTCCTCGGCGCTGCCGTCGCCGATGCCGAGTGCGCGAATGACCAAAGGCAGGGTGAGGCCGCCGCCCACGAGCGTGACCAGGATGACGCTGAAGGTCAAGAAGATGACGAGGTCGCGGTGGGGTATGTGCGTGCCCGCCATGGTCGTGACGGGAATGGCCAACGCGGCGGCCAGCGAGACGGCGCCGCGCAAACCCGACCAGGCGGCAATTACCGCGTGTTTCCAATCGGGCTCGGGGTGTTCGGACGAGGCGCCCAGGAACGGAACGTATTCCTGACCTACGATCCAGGCAAAACGGGTTACGATCACGGCGACGTTGATCAGCAGGGCATAGAGCAGCAACGTCTGCCATGTGTATTCGAGCAGCACCGTGCGGACCAGCGCATTGAGTTGGAACCCGACCAGCAAGAACAGTATGGCGTTGGCGAAGAAGACCAGCGTGTCCCAGAAGCCCGCGGTTTGCGTCCGCGCCGCCGGCGTGATCACGCGCGGCGTGAACTGGTTGGCATATACGCCCGCGAAGACGACGGCCAGAACGCCGGATAGGCCGAAGCGGTCGGCCACGATATAGGTGAGATATGGCAGATCGAAGGAGATCACGCTCTGCAGTTGGGTGTCGGTGATCTTGCTCCAGCCGAAGACTGCGATGCGCGCCGTGAGCACGCCGAGCAGCATGGCGCCGGCGCCGGCCAGAACGAAACGGAGCAACGTCGGCCCGAGCGAGAAGACGCCCGTGGTGACGGCGGCCAGTGCCGCGGCGTAGAGGATCAGCGAGGACGCATCGTTGAGCAGGCTTTCGCCCTCGACGATCGCGATCAAATGGCGCGGCACGCGCAACCGTTCGAGCACGGCGGCCGAAGCGAGTTCGTCGGTCGGGGCGACGATGGCGCCGAGTACGAAGGCCATCGGCCAGCCGAGTTCGGCGATCGTTGCGTGCGCGACGACTGCGACCACGATGGTCGTGGCGATGACCAAACCGATGGCCAGCGGCCAGATTTGGCTCGCGTTCGCGCGCATCACGTCGGTGGGCGCGGTGATCGCCTCCCAATAGAGCAGCGGCGGCAGAAAGATCAGCAGGACGAGGTTGGGATCGAGNNTAGGCGACGTGCGCCCGCCGCGCGCCCGCAACGAGCGGAATCGTAATCGTGAGCAGACCGACGAGCAGCCAAATCTCGTTCTGGGGCATGCTTACACTATAGCCGAAACTCCAAGCCATCCTCGGCGAGCGCGAAACCCGCGCGACCCAGCTGGGCGGCCGCGTCGGACGTTTCGTCGAGCAATGGATTCGTATTGTTCAGATGCGCGAAGTAGACGTTGCAGTTCGACGCGCGCGGCAAACGCTCTGCGAAGGCTGCGAGCGAACCGCCGGGTCCGCCGACCGGCGCGTGTCCCAAGGCGCGTGCGCTCTTCGTGACGCCCACGCCGTCGAGTTCGCGGTCGCTCCAAAACGAACCGTCGAGGAAGGCGAGGCCGGCTTGCCCGGCAGCGGACAACAACGCCTCACCGACCTCGGCGAACACCGGCGCGAACAAGGCCTCGCCGCCACCGCTTTCATCTTGCAGAAGATAGGCGACGACCGCGTCGGGCAACGGCTTACGGCCCGCGTAACCCGGGGTGAGGCCGTGCACCGCAACGACGGTCGCGAGCAGGCCGGGTTCCAGCGTGAGGCGTTCCCCCGCAGCCACCGCGCGCCATACGTGCGGCGGCTCGGCGAACGGCGCGAAGGCGCGCTGCGCGAGCGCCAGTTCGCGCACGATCGCGCTCGAATACACGGTGAACGAATGCTCGCCTTGCTGACGCAGCACGGCCAAACCGCCCAGATGGTCGACGTTGGCATCGGTGAGCAGAAAGCCGCGGATCGGCGTGCCGCGGCCCGTGCGGGGCTGCAGCGCGGGCGCGGCCTCGATCTGCGCGGCGATGTCGGGCGAGACGTTGATCAGCCACCACTGCTCGCCGTCGCGCGAGACGGCGAAGCCCGAACTCGAGCGGCGCGGCTGCCCGCCCGCGCGCGCCGCCGAGCAGTTGGCGCACGCGCAATTCCACTGCGGCACGCCGCCGCCCGCGGCCGAGCCGAGCACCCGGACGATCACGGCAACGCGGGCTGGGGACGCCGCGGCGCCCACCGTTCTTCAACGCTCGACGCGTCGCGGTAGGCCACGACGATGCCGTGATCGGGGCTTTTGGCGCACGCGGGATCGGTCGCGGCGGCATCGCCCGTCAGCAAGAACGCCTGGCAGCGACAGCCGCCGAAGTCTTCCTCGCGCCGGTCGCACGAGCGGCACGGTTCGGGCATCCACGCGTTGCCGCGAAAACGGTTGAAGGCGGCCGACGCGTACCAGGCTTCGCGCAACGTCGTCGTGCCGACGTTTGGAAAATCCAGGCCGGTTATCGCGACCGCGCCTTGGCAGGGCACGACGGTCCCGGCCGGCGTCACGGTCATCGCGACGTTGCCCCAGCCGTGCATGCACGGTTTGGGCAACTCTTCGAAGTAGTCCGGTAACACGTAGGTGACGTCCATCTTCCCGCGCAGCCGGTCTTGTGCGGCCGCGACGAGCACCGCGCCGTGCTCGACTTGTTCGCGCGTGGGCATGAGCGCGGAGCGATTGCGCAGGGCCCAGCCGTAGAATTGGACGTTGGCGAGTTCGAGCCGGCGGATGCCGTGCTCTTCGGCAAAAGCCAAGATCGCCGGCAGCGAATCGTGATTGAGCCTGTGCAGCACGCAGTTGAGCGTCAACGCAACGTCGCGGCTGCGCACGCGCTCGATTACCTCAACCTTGCGTTCGTGCACGTCGGTGCCCGCGATGGTCGCGGCGAGTTCGCGTTCGGGCGCCTGAATCGAAATCTGAACGTGCGCCAGGCCCGCAGCCAAGAGTTGGTCGAGCAATGCGTCGTCGAGAAACGTGCCTTGCGTNNATCAGGTTGGTGTAGGCGCCGCCGGCCGTGGCGCGCTCGGTCATGGCCACCAGTTCGCGCCGCCGCAAGGTGGGCTCGCCGCCCGAGAAACCGATCTGCACGATGCCGAGCCCGATCGCCTCGTCGATCACGCGCAACCACGCGGCCTCGCTCAATTCATCGCTCGACCGGCCGAGATCGAGCGGGTTGTAGCAGTACGGGCATTGCAGGTTGCAGCGGTAGGTCAGCTCGCAGAGGAGCGAGCGCGGCGCCGGAACGGCCGCGGCCGAAGCGTTCATCGTTCGACGAAGCCGGCCGCGGCGAAGTCTTCGAGGGTCTCGCGTACGTCGCCGGCGAGCGATGCCTCGGAGTCGTCGAATCGTTCGTGCAACGCGGCGACCACTTCGTCGACGGATTTCCCTTCGCCCAGCGTTTCGAGAATCGCGGCGGCCGAAACGTTCAGCGTTACGATGCCTTCGGGCACCAGGAGCAACGGCTCCGCGCCCGCCTCGCAGCGCAGGCGTATGCCGCGCGCGAGCCGGTACCGCGGGTTCACGAGACGGCGCCGCAGTCGAGGGCGGTCGCGTCGAGGACCGACCAGAGCACGTCGCACTTGAAGTTCAAGGCGGCGACGCATGCGTCTTGCGCTTCACGCGTGGTCGCCGCTTCGACGACCCACGAGAGCGCGATGTCGGCGTCGTGTTTGGCCAAGGTCAGCCGGTCGCCGAAATAGTCCAACCCGCTGCGCTCGATCCAAGGGTAGTTGGCCACGATCGAGGCAACGCGTGCGGCCATGACCGGCGGCCCGAACAGTTCCGTGAGCGACGAGGCCACGGCTTCGAGCCAACTGCGGTGATGCGCGAACTCGACGTAGGCGTCGACGGCGAAGCGCGTGCCCGGCGCGACGCCGGCTTCCGAGAGCACGTACTCGTCGGTCAGGCCGACCGCCCGGCCCAGGGCCAGCCATTTCGCGGTGCCGCCGATCTTGTCACCCGCTCCATCGTGATCGGCGATGCGCGAGATCCAGGTGCGCCGATATTCGGCGCTCGGCAGCGAGGCGAGCACGTACGCATCCTTGCGCGGGATCATCTTCTGGTAGTAATAGCGGTTGGCGACCCACGAGCGAACCTGATCGGGCGTGAGTTCGCCGGCGACGAGACGGCGGTGAAAGGGATGCTTATCGTGGTAACGCTGCGGGCCAATCGCACGAAGGCGGTCGACCAAGTCCGATTGGGCCGCAGCCTCACCCATAGATTGCTTTAGCCGCGCGTCCGCGCGCCGAGATACATCGTGATTTCGAATCCCGTTCCGAGTAAACGGAACTGTGGGCGCGTCCAACTCGTCTTCTTCATGCAGGGCGTTCCTTTCAATCACGGAGCGCGCGGAGAACCGGTGCCTCCGGCTGTAGCGGTTTTCACCGCCTGGCGCGGACGTTCGCATCCGGGGGAAGCGGCACCCGCCGCGCCGGCTCAGGGCGCGAGGTAGCGGGCCAGGAATTTCTTCGTTTTCGACCAGGCGTCGTCGGACGCGGCGGCGTCGTAGCGCAGCGTATGTCCTAGGTACGTCGTTGCGGCGTTCCGCGGCGTGTTGAAACTGTGGGTCGCGCCGGGGTACGTCGTGATCTCGATCGGTTTTCCGGCCGCTACCCCGGATTGCGCCATCGCGGCGCACGGCGGCGCGGGCGTCCAGTCGTCATCGCTGCCGTCGAGGATCAGCAAAGGCGCCGTGACCAGTCCGTCGCGCGAACGGCACGCGGGATAGTAGGCGACGGCCGCGCGCAAACCCGGCGGCGGCGCGTGCGGAACGAACGGGTCGACGAGATCGAGTACGGCGATCGCGCCCATCGAGAAGCCGATCGCTGCGAGCCGGTCGGCGCGCACGTACGGCTGCGCCGCGAGCCAGGCGAGGCTCTGCGCCGCATAGGCGGCCGATCTGCGCGAGGCGCCCTTGACCGCGCCCTCGCAGGCGTTTTCGACGCCTTGCGGTGCGAGCGTGTCGATGGCCAAGCCCACGTAGCCTTCACGCGCCAGAGCCTCGACGATCGTCGTCTCCAAGCGTCCTTTGCCGGCACATCCGTGCAGCACGATCACCGCCGGGAACGGCCCCGGCCCTTTGGGCCGTGCGAGCGTGGCCGGGATGTCGCGTCCGCCGGCGCTTTGCGCGATCGTTATCTCCTCCGCGTGAGCGGGCAGCGCGATCCCGGCGAGCGCGGCGACGAAGACGAACGAGAGCAACCGAAAGCATGCGATCACGCCGGGCGCATTCGCGAAGCGCCGGACCGAACCCGTGCCGCGACCGTTCGTGCGGAAGACTTCGTCAGAAACTGATCGGGTTGAGCGAGGAATTACAGTTCGGCGAACCCCCGTGCGGCTGCATGTCGGCCAGGATGTCGACGACGATGCTCAAGCCGGGGACGCAGGCGACGAGCATGTTCGGCGTGGCCAGATTCAAGAAGGCCATGTTCGCCGTGGTGGTCGTGGTACTACCCAGCAGCGGGCTCAGATAGCTGGGCACGTTCATCGATCCCGAGACTTGGAAGCTCGTGACCGACAGCGGCAGATTCGAGACGCCGTACGTACTCGAACTCAACTGCACCGAGAGCGGATTGCAGGCCGGCGCGCCGTTGGAATCCGGCCTCCAAAAGGCTTTGGTGACGGGCGCCGGCGTTGAACCGACCGCAGGCTGCGACTGGGTCAGCGCTTGGAGCGCCGCTGCGCTGATCGTGTTCTGCGGCGGCGGACTCGCGGTCAGCGAGTTCGGCGTGAGGCAGAGCGGGCCCAATTGTGATGCGCTCGGATTGAGCAACTCGTCGAGCAGGTCGTAGACCACGGCGACCGTGTAGGCGTTACCGTGACGGAACGTGACCATGTCGGCGTAGCGCACCGCGCTCTCGCCGCGTTCGGCCACGACGCCCACGCGGCTGAAGAGCAAGAGCGCGAACATCGCGGTCAGGAGCATCGGTAAGAACAAGACGGTTTCGACCAGCGCCTGGCCGCGAGCGCCGCGGCGGCGCGTGAAGCTCAGCACGGTACGTTCGCCGCCGTCAGCGGCGAGACGGGCGTGGGTACCAGATAACCGGTCGTAACGTTGAAGTTTGCCAAGTTGATGTTCCCCAAACCGAGGCCTGCGCCGCCGAGCGGAATCTGCGGCACGATGCCGTTGACGCCGCCCAGGCCTTGCACGAGCGTCCCGGCATTCGTGGTGGAGTTGAGCGGCGACAGCGCGACCGTCGCGCGGCCGACCGCTTTGAACGAGGAACTGGGCAGGTGGAGCAGTCCGCCGGCAAGCGACGAGACGTTCTTGCAGGCCACGACGTCGATGACGAGCGGCACCGTCGTGACCACCGCGACGGAGTAGGTGAAACCCTCGGCGCAGTTGGTCAGCACGTTGACGCATTTGCCGCCGCTCAGCAGCGAGTTGATGAAGCCGTTTGCGACCCCCGACGGATTGTTATTGCCGTTCAAGCCCAATTGATTGACGAGCGACGCATTCTTGAGGCCCGAAACGAAGGTCTGCAGGCTGCTTTCGAGCTTGGGCAGTTCGGCTGCGTAGTTCACGTACTGCGTCAAGAGCGCGCTCAGCTTCTGCGAACAGGGGTTCTGCAAGATGCAGACGGTGTTGTTCTGCAAGAGGTTGACCGTGGCCGAGTTGATCGTGCTCATCTTGAAATCTTGCAGCGACATCGCGTAGAGCAGCGTTTCCATACTGTTGGCGGCCTGCGCGTCGCTGGCCAGCAGAGCGACGGCGGCGGAGTCGGCGGCGTTTTGCGCGCGAATCTGCCAGCGCATCGTATTGGCATAGTTGAAGACGAAGAAGACGAGCGAGAGCGCGAGCATCGTCGCGATGACGAAGAAGGGCAGCGTTTGCCCGCGCCGGGCATGGTTGGATGCAAAGCCGACGTCGGATCGGGGCACGGTCAGCACACCGTTCCCGTGATCTGGTTGAGGTCGGATTCGGCACCGTTGAGCGTCGAGAGACCCGTCGTCAGCGACGTGACCGCCGAGGTCAACTGGCTCACGAGGGTACTCTGGCCCAGCGCCGACAAGACCGCTTCGATCGGCTGGAGCACCGTATTGATGCTGGTGCTCAAGCCCGAGATCGACGCACTCGAGGACGTGCCCGCGAGCGCGGCATTGAGCACGGGTTGGATTGCCGTGAGGAGCGTGTTGAGCACGCCGTTGGTCAGCGCTCCCAGGCCAGGTAAGGCCGAGATCTGGGAAAGTGTGGAGCTGAGTTGGCTCACGCCGGTTTGCACGCCGGCGAGGCCGTTCGAGACGCCCTGGAGATCGGCGACGTGCGCGGTGAGCGCGGAGACGTTGACCGCGCCGGTCGTCTCGTTGACGATCGGGGTGACGCCCTGCGCGACGCCGTTGACCGTGTTGGCGAGCGAGAACGCGGGCGAGCCGCCGCTGGTTTGCGAGCAGAATTGCACGGGCCCGACCGACGAGGCCGTGCCGACGCCGGGCTCGATCGTACGCGACTGAATCGTGATCTGGTTGGCCCAGCCCGGCACGCCGATGTTCGGTGCGGTCTTGCTGACGTTGGCTTCGAAGACGGCGCTCGCCGTCGAGGTCGGGCCGGGCGTCGCCACCCCGATGTCGCCCGAGGCGACGTGCGAGAAGATGCCGGTTGCGATCGTACGCGCGCTGCTCAAGCTCGCCGAGGCTCCGTCGAGCGCGACCGACTTCTGGGCACCCATGAACGATGCGCCGTCGGCGCTGATCTGATAGAAGGCGGTCAACGCGATCTGGATGATGCCGTAAATCACCATCAGCAGGAGCGGCATCACGAGCGCGGTTTCGGGCAGCGCATTACCGCGTGCCGCGGCGCGAATCCCGCGCATCCTCATCCGCCCGCGCCGACGCGCGCGCCCGTACCCGAGCCCGAACCCGAGCCCGGTCCGACGAGCGAGGCGCTATTCGTCAGTTGTGATTGCGTGGAAGAGAGCTGGTGTGCGGCCTCGCTGCCCACCACGTTCATCGTTGCGAGGACGGCCATCGCGAAGACGGCCATGACCACGGCGTAATCGACCGCGGAAGCCCCGCGGTCGTCACGTATGAAACGCCGCACTGTCTCGAACATGTCACGAACCTCTCGGGTCGATCCGAATTTTTTCTGCGTAACGCACGCGTCGGGTGCCCGGATTCGTCGATTTGAGTGGCCCCGCTCACGACAAAAGGCGCAGTTATTTACTTGAGGCACCCGGAGCCGGGAAAGGCTCAAAATCTATATATTTGAGGCAAACTGAGGAGCGTGAAACGGCGTCCTAGGAACGCCAGACTAGTCGTAGAATGTTGTACTTGACGCAACCGGACGGCCTTTTTCCACTAAAGGGGCCGGCGTCGGGGCATTTCCGGGTAATGGTGGTTCAAATTCTAAAGTAGCGTCGCGCTGCGCATGATGGAGGTCGTGCCATGCCGATAAACGCGAAACTCGAAGTTTCGGACGTAACGGAGGCTCAGCTGGCCCTCCTGAGGAGGATGACCGGCGCGCTCATTCGCGTTCCGAAGCTACCGTCGAGTGCGACCGAATCGGCCACTGCCGAGGTTGGGCCCGGCGCCCAGCCCGCCGGGCGGCTCCCCATACACTCGGCGCGATTACGGAGCGTTCGAACGAGCCGGTGAAGCGCCCGGAAGCAGAGGCGACACTCCGCGCCGTCATCCGCAAGTTTGCGGATCCTGAGGCCGCGGAGGACTTCGTCGTCCGCTTACGTTGGCCTAACGGGGTTGCTTGCCCCCGCTCCGAGTGCGGCTCGTTCGACGTGGCCCGGATGCGGCGCCGGCACAAGTGGCGCTGCAGGCGTTGCCACCGTCAATTCAGCGTCAAGGTCAACACGATCTTCGAAGACAGCCCGATCGGCTTCGACAAGTGGTTGCCGACCATCTGGGTGGTCAGCGACGAGCGCAACACCGTCTCGTCATCGGAACTGGGACGTTCGCTCGGCGTGACGCAGAAGACGGCGTGGTCGATGTTGCGCCGCCTGCGCAGCGCGATGGACACGTCGGCGTTCGCCGTCGAATTCGACGCGCGCCGTTGAGGCGTGCAGCACGGGCTTGCAGCAGCAGGTTAGGGACTGAGCGTTCGCGGGTATAGCCGCCGGGTGGCCGTGGATGCGGCCGGAAAGTGAGCGACGAAGCGAACATGGGTTTGAAAGACGCACTCGACAAGGGCCTCGACACGATCAAGACCGGCGCTGAGAACGTCAAGGACGCGATCAGCGAAGCCGGACATCGTGCCGCCGCCGCGAGCGAGCAGGCAAAGCGCGACGCCGCGGGCGACGATCTGACGCTCGGCGAGAAGGCCGGCTCCATCTTGAACCAAGGCAAAGAGTCCGCGCAAGCGGAGATCGATGCCGCCAAGCGCGACGTGCGCAGCAACGTTTAGGAGACGCTGATGGGTGGATTGATCTGGAGCCTCATCGTCATCTTGTTCGTGCTCTGGGTCATCGGCCTGGTCGCGCACATCGGCGGTGGACTCATACACCTCTTGTTGGTCATCGCGCTGGTACTCTTCGTGTTCAACCTGTTGACGGGAAGAGGCGCGAGGGTCTAGCCGGCGTTCAGGTCCGCGCCCGGATCCACGCGCGTTTGTCGCGTGGAACCGCGGCGCGGATCGCCTCCGCTAAGGCGTCGAAGGCCTTTACCCGTGGCGTAAATCGCCTGTACACCAGGCGAATGCGGCGCGCAACGTTTCCGCCGCTGAACGGTCTGGTCACGAGCCGGCCGCTCTTCATGCGTGAAGCGTCGAGCGCGAGCGCGGGCAGCACGGTTACGCCGTATCCCGCTTCCACTAAATTGAGCAGCGTTTCTAAATTGGTCGCGCGCAGATCGCTGCCGGTGGAGAGCGCGCCTTGGGTCCGGCTGCACAGTTCGAGGGTTTGCTCGCGCAGGCAATGGCCATCCGCCAGCAACAACACTTCGGCCAGGTCGAGATCGCTCTTCGAGACGCTCTCTTTCGCGGCCAGCGCGTGGGTCGCGGGCAACGCGAGGACCAGCGGCTCGTCGAAGAGCGGCATGTCGATCAATCCGGCCACCGCCGGAACCGTGGCGAGGACGGCGGCTTCGATCTCGCCCGCAGCGACGCGCGCGGTCAGCAGATCGGTCTGCTCTTCCACGACGGTGAGCGGCATGCCGGGCAAACGTTTGCGCGCTTGGGGCAACAGCAGCGGCAGAAGATAGGGCGCGAGCGTCGGAATCAATCCGACGCGCAGCGCACCGACCAACGGATCGCGGCTCGCTTCGGCGACGCGGCGCATGTCGGCCGCGGCGCCGACGGCCTGCTTTGCGAAGTCGAGTATCGTGCGGCCGACCGGCGTAACGCGAACGATCCGTCCGTCGCGCTCGAAGATGGCGACGCCGAGATCGTCCTCGAGCTTACGGATCTGCCCGCTCAGGGTGGGTTGACTGACCTCGCAGGCCACGGCCGCCCGGCTGAAGTGCCCGTGCTTCTCGACCGCGAGCGCATACTCCAAGTCGCGCAGGTTCACTGCGCTCGATCATCGGTGGAAACGATTGAATTCTTTCGCACCATCGGCAGGTTCGATGATACGGACGCGCCTTTCCTTGCCCCTGGCCAGACCGCAGTCCGGGCGCTATCGCGGCGACTTCGCGAGTTGACTGCTCTCGAGCGGTTTTAACCCGCGCGTTTAGCCAGGCCGCCGGCCCAGCGGTAGAGCCAGGTGCACAGCGCGATGAACGCGATGCCGCCGATCACTTCCGACCAGTTGGCGAACGAGTCGCCCACCAGCGCGAGCGGCGCGCCGTTTCCGGATGCGACGATGATGCCCGCGAGCAAGACGCCGCAGAGGCTTTCGCCCACGATCATGCCCGATGCCAGCAGCACCGCCAGACGTTTTGCGGCTTCGGGATTCGGGAAGCGGTCGACCCAGCGATTGTAAAACCAGCCGGCCAATGCGCCCACGACGACCGCGGCCGTCGTCGCGGCGGGCAGGTAGATGCCGATGCCGACGGCGAGCGGCGGCAGGCGCATGCGTTTGGTCGCGCCGAGAAACTCGTCGATCGCGATGATGACGATGCCGGCGAGCGCGCCGATGCCGATCAAACCCCAGTCGATGTTGTGTTGGATCACGCCCTTGGCCAGCGCCGAGATGAGCGTCGCCTGGGGAGCGGGCAACGCTTTTGCGCCGGCCACGAGCGGAGCCGGGCCGCCCGTAAAGCCGTAGCCGCGATTGAGCAAATCGAGGATCGGCGGGATGACCAGCGCACCGAAGACGACGCCGACGATCAGCGCGACCTGCTGGCGCCAGGGCGTTGCGTCGACGAGTTGACCCGTCTTGAGATCTTGCAGATTGTCGTTGGCGATGGTCGCGACGCAGAGCACCACCGCGGTGACGAANNAACAGCGACGCGCCGAGCACGGTCAGGATCGCGAGCCCCGAGACGGGGCTGTTCGACGAACCGATCAGTCCGGCCATGTAGCCGCAGGCCGCGGCAACGAGAAAGCCCGCCGCGACGGTGTAGATGACGCCGCCCACGATGAGCGGCACGATCAGCGGCGCGAGCGCGCCGCCGTGCAGAAAATACGCGAACAGTCCGGCGAGCGGCACGAGGCAGGCGACGCTGATCGACGCGACGATGCCGATCGGAATGTCCTGTTCGGTGCGCTCGAGCGAGGCGGCGCCGTCGGTGCCGCGACGGCGCGANNATCCCGATCGTGCCCGCGCCGATGAAGCGCACCTTGTGGCGCCAGATGTCGACCGCAAAATCGGCGGCGGAGAGCGCGGCGTCGTGCGGCGGATTGAGCGCGGTGAGCACGGGCGTTGCGATGCCCCAAGCCAGGACCAAGCCCGCGAGCATCGCGATCCCGACGGAGAGGCCCACGAGTTGGCCCGCACCGAGCAGCGCCAGCGAGAGCCCGAAGCCCATGCCCGTCGCCGACGGGCCGATGCGAAAATAGCCCGCGACTTCGCTCGCGAAGATCTGCGTGTTGGTCATCAGGTAGAAGCCCGCCGACGCGAGGGTTCCGCCCACGACCGCAACGAGGCCGGCCTTATTTTCCGCGACGGCGGCCGCGTCCGCGGCGCTGCCCGCGCGCGAGCCCGAGCCGACCTTGAGCACTTCGGCGGCGGCAACGCCTTCGGGATAGGGCAGGTCGGATTCCGTTACGAGCGCGCGGCGCAGCGGCACGGTGTACATCACGCCGAGGATGCCGCCCACCGCGCAGACGCCGAACGATTCCCAAAACGGAAAGCCCGTCCACCAGCCCACCATCACGAGGCCGGGCAAGACGAAGATGATCGAGGAGAGCGTGCCCGCTGCCGAGGCGACGGTCTGCACGATGTTGTTTTCGTAGATCGTCGCGTCTTTGAAGGCGCGCAACACGGCCATGGAAATGACCGCTGCCGGGATCGACGAGGCGAAGGTCAGGCCGACCTTGAGACCCAGATAGACGTTGGCAGCGGTGAAGACCAGCGTGATCAGCGCGCCGAGGATCAGGCCGCGGTAGGTGAGTTCCTTCCGGAATGCGGCCGGCGAGGCCGCCCTGGGGTCTGAAGACAAAGGCCGATCCTTCCCGGTCTAGGGCGCGGACGAACGCGGACGCCGAAAGCGTCGTTCCGGCCGCCCTTCGCGCTTCGGTGCGGCTCTCCCACGTTGCGGGCCCGTTCGTCGCCGACAAGGCACGCGGCAGCATTCCTGCCTGGGATAGGCGCACTCGCCGGGGCTCGAATTGGCCATTTGGTACGGGTCCGGTTAAGGGGTGTTCTTTGCCGGGGTGCCAACGCTCGCAACAGTGCGTCTACCTCGAGGTGGCCGCCGAGCGTCTTTGAGTAGGAGTAGAACGAACACCTGATGGCGACCGAACTGCGCGACTTCCTCCAGCTTACGTATAGCGAATTGGAAGAACTCAACCTCGCGACCAAGCGGCAACGCAGCGACCGGGTGCCGATCGAGCAACTCCAAGAGGAGCGCCTCGCGTATCTCGCCGGTGAGAAGGGCATCAAGGCCGTCACCGTGCTCTTCAGCGACCTCGAAGGCCGCCTGCACATGCTCGACTACGACAAGAAGTTCTTGCTGAAGTCGGCCGACAATCTGACGTTTGACGGCTCGTCGATTCGCGGGTTCACGCCGCAGCGCGAGAGCGACCTGCGTCTCACCTTGGACTGGAGCGCGTTCTATTGGGCGCCGGCCGACATCTTCGGCGCGGGCAAAGTGCTCGTCTTCGGCGACGTGATCGATCGCGACGGCTCGCCCTTCGCGGGCGACATCCGCGGCCGGCTGAAGAGTTTCGCCAAGAAGCAGTTCGAGGAAAACGGCTACACGCTCAACGCGGCCAACGAGATCGAGGGCTTTCTCTTCAAGGGCCTCGATGCCGAGCGTCATTTCAACGAGACCGGCAAGTTCGAATACGTCAACACCGGCGGCTACTATCACTCGCTGCCCGGTGACCCGCTGCGCACGTTCATCGATACGGTCGCCGAGGTGCA
>PLFC01000127.1:0-5863 GCA_003136655.1 Vulcanimicrobiota bacterium
TTCCCGATAGAGATGAAAAACCGGTTAAGCGCCGGCCTCCACCGGACGCCGCTCGAAATCGGGCAATTCGAGTTCGGCCTCGCGAGCTTGCTTGTCGTGCAGACGCCGCTCGCGCTTGTCGACGAAGCCCATGATGAATGTGTACATGATCGGCACGAGCAACAGCGTGAGCACGAGCGAACTCGAGAGGCCGCCGATCAGCACGGTGCCCATCGAGGCGCGTTCCTCCGCGCCCTCGGTGAGCCCGAGCGAGAGCGGCAACATGCCGAAGATCATCGCGCACGTGGTCATCAAGATCGGCCGGAAGCGCGTCTCGGCGGCGCTCGTAATCGCTTCGTGCACGGTCGCGCCTTGCCGCCGCTTCTGATTGGCGTAGTCGACGAGCAGGATGCCGTTCTTGGCCACGAGGCCGAAGAGCATCACGATCGCGATCAGCGAGAAGAGGTTGAGCGACTGGTGCCGCAGCGCGAGGCCGCCCAGCGCGCCGACGATCGCGACGGGCACCGAGAACATCACGATGAACGGTTCCACGAATGAGCCGTAGAGCACGACCATCAGCACGTACACCAGCGTGAACGAGGTGATCAGCGCGATGCCCATGCTCTGGAAGGTCTGGATGTACAGTTGCGAGTCGCCGTCGTCGGAACTCGCGATCACGTCGTCGGGCAGAAAGCCCGGCTTCGCCAGGGCCGCCTGCACCGGCGTGACCACCGCACCGAGCGTCGTGACCTTGTTGTCGATATCGCCGAACACGCGCACCACGCGCTCGCGATCCTGACGCTCGATCTTGGTCGGCGCCGAACTCACGCTGAAGCTCGCCACGCTCGAAAGCGGCACGAGCGTGCCGTCCGCCGCGCGCACCTGCGCCTGTTCGATCTTCGTCAGGTCGTTGCGGTCGGTGTAGGCGAACTGCTCGCGGACGTCGGTCAAACCCGAGTCGAGCCGCACCTTGGTAGGCACCGCGCCGCCGATGGCGATGCGGGCGACGAGCGCGGCATCGCCGGGCGCGACGCCGACCATCTCCGCACGGCGCGGATCGACGTCGATGTTCAGGCGAGGCCCCTGCGTTTCGGCGCTGGTGGTCACGTTGACTGCCCCGCGCTGCGCGCGCACCAGCGCGGCGAGCTTCTCGGCTGCGGCATTGAGATGGGCGTCGGGCCCACGCAGCGTGTAATAGATGGCCGCACCACTGCCGCCGCCGCCTTCGGTTGCGATTTGGAAGTCGGCGCCCGGCACGGCCCAATTCAGCTTACGCGCTTGCTGCAACACTTCGTCGGTGTCGCGGCGGTGCTGTTTGTCGAGGACGACGTTGAACTGGCCGTAATTACCGCCCGCGAGGGTACTGAAGCCGGACTGCTTGCCGCCCGCGGTGGCCAGCACCGTTTCGACGTGGGGCAACTTCATCAGTTGCTCTTGGAGCTTGGTCAAGCCGGCCTGCGTGGTGCCCAGCGGCGTGCCCACCGGATAGGTGATCGAGCCGGTCAGCACGCCGGTGCTCGAGGGCGGCACGAATTCCGAGCCGATGAAGCCCGCCGGCACGAGCGCAATGGATCCGACGACGAGCAGCGCGCACACGACCGGCACGAGAATCCGGTTGCGCAGGGCCCAGGGCAGCACCACCGAGTGGTACCAGCGCGCGAGCTTTTCGAAGAGCGTCTGGAACCATTGCGCCCAAACTGGCACGGCGGGGCTGCGCCGCTTCACCGACCAGCGTCCGGCGAGCAACGGCGTGAGCGTGAACGACACCAGCAGCGAGAAGAGCGTGGCCACCACGATGACCAAGCCAAACTCGCGCATGTACTGGCCGATGATGCCGGTCAAGAACGCGATCGGCGTGAAGACGACGACGTCGACGAAGGTGATCGTGATCGCGGCTTTGCCGATCTCGGTGCGACCCAAATAGGCCGCGTCGAGCGGAGCTTCGCCCATGTCGCGATGTCGCGTGATGTTTTCGAGTACGACGATCGAGTCGTCGACCAAGATCCCGATGGTCAAGCCCAGGCCCATCATCGAGATCAGGTCGACGGTCATGCCCATCACGCGCATGACGATGAACGTCGCCAGCAGCGAGACGGGGATCGAGATCATGACGACCACGGCGTTGCGCCACGCGTGCAGAAAGAGCAGCATGACGATCGCGGTCAAGAAGATGCCTTCGACCAGGCTCTGCAGCACGCCGTTGATCGAGGCGTTGGTGTAGTCGGCGGAGGCGCTGATCTCCGAAAAGTGCACGTCGGGGAAGGCCTTGGCCAACTCGGCAAACTTCTTGCGCGCGCCTTCGGTCGTCTTGATCGTGTCCGCGTCGACCTCGCGCTGCACGTCGAGCAGAATGGAAGGCGAGCCGTTGTAGGTCGAGGGCCGGCGCTGTTCGACGTGGCCGTCTTCGACGCTGGCCACGTTGCCGATGGTCAAGCCCTTTTGCGCGCCGCCGGGCACGATCAAGGGAATGCCCAG
Organism: Vulcanimicrobiota bacterium; assembly: GCA_003136655.1. Lineage (GTDB taxonomy): Bacteria > Vulcanimicrobiota > Vulcanimicrobiia > Vulcanimicrobiales > Vulcanimicrobiaceae > Hesperobacter > Hesperobacter lustricola. The sequence continues at coordinate 2,455 of PLFC01000127.1, forward strand.
GATGTCTTGCGGCTGCAGGATGTCGGCGTGAATGGAGACCGTCGTCTCCTTGGTGGGGTCGTCCATCCGGCCGCCGGGCAGGTTGACGTTGTTGGCGGTCAGCGAGTTGTTGATGTCCTCGACCGTTGCGCCGACGCCGAGCAGGCGCGACGGGTTCGGGAAGACGTGCAATTCGCGGCCCGTGTCGCCGGCCGTATCCACGCTGAGCACGCCGGGCACGCCCTTGAGGTCGGGCACGATGCGTTGGCTGATCAGGTCGCTCAGCTGCGTCGCCGTCATCTTGGTGGAGCTGAGCGCTTCCTCGATGATCGGGTCGGTCGAGGTGGTGAACTTGTCGACGTACGGCGGGTTGAGGTCGGTGGGCATGTAGATGCGCGCGGTGTCGACCCGGCGCTGCACGTCGATCGTCTCGTAGTTGAGATCGGTGCCCATCTTGAAGCGCGCGACGAGCGTGGCCGTGCCTTCTTGCGCGGTCGCGGTCACGCGGTCGAGGTTTTCCATGCCGTTGAGCTGATCTTCGATCGGCTTGATGACCAGCTTCTCCATCTCCGAGGGCGACGCGCCGGGGTACGACGCGGAGATGAAGACGTACGGAAACGAGATGTTCGGGAAGAGGTTACGCCCGAGCGCGAAGTACGACATGACGCCGTACACCGCCAGCCCGATGAAGAACATCGCCGTGATGACCGGGTTCTTGATGGCAAAACGCGTCAGCCACACGGTTATAGGCTCCTCAGGCGTAGTTCGCGGGGTCTCCCCGTAGTACGACACCACGGGCGGCCATGTTTCGGCCGTTCCCAGCGCCGTCCCAACAAAAAACCGCGTCGTGGACGCGGATTTCGTGGTGCGCGAGACTGGACTTGAACCAGCATGCCCTTGCGGGCGCTAACCCCTCAAGCTAGTGCGTCTACCAATTTCGCCACTCGCGCACGGGTCGAACGGGAGATGATGCGACGCCGCCCCCCACCCAACCTTGTCACTTCATCTTGGGATCGAGGGCGTCGCGCAGGCCGTCGCCCATATAGTTGATGGCGAGCACCGTGATCAGGATGCACAGGCCGGGGAAAATCGCGACCCAGGGCGCGATGGCCATGGTCGACTCCGCGTTGGCCAGCATGTTGCCCCACGACGCGGTCGGGGGCTGGATGCCGAAGCCCAGGAACGACAGCACCGACTCCAGCAGCACGACGTTGGCCACTTCGAGCGTGCCCTGGACGATGATCGGCGCGATCGCGTTGGGCAGCAAATGCCGGAAAATGATGCGCAGGTCGCGGTTGCCCAAGGCCTTGGCCGCCTCGCAGAACTCCTTCTCGCGCAGCGAGAGGAACGAGGCACGCACCAAACGCGCGACCGGCGGCCACGACAGGCCGCCGATGATGACCACGATGACGCCGAAGCCGAGCGCGGCCTTGTTCGATGAAGCCGCCACGATCGCGGTGAGCACCAGCAGCAACGGCAGCAACGGAATCGAGAGAAACACGTCGGTCGTGCGCATCAGCCAGTAATCGACCCAGCCGCCGTAGTAGCCGGCGATCGCGCCGATCACCGTGCCGATGGTCAGTTCCATCAGCACCGCGAAGAGCGCGACCTGCAGCGAGATCTGCGCGCCGTACACCAGGCGCGCGAGGAGATCGCGACCGTTCTCGTCGGTGCCCAGAATGTGTCCGGCCACGCCCGGTGCGAGCGGGTTGCCCACCCAGTTGGCTTGATCGATGGCGTTGGGATCTTGCAGGTGCAAGAACGGGGCGAGGATCGCGATCAAACAGATCGCGATGATCACCACGCCGCCGACGATCGCCAGCCGGTGCCGCCGGAAGCGCTTCCAGACGGCATTGCGCTCGATCTGGAATTCGTCGTCGTCGGCCGCGAGCGGCGGCGGAACGGCCGGAACTGCGGTCGTCGCCATCAGTCGTACTTCACCCGCGGGTCGAGCCACGCATACGCCACGTCGGCGACGAGATTGAAGAAGACGACGAGCACCGAGACCATCATCAGATAGCCCATCAGCAGCGAGAAATCGAACTGACCGAGCGCGTTGAAGAACAGCCGGCCCATGCCCGGCCANNGCGAAGATCGTCTCGGTGACGAGCGCGCCGGAAACCAGGCCCGGCAGCGATAAGGCGATGATCGTCACCACGGGGATCAACGCGTTCTTCAAACCGTGGCCGAAGATAACGCGCAGCGGGGCGAGGCCCTTGGCTGCCGCCGTGCGCATGTAGTCGGTCCGCACGACCTCGAGCATCGAGCTACGCATGAAGCGGCTCCACGTCGCGATCGAAAGCAGGCTGAGCACGATCGTGGGCAAGATCAGGTGCGCGATCCGGTCGCCCAGATCGAAGTCGTCGCTGGAACTGATGCCCGCCGACGGCAGCGCGAAGTGGTAGCCGAACGCCGTGATGCCCGTGACCGCAAACGCCAACTGCAGGATCAGCGCGAACCAGAAGACCGGCATCGACTGTCCGAAGAACGCGAAGGTCGTCACGATGTAATCGACCGCCGAGTAGGGTTTGACCGCGGCGACGATGCCCAGCGTCACGCCTACCGCCAGCGACAACACGAAGGAGCTGCCCATCAGCAAGAGCGTGGCCGGCATGCGCTCGAGGATGGCCGTCAGCACGCTCTCGGAGTTCGAGGTGGAGTAGCCGAAGTCGCCGCGCACGACGTTGCCGAGCCAAGCCAAATACTGCACGTACACCGGCCGGTCCAGGCCCAAGTTGTGCTTGAGCCTCGCGATGTCGGCCGCGGTGATGTGCGGATTCTGCAAATAGGGCGCGAGCGGGCCGCCCGGCGCATTGTGCAGGATCAGGAAGATGATGACTGAGATCAGCAGCAACAGTGGAATCGATTCCAGTGTCCGCCGCGCTACGTAGTTGAACAGGGAAGCGCGCCCTCCGGCGTCGGCTTGGTCGTCCCGCGCCTTACGTCGCGCCTAGGTCGAATCCTTTGCCCCAATGGCCGCCCGGACGGGCAGGCCGAGCAATTCCCGGGCTTGCTCCGGCGTGGCGACGGGCCTTCCGAACTCGCCGGCGATGCGCACGACGCGGGCCACCAGCTCCTCGTTCGACGCGAGCTTCCCCTTAGCGTAGTAGATATTATCCTCCAGCCCGACCCGAACGTGGCCGCCCATCGCGATGGCCAGCAAAGCCATCTCCAGTTGGGCCCGGCCGATGCCGGCTACGCTCCAGGTGCAGCCGGGCGGCAAGGCCTCCACCAGATAGCTGAGGTTGCGGGCCGAGGCATCGAGCCCGCCCGGCACGCCGAGCACGAAATCCACGTGGGCCGGAAAGCGCAGAAGGCCCTCGCGTTCGAGCCGGCGGGCGTTGGCCAGGTGCCCGGCATCGAAGATTTCGAGTTCGGGCACGACCCCGTAGCGGTGCATCTCGGCCAAAATCCCGCGCATGATCGGAAA
>PLFC01000127.1:5915-6071 GCA_003136655.1 Vulcanimicrobiota bacterium
CGCGCGGCCGTCTCGCCCAACTGCACGGGCGTGATCGGAAGATGCGGCGTCTGTTCCGGCAACAGTTCCGCGCCGACGGCCGCGACGGTGACGATCAAAGGCTGCACCCCGCGACCTTCGCGCCGGGAGCCCGCCCTCCCATGCCGAAGCGCGAGC
>PLFC01000008.1:0-26146 GCA_003136655.1 Vulcanimicrobiota bacterium
ACTCGACGAACCTCGCCGCGCCCTCGGGATCCGGCGCCTTGTTCAAGATGGTCAGCGCGTAGACGATCGCGCCGCTCTTACGCGTCACGCCGTCGACCGTGACCGAAACCGATTGATACGTCTTGTCCAGCGCCGGGTTGCCGAGGTTCGCGTAGACCGGCAACTCGACGGCCGGCAGACGCCGCACCGCACTCTCGGTCGAATAGAGAAACGCCGCATCGAGCTCGCCGCTCTCGAGGCGCACGAGCGTCGTCTCCTCGGGAAACACCTGGCTCGGATTGCGCGCGTTGCCCAACAGTTTTTCCGCGAGGTCGGGAATGCCGCTCTCGCGCTGCAAGAGTTGCGCCACGATCAACGTGCGATAGCCTTTGGGATCGAGTGCGGGATCGGTCCGGCCGATTTTCAATCCCGGCTGCAACAACACGTCGACCAGCTTCCGTTCGCCGCGCGCGGCCTGCACGAACGAGTGCGCGAACGGCGAGTTCGGCGAATACCCGATCACCATCCGCGTGGCCGCGAAGGTCGCATACCACGAGGCGAAGCCGCCTTGGCCCATCAAGCCTTGGATCAGCACCGGATCCGCCGAAATGAAGACGTCCGGATTGCTGAGGCCGCCCGAGATCAGTTTGGCCAACTCCACGCTGCCGCGCGGCTCGCCGTGCACGTCGAGTCCGATTGCGGCGGCCGCGGGAACGAGCGACCGCTCGAAGACCGTCACGAGCGAACCCGCATACAAGACCGAGACGGGAGCGCCCGCCGCTGCCGCGGGACGCGGAACGAGCCCGGCTACACCCAAGGCCCCGGCGGCAACGACAAACGAACGGCGGTCGATCATGGCGTTAGAGCAGTTCGGGGAGCGATGCCCAACGCCTCGAACAGCGCCGCCGGCGGCCCGGCGTCGTCGAGCACCGCCGCGGCGATGCCGGCAGCGAGCAGGCGCTCGAGCACGCGCTTCTCGCGCGCGGCGCTGGCAGCAACGTAGCGTTCGCGTTCGGCGCGACCGATGTAGAGCCGTTCGACGCGCCCGCTCTCCGCATCGCGCAAGCGCACGAAACCGCCGAGCGGCAAGCCGCGCCGCCACGGATCGCCCGCGACCAGCGCGATCGTATTGAAGCGCGCAACGCACGCCCGCAGGCGCACCCGGACCTCGTCGAAGTCGAAGAAATCGGAAACCACCAACACGTGCGCGTCGCGCGGCAAGGCCGCCAGCGCCACGTCGAGCGCCGCGCCGAGCGTTGCACCGGGCGGATCGCATTCTTCCGCACAATGGCGTGCCGCGTTGCGCCCGCGCGTGCGCGGAAAGGCGAGCCCGGCGGCGGTCGCACGCGCGCAGCGATCGGCATCGATGGCCGCGCCGTACCAGAATTCTGCCGCCGCGAGGGCGCGCGCAGCGTTGCTCTGCGTCCGCCCCACGAGCATCGATGCCGAACCGTCGAGCACGGCGGCCAGCGTGAGCGCGTGGTCTTCAAAGACGACGCGCGTCTGCAGACCGCCGGCGCGGGCGGTCGCGGCCCAATCGATGCGCCGCGGATCGTCGCCGTCGACGTATTCGCGCAGTTCGGCAAACTCGAAGCCGTCGGACCGGCGCTTCACCGGTGCGCCCGCGCCGCGCACGCCGGGGCGCCGTCGTCCGGCCAGCAGGGCCTCGCGCAGCCGGGCGTTGAGCGGCGTCATCCGCCGCCGACCCGGCGGATCGCGCGCACCGGGCGCGCCGCCGGTCCGCGCTTGGGCAAATACCGCAGCACGAGGATCGCCAGGTCGTCGCCGATGCGCGGGCTGCGCTTGCGCAAACGCTGCACCATGCCGTCGGCCATCTGTTGACCCGTGCCCTCGGCCTCGCCGAACCAGCCCGCAACGCCGGTCGCATCGAGTTGATTGCCGCGCGCGTCGCGCGACTCGGTCAGGCCGTCCGTGGTGATCAACAGTGCGTCGCCCGCGCCCAGACGCAATACCTTGGTCTCGTATTCCACGTCGTCGATGATGCCCACGATCGGGCCGGTCGGCGCGATGGGCAGGATCTCGCCGCCCAAACGCGCCCAGGCCGGCTCGTGACCGGCCGAGGCGTAACGCACTTCGCCGCTCTGCGTGTCGATCACGCCGAGGAACAGCACGACGAAGGTTTCGCGCTTCTCGATGTTTCGCTCGAAGAGTTTGGCGAAGCGCGTCAGCGTGCGGCCGGGATCGCGCGACTCGCCGACCAGCGTGCGAATCGAGTACTTGATGAACGCCGTATCGACGGCCGCGTCGATTCCCTTGCCGCTCACGTCGGCGATCAAGAACGCGCCGAAACGCTCGTCGATGGCGTAGACGTCGAAGAGGTCGCCGCCCACATCGGAGCCGGCCGTCGCCGAGATCAGCACCGAGCCGAGACTGACGTTGGGCAGTTCCTTACGCCGGCTCAAAAACGCGCGCTGCAAGCGTTCGACGACCGAACGGCCCTCTTCGATGCGGCGCTGCAGCCGGGCTTGCACGAAGGTGAATAAGAACGCCGTCAGCGCCACGAGCGCGAAGAGCGCGTTGGAGTACTTGCGCACCTGTTCGTTTTGGTCGAGCGCGCGTTGGAACCGATCGGCCCCGGCCTGCTCGCGCGCTTTGAGCGCGGTCTCCAAATATTGGAAGTCGTTGCGGTCGGCCGGGAAAGCGAATTCGGGAGCGCGTTCGGCTTCGTTCTGGGCGAGACGGCTTATCGTCTTGAGATCTTCGTCGAGCAGTTTCTCCTGAAAGGCGAGATCCCGTTCGGCCACGTGATGCTCGTACTGTTCCACGAAGAGCAGTTCCGAATCGCGTTGCGCGTACACCACCGCCGATTGATAATCGAAGGTGTCCTTGATGTCGACGGCGCCGTAGTTCGCCAGGTACGCGGCCCACGTAAAGCCCGCAACGAGCACCAGCACGAACGCAAAGGTGACGAGCGTGCTGGTCCTGGTGAAGTTACGGCGGAGGGACTCCAACATGGCCCCTCAAGGCGCCAGGGTGAGCGTCGACGTGGTCGCCCGGGCTACGGCCGCATCGCCGAAAGGTAAGGGCACGAGCGTGCCCGCGAGCCACAACGGCGCGCCGTCGCGGTAGTGGTCCGAGCCCGGCGCACCCGACTCGCCCTGCGGGATCACGATGCCGCCCGCTTCCCAGTTGCCCACGTCCCACACGGCGCGGAAACTCTGCGTCACCGACGGCCCCTGCGCGTGGGGCGAGAACGGATCGCCGTGGCCGGGGAAGCGCACGCCGTTCCACATTTTGAGTCCGAAACTCGAGAGCGGATGTTCCGCGGTACGCGCACCGACCGTGTCCCACGTCGCGTCGGCGTACCCGTTCTTCTGCAGCGCGACGAGCGCGTCGCGCGTCGAATCGACCAAGAATGCATCGAAGTCGTCGCCGGGCACCCAGCCTTTGGGATGCTCGCGCAGCATGCGCGAGACGGCCACGAGCAGCAAACCCGTGTTCTGCGAGACGTAGCGCCGGCCCAAGTCGTGGTCCAGGTGATAGCGCGCGAGCCTATCGCCTGCCGCGCGACGCAAGGCCCAAGCGTACACGGCCGCGTGCGAATCCTCGACGAAACGTCCGTCGAAGTCGCGCAGCGCCGCGCCCACCTTGCTCAGTTGGGGATCGCTCGCCGCGCGCCGGCCGATCGCCGCACCCGCGGCGTGCGCGAGGTCGCGCTCGGCGGGGGAGGTGACGTCGGCTTGAATCGATCGAAACGCCGCAATGTCGTAATTCTTGTGTTCGCGCAGCGCGCCCGCGATGCGCGACGCGCGATACGGCGCTTCGAAGAACGCCGTCAGCCGGTACGGATAGCCCGCGCCGTACATGCGGTTGTTGGCCGTGAAGGCCAGCGCCGAACGCGAGGGCAGCACTTTGGGCATCACCGCGAACGGGACGTACTCGGCGTGGGGCGCGGGTTCGGTCGTGCCGTCGAGTGCGCCGAGCGCCCAGAGCGGATCGCGCCACACGTCACCGGCGAGGGCGTATCCGGCCGAGCCGCCGTCGTCGGCGAGCACGAAATTCTGCGGGGGCCCGGGATACCCGGCGAGCACCCGGATGCCCTCGCGCACGTCGTGCGCCCGGCCCAACGCGCCGTACGTCGCAAAGCCCGAGCGGCGATCGTCGACGCCGGTCCAGGCTGCGGCATAGCGTTCCGTGCCGCGCGTTTCGAAGACGAAGCCGTGCACGGTCGCGAGGTAATCGCGCACGACCGGCTTGCCGAAGCGCACGGCAAAGGTCTCGCTGCGGTGGCTCGCGTGCAGCCAACGCCCGTTGTTGAAATATTCGTCCGACGTCGCATCGCGGAAACGTTCGCGATAGATGCGCGTCGTCGCGACGGTGCCGTTGGTCACGCCCCAGGCGAGGTGCTCGTTGTGGCCCAAGATCACGCCGGGCACGCCGGCCAGCGTTGCGCCCGCGACGTGATAGCCCGGCGCCGACATCTCGACCAGATACCAGATGCCCGGAATGCGCAAGCCCAGGTGCGGGTCGTTGGCCAGCAGCGCGCGGTGCGTCGCCGTGAGTGCGGCGCCGGCCGTGAAGTCGTTGCTGCCGACCTCGCCGTGTTCGGGCGCGCCGATGCCGCCGAAGAGCGGCGGCGCGGCGGCATCCTTCACCGACAGCGCGGGCAGCGGTGCGACGGGTGCCGGCTTCGCGCCCCCCAGCGGCGAATCGTACGCGGGATCGGTGACCGGGAAGAATGCGTCGATCAGCGGCGCGCCGCCGCTGCGCCGCACGTCGGCGCGGGTCAACACTTCTTCCCACGGATCGGCTAAGGCGACCACCGTGGCAAAGGCCACGAGCAGCGCGTCGCGCGGACGCCACGGCTCGGGTTTGTACCCCAGTATGCGAAATTCCGGCGGCAACGGGCGCTCGTCCATCGCCTTCTGCACGCCTGCCGCAAACGCGTCGAGGTCGTCGCGCTCGCGCGGCGCGAGCGACTGCTCCTGTCGTGCGACCGCGGTCTCCACGTCGAACGCGCGCGAATGCTGATCGTAGTCGAGCGTCGACGATCCGAAAATCTCCGAGAGGCGGCCGCTGACCGCGCGCCGGTAGACGTCGAGCTGGAAAAGCCGGTCGGTGCCCTGCGCGTAGCCTTCGGCGAAATAGGCATCGCGTTCGCTCGCCGCACGAATGTGCGGAATGCCGCGCCCGTCGCGTGCGATCGTCACCGGCGCGTGCACGCCCGTACCGGTCAGGGTGCCCGTCTGCACCGCGGCCTGTGCGCCGACGATCGAGTTGATCCAGAGCACGAAGGCCGCGATGACGACGAGCAGCGCCGCGAACGCCAAAAGGGCCAGGATGCCCAAGCGCCGCGCGACGGTCACAGCAGTTTGTCGAACGTGTACTTCGGCACGTCCGCCGGGAAGTGATAATCCACGAAGTCGTACTCGAGCGCCTCGATGTTGACCGTCAGGCCGAAATGGAGATTGGCGCCACGCACTTGCTGCACGTACCACTGCGAGTTCAGCGGCACGTAGCTGATGGTCCAGCGCACCGCGTCGTACGGCTTGCCGTTGAAGAGACCGTCGATCGTCATCTGCTGCGTCTCGTAGTCTTTGACGCCGACCCACAGGTCGCGCAAGCGCAGCACGTTGGGATCGCGCAGCGGCGTCAGTTGCAGATGGTAGGCGTCGCCGTAGCGCAACGTTTCTTGGCCGAGCAGCCGCACGTCGTAATCGCGCGTGAAGGCTTGCACGGTGCCGATTTCGCGCAAGGGTTCTCCCGTAGGCTTGGCCTCGGGAACGTCGAGGGGATTGGGCGTGGCCTCACTGTTGACGTTGACGTCGGAGCGGTACTTGCTCAGCACGCCGAAATCCGAGGTCGGGTCGAGCGTGGGCAACTCGACGCGAATCGGCTCGGCATCAGCATTGGTATCGGCGATCTTGAAACCGAACAGGGTGACGGGGAATCCCTTGAGCCGCTTGGCTTCGTCGGCGGCGATGACGATGCGGTCGAGGTGCAACGCGTGATCCTTGGTGCGCACCGTCGCGTTCCACCAATTGTCGAAGACGTGCGCGCCGTGACGATAGCGCACGAGCGCGCCGTAGGTGATGTACGGCACGTCCTTGCGCGCCTGCCACCAGGCGCGGGCTTGCGCGAAGATGCGATCGGCCTCGGGATCGGGCGACGGTACCGGCGAGGGCGTGGGCGCCGGCCGCTTTGCGCCGAGCGCGAGGCCGCCGGCCGCGAGCGCCGAGGCCCGGATGAAGCTCCTGCGTCGCATCACGGCGTGGGCACGCTCGCGATGAGATCGGTCACGATCCGTTCGGGGTCCACGTGATCGGTCAGCAAGCGGTAATTGAAGGCCAGGCGATGGCGCAAGGCGTCGGGCGCGGCGGCACGCACGTCGTCGGGCAACGCGAAGTCGCGTCCGTCGAGCAAGGCGCGCGCGCGGGCCAGGGCTGCGATCGCGAGCGTCGCGCGCGGGCTCGCGCCGCGTTCCACGTAATCGTGCGGCGCGCGCGTGGCCGCGACGAGTGCGACCGCGTACTTCGCCAAGCGCGGCTCGAGGTGCACCGCATGCGCCTGATCGCGCCAAGCCAATACGTCGGCAACCGAAACCACGTTCTCCGGCAGCGCGGGTTGCGCGCCGCCGAAGCGCTGCAGGATGCGCTCTTCCTCGTCGGGTTTCGGATAGTCGACCAATACTTTGACCAAGAAACGATCCATCTGCGCGAGGGGCAGCGCGTAGGTACCTTCGGAATCGAGCGGATTCATCGTGGCCGTCACCACGAACGGTTCGGGCAACGGAAACGTTTGCGGGCCGATCGTAACCTGGCGTTCCTGCATGGCCTCGAGCAGTGCCGACTGGACCTTCGCGGGCGCGCGATTGATCTCGTCGGCGAGCAGCACGTTGGCGAAGACGGGGCCGAGCACGGTCGTGAACTCGCCGCTGCGCTGATCGAAGATGCGCGTGCCCACGATGTCGCTGGGCAAGAGGTCGGGCGTGAACTGCACGCGTTTGAAGCTGCCGCCCACGGCCGTCGCGAGCGCGCGACAGGCCAGCGTCTTGGCCAAGCCCGGCGGGCCTTCGAGCACGATGTGGCCGCCGGCGATCAGCGCCTGCACGAGGCTCTCGAGCACCGCTTCCTGACCGACGACCGTGTCGGCCAACGCGTCGAGCAGCACGCGCGGCGGGGTCACGACGCCGTTCACAGCACCGCCTCGGCGGGCGGTCCGGCCAAGCGGCGCAACGGCGGAATCGCGTCGGCGATCGCGCCCTGCAAGCGCGAGTCGTCAGCGAACGCGGCGATCTCCGTTGCGCGCAACGCCGCATCGAGATCGGCGTCGCCACGCGTGGCTTTGCGCGCGCGCAGATCTGCCAGAGTCTCTTCTTCCCGCGCGCCGATGGAGCGGCGCAACTCGCCGCGCACCGCGAGCGCGTTGGCCCGCGTCGGCTCGGCCGCGAGCGCATCGACCAGCGAGCGCAACGGCGGCACGACCGGAGCGGGCGGAGGCGGCGGCGCGGCCGCCACGGGAGGCGGCGGCGCGACCGGCTTTGGCCGGCGGCGCCAGCCCCAAAGCGCGGCATACCCGACGACGGCCACCAAGAGCAACACCAAGAACGGACGGATCAAACCGTCAAAAAGCGCCTGCAAGAAATAATTCGGAACGGGCTCGCCTTCGACGTGCACGGTGACCGTGTTGCTGCTGAACTGCACCGCGCGGCCGGTGCGCGCGTCGATCGCTTCGAGCGTGGCACCCGCGATCGTGCGGTCGCCGGGCAACGTGGGCGTCAAGGTCATGGTCTCCACGCATTGCGAGCCGCGGTAGGCCGTGGTGCACTGGCGTTCGTCGCCGAGCGACTCGAAGCCGGAGAGATCGGGTAGCGTCACGTTGTCCAGTTCGAGCAGGTTTTCATCCACGCGCGTGACGATGCGCAAGCGCAGCGTCTCGCCGACGCGCAGCGAGAGCGGATCCGCGCTCATCGCGAACTGCCGCACGTGCAGACGGACCAGTTGTTGCGCCGCGGCCGGCGCTACGAACGGAGCGAAGAGATCCATTCGCCGAACAAAAAACGCGCGTCGAAGGGACCGGGCGACGCTTCGGGATGAAACTGCACGGCCGAAACCGGCAAACGCGTGTGACGAAAGCCTTCGTTCGTACCGTCGTTGAGATTGATCATCGTCGCTTCGACGTCGCCGGGCAACGAAGCGCCGTCGACGGCGTAGCCGTGATTGTGCGCGGTCACGATCACCGCGTCGGTGCGCAGGTCCTTGACGGGCTGGTTGCCGCCGCGATGGCCGTAGGGAAGCTTATACGTCTTCGCCCCGCAGGCCAGCGCCAGCAACTGGTGCCCGAGACAAACGCCGAACAACGGCACTTCGTCGAGCAAGCCGCGCAACATGTCCACGGTCGCGGTCAATTCGGCCGGGTCGCCGGGGCCGGGCGAGATCAACACGCCGTCGGGCGCGTGCGCCAGAATTTCCTCGCGATCGGCCGTATAGGGCAGCACGGTCAGCCGCGCGCCCAAGCCGACCAGATCGCGCACGATCGCCCGCTTCACGCCGCAATCGAGCACCACCACGTGCGGACCGCCGTTCTTCTCGCCGTGCGTCACCACGCGCCGCGCGGCGACGCCCGCGACGAGTCCCGCCGTCGAACTTTCGCGCGCGAAGGGCGCGAGCGCGGCCTCCATTTTGGCTAGCGCACTATCGCCCACGGCCAGGGCCGCGCGAATCGTGCCGTGCTCGCGCAAGGCGATCGTCAAGGCGCGCGTATCCACGCCGACCACGGTCGGCACGCGCTGCTCCTCGAGCCACGCGGGCAGGTCGCCCGTCGAGGCATGGTGCGACGCACGACGCGCGATCCGTTTGACCACGGCGCCGGCCACGCACGCGCCCGAGTGCTGGGCGGCGCTGCGCGAGATGCCGTAGTTGCCGATCATCGGATAGGTGAAGGCCAGGATCTGTCCCGCGTACGACGGGTCGGTCAGCGCTTCTTCGTAGCCGGTCATTCCGGTATAGAACACCGCTTCGCCGAGGGCCAGTGCGTCGAAGCCGATCCCTTCACCGTCGAAGCGCGTTCCGTCCGCCAGGAGCAGCGAAGCCGGTTTGGTCATTGCGCGTTGAATTGGGCCCGCAGCCGCACAGGCCTCCCGGAGCAGGCGTTCAGGCTCCGGCCGCCGTTTCGAGCAAGCGGCCTTCGTGCATGACGATGCGCCCGCCCACGATCGTGGCCACCGCCCGCCGCGGCAGCGTCGCGCCGTCGAACGGCGTGTTCTTGCCCTGCGAATGGAAGCGCGACGTGTCGACGGTCCAGGCGCGGTCGGCGAAGAGCGTGACGTCGGCGGGGCTGCCCGGTGCCAGCGTGCCGCCGGGCACGCCCAAAATGCGCGCCGGATTCGTGGAGAGCAGCGCGACGAAGCGCGCGAGCGGCAAGTCGGGTACGGCGGCCGCGTACGCGCCGATCGCGGTTTCGAGTCCGGAGAATCCGACCGGCGCGTCGTGGAGCAGCCGGTCTTTTTCTTCTCGTGTATGCGGGGCGTGATCGGTCGCGAACACGTCGATCGTGCCTTCCCGCACCGCCGCGCGCAAGGCCGCGGCGTCGTCGTCGCCGCGTAGCGGCGGGTTGACCTTGCCGTCGGCGCGGAAGCCCCGGACGTGCCCGTCGTCGAGCACCAGATGGTGCGCCGTCACCTCGCAGGTCGCCGCGATGCCCTGGGCGCGTGCGAAGAGCATCAGTTGCACGCTCATCGCGGTCGAGAGGTGCGCGATGTGAAACGGCTTGCCGGTCTCGCCCGCGATCAGCAGGTCGCGCGCGACGATGACGTCTTCGGCGAGGCCCGGCGATCCCGCCAGACCCAGGCGCAGCGACTGCTCGCCCTCGTGCATCACCGCATCGCCCTTGAGCGTCCCGTCTTCGCAGTGCGAGATGAAGACGCCGGGCACGTCGCGCGCGTAGAGTGCGGCCTGACGCAGCACGCGCGCGCTCTCGACGGTATTGCCGTCGTCGCTGAAGGCCACCGCGCCCGCGTCGTGCAGCCGCCAGAAGGGCGCCAACTCGACGCCCTTGCGCGCGCGGGTGATCGCCCCGATGGGGTAGACGCGGGCGGTGCCCGCGGCGCGCGCCAGCCGCAGCACCTCGGCGATCAGCGCGGGCGAATCGAGCGCGGGCTCCGTATTCGGCATGCAGGCCACCGCGGTGAACCCGCCCACCACCGCTGCGGCGCAGCCGCTGGCGATCGTTTCCTTGTGGTTGTGCCCGGGCTCGCGCAGATGCACGTGCATATCGATGAAGCCCGGCGCGACCACGGTGCCCGCGGCTTCGAGCACCTCGGCTCCGGCGGGCGCCGCAATGTGCTCGGCTACTTCGGCAACGAGGCCGTCGCGCAGCAGCACGTCGCGCAGCGCATCGAGCCCCAGCACCGGATCGACGACCCGGCCGCCGCGTATCAGTATGGCCCCCACAGCCCGGCGGCGTTCGCGGACTAGTGCGACGGGGCCTCGCTCCCCCGCTCCGCCGCGTAGGCCTCCTCGCAGACGGTTTTGAGCCGCAGGAGCAAGTCGCCGACGGTGGCCTGGGCGATGCGCTTGCCGAGCACTGCATCGAAGGCGGCTCCGGCCGGCCCGAGCGGCGGGCTGTAGGCCCCGTCGAGGTCGAGCCGGCAGAACCCGGCGCCTTCATCGGCAGCGCTGAGCGTGCCGGTGAAGGCCGGGAACGGACCGCCGCGCTCGGCTTCCCAGGCGATATCCGCAAAAGCGTAGCCCGGGTAGCCCTCCCGGCGGCGCAGCCCGATCCTGATGCCGTGCTCGACGACCAGGTCGCCGAGTTGCAAGCGCATCGGCAGCACCGCCTCTTCGAGCGTGCCGCCGGCTTTCGCGAAGTGGGTCGCCAAGTAGGCCGGCACTCGATCGAAGGGGCAACGGACGCTCACGAATTCGTGGACGGGGGTCACTGGGTGCCTCCAAGGCCGCGCGTGCGCCGCGGCGTGCGATACCGGGTATATGCCCATTGTGCCGCGTCACCGTGAAGGCACGATGAACGCGCGAAGTGAGGTTTGCGACACACGTTTACCCCGGCTCGCGGACCGATACAGAATGCGGAGAGAAACTTCACGGATGATGACGATCGAACGCATGGATGCGACGTTCGAGACCCTGAAATGGGACGAGGACGCGTTCGTCTCACTAGACTTCGTGCGCGCCTGCATGGATGCGGGCGACCTCGAAGTCTTGGGGACCCTGCACCAGTTCCTGACCGAAGAACGCAACGCGGCGCGCGTTGTGCCGCCGCTCGCGCGCGAGGAGATCGCGGCGTTTGCGAGCCGGTATTTGGCGCGCTGTCTGCGCGAGGATCCGGTGGCGATCGACTTCATCGCGCAGCGCTCGTGCACGCGCTACGGCGCGGCCTGGGAAGTGGTGCGCTGGTACGTCCGTCTTTTCAAAGCGATGCCGCCCGACGAAGAGGCGCTCGCCGGCCTACGCGCGATGCTGGCCGGGCTCTATCGCGAAGGCGACGACCGCTTGCGCGCCGCGATCGCGACCGCCGCACTCTCGCACCTCTTCGCGAGCCCCGCGATCCGCGAAAGCTTCGCCGCTTGGCTCGACGATCCGGTGCTCCGTGAGACCTACGCGGCGGCGAAGCCGGCGTCCGCGGCGCCCAACGGCTTGCGCGTCAAGCGCAGCGCTCAGCCGTTGACCAAGAAGTCGAGAACCGCCATCCGCACGTAGACGCCGTGCGACACCTGCTGCGCGTAGCGCCAGCCGGGATAGCGCAACACGTCCTCGGTCAACTCCACGCCGCGATTGTACGGCCCCGGATGCATCACGATCGCGTGCTTCGGCAAGAGCGCCAAACGGCGCGCGTCGAGCCGGTAGTTGCGCGCGTAGTCGTCGAGTGAGGGCAACACCGCCGAGGCGATGCGCTCGTGCTGGATGCGCAGCAGCATCACTGCATCGACGTGGGGCAAGACCGCGTCGAGATCGCGCGCGACGCGCGGGCCGTCGCCGCCCATCGAATCCGGCAACAGCGTGCGCGGGCCGACGAGCGTGACCTCGGCGCCCATCGCGCGCAAGCCGATCGCGTTCGACCGCGCCACGCGCGAGTGCAGGATGTCGCCGACCAGCGCCACGCGCAGGCCCGCGAGTTTGCCGAATTCCGTCTCGAGCGTCAGCAAATCGAGCAGCGCCTGCGTCGGGTGGGCGTGGCGTCCGTCGCCGGCGTTGATCACGTGGCCCGCAAACGATTCGGCCAAGCGCGCCGGAAAGCCCGAGTGCGGATGGCGGGTCACGATCACGCGCACGCCCATCGCGGCGAGCGTGAGCGCCGTGTCGGCGATCGTCTCGCCCTTGCCCAGGCTCGACGAGCCGGGCGGAAGGGCCACGACGTCGGCGCCGACGCGTTGCTCGGCCAGCGCGAACGAGGTGTACGTTCGCGTGCTCGCCTCGAAGAAAAGGTTCACCACCGAAACGTCGCGGAGCAGGTCGCGCGGCGGCGGTTCGGCGTGGAAGGCCTTGGCCCGGTCGAGGATCTCGGTTATGCCGGCGGGGGAAAGGTCGTCGAGATCGATCAGGCTAGAGTAAGGGCTCGGTGCCTTAAGCGCCGGCATCGTCGCTGCGGATGATGACCCGGTCCTCGGGAGAGAGCGTCTTGCCCACGTGCACCACGATGTGTTCGCGCCGGCTGGTGGGAATGGCTTTGCCCACGTAATCGGCCTGCACGGGCAATTCGCGCAAGCCGCGATCGACCAGCACCGCCAGACGGATCGCGCGGGGACGGCCGAGGTCGGTCACGGCGTCGAGCGCCGAACGCACGGTGCGGCCGGTGAAGAGCACGTCGTCGACCACGATCACCACCTTGCCGGTGAGGTCTTCGTGAATCTCCGAGTCGGGCAAGGCGCGCGCCACGTCGTCGTCGCGATAGAGGTTGACGTTGAGGAAGCCGAGGCCGGGCCGCAGGCCGCTGATCTCTTCGACCTTGGCGGCGAGACGCCGGGCCAACTGTTCGCCGCCGCGCCGGATGCCGATGATGACGATGCCTTGTTGCGCGTCGTCGGGTTCGAGAATCTGGTGGGCGATCCGGCCGACGATCCGATCGATCTGCTGCGCGGACATCAACGTCCGCTCGCGCAGCGTTTCCAGCGCGCTCCTCAACCGCGATCCTCTGCGTTCAGGGCGGATAGCGCCGCGCGCACACGCTCCCGTTCGCTCGCATAATTAGCCAACTTCTCGCGTTCCTTCGCAACCACGTCCGGTGACGCCTTGCTCGTAAAGCCTTCATTGCCGAGCTTCTTCTCGAGCCGCGCCACCTCGCCGTCGAGCCGCTCCGCCTCCTTGGCGTAGCGGGCTTGGAGCAGCGCGCGCGGGGCGCGCACGGTGACCGCGGCCAGCGGGTCGCCGTCCACCGGCGCCGCATCGGCCAACGTCGCACCCGCATGCAGACCCAGCAACGTGCGCGTCTCTTCGTCCACGCCCGGCGGCACTTCCAGGGTCAATTTCTCGCGAGGCGGCAGGCCCAACTCCGCGCGCATCTCGCGGGCCTTGCCCACGACCGTGCGCAGCCGCTCGTAGCGCGCCGCGGCCTCGTCGTCGACCGGCACCTCGCTCGAATCGGGCCACGACGCCGTCACGATGGTCGCGCCGTCGTGCGGCAACGCCTGCCACATCTCTTCGGTGACGAACGGCGCGATCGGGTGCAACAGACGCGCGACCGTGTTGAGCACGTACGACAGCACCGCCGCGCGCGTCGGCGTCGGCACTTTGGTCGCTTCGAGATACCAGTCGCAATACTCGTACCACGCGAAGTCGAGCAACGTATCCGCGGCCACGCCGAATTCGAAATTTTCGAGCGCGGCCGTCACCGCATCGATCGTGCGGTGCAAGCCGGTCAGGATCCAGCGGTCGGCCAAGCCCAGGTCGCGCGCGGGCGGCAGCGTGCCGCCGCGCGGCAAGCCCTCGGGCAAGCCCAGCACGTAGCGCAGCGCGTTCCACATCTTGTTGTTGAAGTCGCGCGCCTTCTCGCAGAACCGTTCGTCGAAACGCAGCTCCTGCGATTCGAGCCGCATCTGGCGCACGATGCCCAGCCGGAACGCATCGGCGCCGTACTTCTCGACCAGGTCCATCGGGTCGATCACGTTGCCCAAGCTCTTGGACATCTTGCGGCCCTGCAGATCGAAGACCAGCGGCGCGATGAAGACCGTGCGGAAGGGAACGTCGCCGACGAAATGCAGGCCGAGCATCATCATGCGCGCGACCCACAAGAAGATGATCTCGCGCCCGGTGATCAGCACTTGATTCGGATACCAGTGCGCGAGTTCGGGCGTGGCCTCGGGCCAGCCCAGAATCGAGAACGGCCAGAGGCCGCTCGAGAACCACGTGTCGAGCGTGTCCGAATCGCGGCGCAGCTCGGAGATGCCCGCCGCGGCGGCCTCCGCACGCGCCGCTTCCTCCGTTTCGGCAACGAAGACTTCGTCGTTCGGGCCATACCACACGGGCAACTGATGNNCCCCACCAGACTTGGCGCGAGACGTTCCAGTCGCGGATGTTTTCCAGCCACGCTTCGTAGGTGCGCCCGAAGCGTTGGGGCACGAAGCGCACGCGGCCGTCGCGATACGCCTGCAGCGCGGGCTGGGCCAGCGTTTGCATGCGGCAGAACCACTGCAGCGAGAGCAACGGTTCGACGACCGCACCCGAGCGCGACGAGAGCGGCACCGCATGCCGCCGCGGCTCGACACCCGTCAACAAGCCGAGCGCTTCCAAATCGGCGACGACCACCTTGCGCGCCTCGAAGCGATCGAGCCCGACGTATTTGGCCGGCGCTTCGGCGGTGATCTTCGCATCGAAACCGATGACGCTCGGCATGGGCAGGTTGTGGCGTTCGCCGATTTCGTTGTCGAGCGGATCGTGCGCGGGCGTAATCTTCACGGCGCCCGTGCCGAAGTCGCGCTCGACCGCCGCATCGGCGATCACCGGAATGCGCCGCCCGGAAAGCGGCAACTCGACCTCTTTGCCGATCAGGTGCGCGTAGCGTTCGTCGTCGGGGTGCACGGCGACGGCCGTGTCGCCGAGCATCGTTTCGGGGCGCGTGGTCGCGACCTCGATCGCGAACGTACCGTCGGCGCCGGGATAACGGATGCGCCACAGGAAGCCGTCGCGTTCTTCGTCGTCGACCTCGGCCTCGGAGAGCGTCGACTGCGAGACCGGGTCCCAGTTCACCAAGCGCGTGCCGCGGTAGATCAGACCCTCGCGATAGAGCGCTACGAACACCTTGACCACGGCGGCCGAGAGGCCCGGGTCCATGGTGAAGCGCTCGCGCGCCCAATCGGGCCCGAAACCCAGGCGCTGGAACTGCTCGTCGATCGCGCCGCCGTACGTTTCGCGCCAGGCCCAGGCCTCGGCGAGGAACGCCTCGCGGCCCAGACCATCGCGCGTTTGGCCGCGCTTGGCGAGTTCGCGCACGAGCACGGCCTCGGTGGCGATGGCCGCGTGATCCTGACCCGGCAGCCAGTCGGCATTCTCACCGAGCATGCGGTGGTAGCGCGTCAGGATGTCCATCGGCGTGTACGTCGAGCCGTGGCCCAGGTGNNTCCTCGTGAAAGACGCCGCTCGCGAGCCAACGCGCGTAGCGAGCTTGCTCGACGGCCGCGGGCTCGTACGTTTTGGGCAGGTCGTCGGGGCTCGAACCCGAGCCGTGGGAAGCCGTCAGCACGATTGCCCTGGATTAGGCAATGCGCAGGCGGGCCCTACCCGGTCGACCGGGCGCGCTCAGGGCTGGTAGTAGTCTCCGGTCCCGTAGGTGTCGCGGCCGACGAAGTACCACAGCGTCGGAATCGCGGCGATCACCAGGAAGAAGAGCACGAGCAGGCCGTACTGCGCGAACGGATTCAGAGGAGTCATCCCGGCTATCTTGCCTCATCCGGCACACCCGGGCCTGTAGCCGCTGCTACGCCCGCGACGGCCGCAGGCTGGAAGGCCGGGCGCGCGAGGCGAAAACAGGGGGCCATGCCGACTCTCTCCGCGCGGGCGCAGTCGACGCTCGTCGTGATCCTCAGTGCACTGGCGCTGGCCTTCACGCTGCCCGCGGCCACCGTGGGCTGGGCCGAGCGCGGCACCTGGGGCATCAACGGCAACTTCGTGCGCACGGTCGAACCCGGTTCGAGCGCAGACGCGGCGGGCATCGTGCCGGGCGACCGCATCCGTTTCGGTCAGTTGCCCGGTACCGAGCGGGTGCGCATCCTCTTCCCCATCCCCGGCGAACGGCTCACGGTGCCGATCGAGCACGAGGAGCCCGGCGGGAAGTTCGTGACCCGCACCGTCACCATGACCGCAGGCACGGTGACCGTGGTCAAGACCAATCTCGAGCGCTGGCTGATCGTGCTCGAGTTTCTGACGTACGTGACCTTTGTGGCCGTGGGCGCGACGCTGGTCTTCTTGCGCCCCTCGCCGATGACGTGGTGGCTCTGGTTCTACTGCCTCGGCTGGGTGCCCGTGCAGTGGATCCACTGGCACTATGCCTTCCTGCCCTCGGCCGCATTGACCGCGCTCTTCATGATCGACAACGCCTTCATCGCGGGCGGCTCGAGCCTGCCGCTCTTGCCCTTTCTGCTGCGCTTCCCCAAGGGGCGCATCTCCGGCTGGCGCGAGCGCTGGCACGGCCCCGTGGCGGCATTGCTGGTTGCGGGTTACGCCTACTACATCGGGCTCGCGTTCTGGCGTTTCTCGGATCAACTCAGCCGTCCGCAGATCTCGTTCCTCAACGCGGCGCCCGCGAGCGGCGTCTTCGTCATCGCCGCGGTGCTCTTGCTCGCGACCTTCGCGCGCGCCGAAGGCACCGAAAAGCCGCGCCTGCGCTGGGCCGTCTTCGGCATGCTCTTCTCGTTCATCTCGCTCTTCATCTCGTACGTTCCCGTACCGAAGCCGGCGTGGTTCAACGAACTGGTGACCTCGCTCTCGGTAACGATGCCGCTCTCCATCGCCTATGCGACGCTACGCCATCGTCTGCTCGACGTGCGCTTCGTGATCAACAATGCGGTCGTGTACGGCTCGGTCGCGTTCTTGCTGATCGCGATCGTGAGCATGATCGATTTCACGCTCTCGCACCTCGTGGCCGACTACCACCTGACGCTGGGCATCGAAGCCGCAATCACGATCGGCCTGGGCGTCGCGCTCGACCGCTTGCACGGCACCATGGAACGCACGGCCGAGCGCATCTTCTTTCGCTCGCGCTTGATCGCCGCCGAACGCTTGCGTCGCGTGCGCGGAGCACTGGCCTTCGCCTCGCGTGACGAGACGATTCAGTCCTCTCTCGTCGAAGAGCCCGTAGCCGCGCTCTCGCTCACGTCGGCGGCGCTTTTCCGGAAAAATCCGGACGGCACGTTCGCACGCACGCACGCCGTCGGCTGGGACGACGCGCCGCTGACCAAGCTCGACGCCGACGACAAACTGTTGCGCACGCTGCAGTTCGAGCGCAAGGCGCTCGATCCGAGCGAGGTCTGGGGCAAACGCGACGACGTGCCGCGAGGCCCTGCGGCGCCGACGCTCGCCACGCCGATCTTCTCGCGCGAGACGCTCGAAGGTTTGGTGCTCTACGGCGGACATCGCGATGAAACCGAAATCGATCCCGGTCAAGCCGACTTACTCAGCGGGCTAAGCGAGGCCGCCGCGGCCGCGTTCGATCACGTCGCGTTCGAGCGTTCGCAGGAAACGATCGAGGAGTTGCGCCGTCGTTTGGCCGCGCCGCTGGCCCCGCCACCGGCATTGCTCGAGGGTTTGCCGCCCCTGTAATGATCCGCGTCACACCCCAGGCATGACGCAGGTCACAGGTTGCCGAGCGCGCGAGGAGCGCCGCCGGGAATCACGCAACAGAGCCCGTGCGAGAATGGTGCTCCTGACCAGGGTGCCAACGAAACGGGGCGGGCAAGGATGCCAGCCCCGTTTCGTTTTCCCGGACCATTCGCTCAGTGCGACTGCTGGCGGCCGCGCTGCGAGGTCCAGACCGTGCCGTCGGCGAGTTTCACCGAGAGCACGTGGCAGTAATTCGGCCGCGTGCCCAGATAGGCGAAGTCGACGAACTGCGAATAGTTGTGCACGATCGGCACGCCGGGCGCGAAGGTGCCTACGTCGTCGATCGTCTCCACGTCGCCGCGGTAATCCACCTCGAAGCGGATCGACTGCGCGCGCTGCGCAGAGCGATTGTGGAAGCTGATCTTCAGGCCCGCGGTCGTGACCCAGCGGAAGTTCCCGTTGACCACACGGTAGGGCGGATAGGCGACGTTGGTCGTGACGACGCAGTCGTCGATGCCGATCGGCGGCAACGTGGCGGCAGCCGACGCGGGTTGCGCGGCGGCCGGCGCCGCCGAGGCGAGAAAGGCGCAAAGGAGCGCGAGGGGAGTACGCATGCGAACAGACCTCCGGTTCGAAATGGCGGTGCCGCGCCGCTTCGCGAAACGGCCGGTCGTTCACTCGTTGTCCGGGGCAACTCCCGAAGGCGGGTGCGGCACGTAGCGCCGGGTCGAGAGGTGCTTGCGAATCGACGAGTACGAGCGCGGCGACTGGCCGAAGTCGAACATGTCCGAGAAGTCGACCGCGCGAGCGTCGGCCTGGGTCAGCGCGGAAACGCCGAAGACCGTCTCGGCAAACTTCAACAAGCCGGCAGTCTCGTAGCTGACGTGCGAGACGTAATTCGCTTTCGCATACGGCGAGATCGCGATCAGCGGCACGCGCATCCCGAGGCTCTGCACGCTGATCTGCGCCGGTGCGACGTGATCGTACCAACCGCCCCAATCGTCCCACACCACGAACACGGCGGTCGAGTTCCAGAATTGACTCGTGCCGATCGCGTCGACGATCGATGAGACCCACGCCGGACCGCCCAAGCCGCTTCCCGAACCCGAGTGATCCGATTCATCGTAGTCGGGAACGATCCAGGTCATGCCCGCGAGATTGCCTGCGGCAATGTCGGTCAAGACCCGGCTGGGCGGCGAGATGACGTTGTTTCCCCAATCCGAACCATAACGAATGTGATTGATCGCGTCGTATGCGCTCCAGATGTCGCCCAAATTGCTGCCGATCGCCGGCGCATAGTAGCGCCAGCTCACGTCCTTCGCATCCAGTTCGTCACCGAACGTCGTGTAGTTCAAGCACGGCGAGATGCCCGGACCTTGCGTACGATCCGAGTTGAGCGTGGGCACCGTGGTATCGGCGGGGGAGTCACAGCCCCAGGGAAGGTGATCCGGCGCATCCACGGTCAGATCCGACTGGGCCGCGATCAAGAACTGATGCGCCGTCCAACTCGCGTCGATCTGCGAGGCGAAATTGTTGTCGGCCAACACGAACTGCTTGGCCAGCGCGAAGTACGGCGCCGACTCGGCGGCAGGGACGTAGGCGTAGGCAGCATCCGTCGGCGGCGTGCACCCTGCCGACAAGATCTGGTCGAAGCCGTTCATCGCTCCGCCGTTGTATTCGGTCAGGAAGTCGATCTCGTTGTGATCGGGATCGTAGCAGGCGTTGAGCGGGGCGGAGTGCAGTTGCACCGTCGCACCCGTGCTCGTCTGGCCGCTCGTGGCGGTGTTGGCGCCCGGGTAGCCGTAGAACAGGTTATCGAAGCTGCGGTTCTCCTGAATGATGAAAACGACGTGCTTGATGTAATTCTGCGGCGCGAACGGTGCCTGCGACGGCGGGCTCGTCGGCGGGCTCGTGAACGGCGACGTATAGGGCGAGGGCAGTGGGCCAGGCGTGCCGGAATGCCCGCCGCAGCCCGCCACGATCGCCATCGCCACGAAAATCAAGAGCGCCCAGGCGGACCTCATGCTCGCGCCTTTGGCGCAATGCGGCAGAACCTCATGCCGCGAGCGCAGATTCTCAGCGCACTCTCAGGCGCTCCGTCGCTACACTAAGCGCTGCGAACCAGCGTCT
This sequence comes from Vulcanimicrobiota bacterium, assembly GCA_003136655.1. Taxonomy (GTDB): domain Bacteria; phylum Vulcanimicrobiota; class Vulcanimicrobiia; order Vulcanimicrobiales; family Vulcanimicrobiaceae; genus Hesperobacter; species Hesperobacter lustricola. Next base: position 19,836 of record PLFC01000008.1, read on the forward strand.
GCCCGGGGGCGGCTCGCGGAGCCGGCGGGCCCGCGGGCAGTTCGAATGCGAATGCCGCTCCCGAACCATGCGGCGTCGGATCGAGCAACCACAAGCGACCTCCCGCGCGCTCCATTGCGCGGCGCGCGATGGCCAGGCCTAAGCCGGAGCCCGGTACGTCGCGCGAGGATTCGCCGCGATAGAAACGTTCGAAGATCGTCTCGCGCTGCGCCGCCGGAACGCCGCGGCCGCCGTCGCTCACGACCAGCCGCACGCGCGTCTCGTCGAGCCGAGCAGCCGCGATTCGCACCGGGCTGCCCCCGCCATACTTCAGCGCGTTGTCGAGCACGTTGGCCAGCGCCTCGCGCACGTCGTCGCGCGAGGCGAAGATCTGCGCGTCTTCGGCGCTCTCGACGCGAATGTCGACACCGGAATAGAGGCTGCGGCGAACCGTCGTGACCTCGTCGATCAATGCGCCCAGCGCGAAGGGTTCGACGAAGCCGCGTTCCTCCGAGTCGAGCCGGGCGAGCAAGACGAGGTTGTCGATCAACGCGCGCATGCGACCGCCCTCGGCGTCGATGCTGTCGAAGGCAAAGGCCACCGGCGCGTCGTGAGGCCCGGTCACGCGGCGAACGTGTTCGGTGAAGCCGAGCACGATCGTCAACGGCGTGCGCAATTCGTGACCCGCGTCGGCCACGAACTGCCGGATGCGCTCGTCGGCGCGCTCGTGCTCCAGGAACGCCGCATCGACTTGCACGGCCGCGGCGTTGTACGCTTCGGCCACCGCATCGAACTCGCTGCGTCCGGCGACGGCGATCGGCTCGGGCGTGAAGTCGCGCGCGGCGAAGCGGTGCAACGCGCGGGTGACCTCNNAGCGCGCCCGCGAGCACGATCGCGGCCAGCGCGAGCGAGAAGATCAGCAGCGTCTTGGCGGGATCGAGAGCGACCATCATGGCGCCCCCGTCGAAGGGCACGCGGCGCACGTGCGCGCCGAGCAACTCGGCGATGGAAAAGCCCAGCCGGTTGGTGCGTTCCGGCGGCGGCTCCGTTTTTACGACGCCCTCGATCACTATGCGCGTCGGGAAACCTGCGCCCGGCGCGCCGCCGGGCGGCAGGGCGAACGGTCCCGGTTCCGGCGCTGCGAATGCGACGATGCCCGAGTGCCTGTCTTCACGCTCGAATGCGGCCGCCGCCCTTTCGAAGGGCACGCCCATGCGCTCGGCGCGTTTGCCGAACGAAAACGCGTGCACGGCGGTCTGGCCCGCAGTCTCGTCGACGAGCCGCACGTAGCCGTACATCGCGCCCGCGGCAACGAGGCTCAGCAGCAACGCGGTTGCGGTGGCTGCGACCGCCGCGTACAGCAGCGTCATGCGCCGGGCGAAGCGCGCGAACATCAGGTGCGCCGCAACACGTAACCGACGCCGCGCACGGTGTGCAGAATCTTGCTCGAGGCGCCGGCTTCGAGCTTCCGGCGCAGATACGAGACGTAGGTGTCGATCGCGCCCGACCCGACGCCGTGTCCCCGGCCCCAAGCCAGATCCAGCAACTGGCCGCGCGTCATGACTTTCTCGGCGTTCTGCACGAGCGTCTGCAATAACGCGAACTCGCGCCCCGAGAGCACGATGGGACGGCCGCCGCGCTGCACGTTGCGCGTGTCGAGATCGATGTTCACATCGGCATAGACGAGCGACGCGGCGCGCTCGAGCCGCGGCCTGCGCAGCGCCGAATGCAGTCGTGCGGCGAGTTCCGACATGGCGAACGGCTTGGGCAAATAGTCGTCGGCGCCGCGCAGTAAGCCTTTGACCTTATCTTGGAGATCGGCCTTAGCGCTGAGCATCAGGATCGGCGCGTCCGTCAGTTTGCGAGCCATCGGAATGAAGTCGATGCCGTCGAGCCAGGGCATCATCACGTCGAGCACGATCGTGGCCGGCTGCCAATCGCGCACCAAACGCAAGGCGCGCGCTGCGTCCTCAGCCGTGCGCACCTCGAAGCCATATTCGGGCAATGCGATCTCGAGCAGATCGCGAACGCGCCGCTCGTCGTCGACGGCCAACACGCGCGGCAGATCCCGTACCTCGGCTGCAGTCAAACGTCATCGTCCTCCTTCGGGGCCATGCTAACCGCTGCGCATCAAGCTTTTCTGAGAACCCGCTTAGAATGCTCTGCGGGATAGCGCGCACCGCCCTCTGAATTCACCGGGCATGAGACGTGCGATCGCGCTTCCCATCGCCGCGTTGCTCGCGAGCGTCGCGGCCTACGCGGCCGAGCGGCCGACCATCATACCGCCCAACGGCGAACGGGCGGGCTACCTGTGGACGATCACGCGACACTCACCGGCGGGCTCGCTCGATGCGAGCGCGGCCGTGACGTTGCGCGGCACGACGCCGCCGGGCACGATGCAAGTCGCGGTGACGGTCGACGGCGACGACCAAGTCTACACGGCGCGCAGTTCCGCCGACGGTTCGCTCAATTTCGTCGCGACCAAGCACGAGGATACCGTGCCCGAATTGCTCAGGCTCGATCAGGTCGCGCGCCTGGCCGGAGGCGCCGGCGCCACGCCGAAGCTGGGCGACACGTGGCGGATGGAGTTCTCCGAACCCGTCCCGGGCGGCTCGATCGACGTGACGGTGCAGGCCAAGGTGACCACCGTCGACGGCGATGCGTTCAGCGTCGAGGCCGGCGGCGAGGCCTTGGGAACGATCGCCGTGCCCAAACCGGAGCCGACGCCCGGTGGCCGCGGCGGCGCGCCCGGCCAGGGTTTCCCGGGCAGCGGACCGAGCACGCTCAACAGCGACGTCGACGACGGAACCAAAGCCAAGGACAACACGATGGACGTGAAGATGCGCGTGCACGTGAGCGCGAGCTTCGCCGGCGGATTGCTCCGCGAAGCCGGCGGTTCGCAGATCGTCTCGCCGGTTCAGGGACCGAAGGAGCAGATCGAGACCGACTGGGCGCTTACGAAATCGTAAGCGGCTTGTAGCGAATGCGGTGCGGCCTCGCGGCCTCTTCGCCCAAACGCGCGCGCTTGTCGGCTTCGTATTCCTGGTAGTTGCCTTCGAAGAACGCGACCTTGGCGTCGTCTTCGAAGGCGAGGATGTGGGTGGCCACGCGGTCGAGGAACCAGCGGTCGTGACTGATCACGAGCACGGTACCGGCAAACTCTTCGAGCGCACCTTCGAGCGCGCGCAGCGTCTCAACGTCGAGATCGTTCGAGGGTTCGTCGAGCAGCAGTACGTTGGCCCCACTGAGCAGTTGCTTGGCCAGATGGAAGCGGCCGCGCTCGCCGCCGGATAACGTGCCGAGCGTCTTCTGCTGATCGGCTCCCTTGAAGTTGAAGCGGCCGAGATAGGCTCGCGTGGGCATCTCGAAACGGCCGACCATCAAAAGATCGTTGCCGCCGCTAATTTCTTCGTGGAGGGTCTTGGAGTCGTCGAGCGCCTCGCGCGTTTGATCGACGAGCGCCAGCTTCACGGTGGCGCCGAGCGAGATCGTGCCCGCGTCGGGCTGTTCGCGTCCCGCGATCATCCGGAAGAGCGTGGATTTACCCGCGCCGTTGGGCCCGATGATGCCCACGATCGCGCCCGCCGGAATACGAAACGAGAGGTCGTCGATCAAGACGCGGTCGCCGTAGCCTTTGCGCACGCCCTCGAACTCGATGACCCGATCGCCCAACCGTTCCGCGACGGGAATGAAGATCTCTTGCGTCTCGTTGCGCCGCTGGTATTCGTAGCTGGAGAGTTCTTCGAAGCGCGCGATGCGGCTCTTGCTCTTCGACTGACGCCCTTTCGTGCCCGCGCGCACCCATTCCAACTCGCGCTTGAGCGCCTTCTGTCGCGCGCTCTCCGAAGACTCTTCCTGCGCGAGACGCGCTTCTTTCTGCTCGAGCCACGAACTATAGTTGCCCTTCCAGGGGATGCCGCGGCCGCGATCGAGTTCGAGGATCCATTCCGCCGCGTTGTCCAGGAAATAGCGATCGTGCGTGATCGCGACGACGGTTCCCGGAAAGCGCTGCAAGTAATGCTCGAGCCACTCGACGCTTTCGGCATCGAGATGGTTGGTGGGTTCGTCGAGCAAGAGCATGTCGGGCTTCGAGAGCAGCAAGCGACAGAGCGCGACGCGGCGCTTTTCGCCGCCCGAGAGCGGGCCGATCGGCGCATCCCAGGGCGGCAAGCGCAGGGCGTCGGCGGCGATCTCCAACTGCTGTTCGACCTCGCCGCCGTCTTGCGCGAAAATGACCGCTTCGAGCTGCGCTTGTTCGGCGGCGAGCTTGTCGAAATCGGCGTCGGGGTCGCCGTACGCCGCATACACCTCGTCGAGGCGCTTGCGCGCGGCGAGGAGCTCGCCTAAACCCTCCTCGACGGTTTCGCGTACGGTCTTGGCCGGATCGAGCTTCGGTTCCTGAGGCAGGTAGCCGACCGTCAGGCCCGGCGCGGGCTTGGCTTCGCCGTCGAACTCCGGGTCGACGCCGGCGAGAATGCGCAGCAGGCTCGACTTGCCCGAGCCGTTGAGGCCCAGCACGCCGATCTTGGCGCCGGGAAAGAAGCTGAGCGAGATGTCCTTGAGAATCTGGCGTTTGGGCGCGACGGTCTTGCCGACCCGATACATCGTATAGGCGTATTGCATGCGCTGGAAGATGTACGGGGCCACGCGAGGCGTCTCATGCCGGCCGGGTGCCCACGCGCGGAGTCGAGCGCCGCATCGGCGCGCTGCCTGACGACCCGAACATCGCATTCGTGCACGTCCGCGAGCGAGGCTGGGCACGGGCGGGCGGAGAACTCGGCGACACTCGCCGGCCCTAGGAGAGAGCATGCACCGTTTCGTCCCGGCGCTGGTCGCCGCGGCCGCGCTGGGCAGCGCGGCGCCCGCCCTATCCGCCGAATCTTCAGGCCCAACGCACGTCGTATACGGCATCGTCACGCAAATCGGGGCGAACTCGATCGTGATCACGCGCCGCGACGGCAGCCGCGTCTCGATCGACATCGCACCGGCGCAAGCCGCGGGAACGACGGGCGTGCTCTACCCGAACCGCCCGATCGCGATCAGCGGCGAATTCGATCGCGCGGGTCGCTATCACGCCGAGGCGATCCGCAGCTGGTACGAGCTGCGCCGCGGCGTTTGGCCGGCGGACCGGTGAGCGCAGTGAAGCTCGCACGCTTCGCCGGCTTCGGTGCGGCCGCACTGGCGGCGTTGACACTGCCCGCCGCAGCCGACAATCTCACCTATCACGGCGACACGTTGCGCAGCGGCTGGACGTCGAACGAAACGACGCTGACGCCCGCCAACGTCGCCTCCTCGAACTTCGGCCGGAACTTTACGGTGCAACTCGACGCAGTCACCTTCGGCCAGCCGCTCGTCGCCGACGGCGAAGCGACCCAATCCGGAACGCACGACTTGGTCGTGGTCGCGACCACGAAAGATACGGTCTACGCCATCGACGCAGATAGCGGCCAGACCGTGTGGAAAACCTCGCTGCTGCCGGCCGGCGCGAAGCAAGTGACGGCGAAGTTCACCAACTGCGGCATCGCGCCGACCTACGGCATCGTCTCGACGCCGGTCATCGATCGCACGCGCGACACCGTGTACGTCGTCGGGGTTTCCCTCGAACGTCATAAGATGGTCTACCGTCTGCACGCGCTCTCGCTGGCGAGCGGCGCGGATCTGCAGACGCCGGTCGAAATCCAAGGCTCGGTCAAGGCCAAGCACGGCATCGAGGAATTCGATCCGAACGTGCATACGCAGCGGCCCGCCCTGACCGAGGCCAACGGCAACATCTACGTGGGCTTCGGCAGCATCTGCGACTATCACCCGAAGCGCTATCACGGCTGGATCTTCTCGTTCAACGCTCAGTCACTCGTCCAAAACGCCATCTACAACTCGACCCCGGCGCGCGGCGAAGGCGACACGTTCTACGGCGGGATCTGGATGGGCGGCAACGGCCCCGCGGCCGATACGGACGGTTCCCTCTTCTTCGCCGTCGGTAACGGCACGTTCGACAACCAAACCTCGTTCGGCGATAGCGTCGTACACCTCTCGCCGGCACTCGCTCAGCTCGACTATTTTACGCCGTACACCGTCTCGCAAGACAACGCGTACGACGCCGATCTCGGTTCGGGCGGCACGATGCTCTTGCCCAACCCGCACGGCTCGCCGCTGCAGGTCGCGGTGGCGCAGGGCAAAGACGGCATCTTGACGCTGATGAACCGCGCGCACCTCGGCGGCTACACGCCGAGCGGTCCCGACAACGTGCTGGCCGAGTTGTCGCTGGGCGGCGTGTGGTCGTCGCCCGCGTATTGGGAAGATTCGAAAGGCAACGAATACGTCTTCACGACGGG
>PLFC01000008.1:26205-34132 GCA_003136655.1 Vulcanimicrobiota bacterium
GTGCCGACCGTCGACAACGGCCGCGTGTTCGCGATGGGCGAGGGCGTGCTGTATCAGTTCGGCCTAAGCGGCGGCGCACGCGCGAAGCACCCGCACCAACGGTAAGCGCACCCGCCCAAGCCGGATTTCGGGCGGTCGAGAAACGAGAAACCCGCGCACCTCACGGTTCGCGGGTTTCTCATTTGGTCGGGCAGACAGGATTTGAACCTGCGACCCCCTACACCCCATGCAGGTGCGCTACCAAGCTGCGCTACTGCCCGATTGAGGCCTCTTCGCAGCCCGGGGTCCAAGTCCATCCCCGGCCGGGCCGGGCAAATATTTCGGATTTCGGGCGACACATCCGTAACCGGCGGCGGGTATACCCGGCGACCCTCTCCCCAAAGGTTACGACATGCAACGCCTCGGAGCGCTCGCGGCCGCCCTCGCCGCGTGCCTAGTTCTGTGCTGCCGTCTGCCGGCCGCCGCCGCGGACCCTACCACGATCGCCGTGCCCGTGTTACCCGCCCCGCCCTCGGTGACGGGCGTGCTCGACGATTCGTGGAAGGGCGCCGCGGACATCACGCTTGCGACCGACTTCACCTATCGGCGCGCAGCCGACGAGCCCGCCACCGTCTCCATCGCGCAGGATGCGAGCGCGCTCGACGTCACCTTCACCGTGCGCCAGCGCGAGAACGTGCTTGCCGGTCAAGAAACCAACGGCGCGAGCGTGCTCAGCGACGACTACACGATCGTGTACTTGTGGCCGCAGGGCACGCAGGGCTTCGCGTACTCCTTCGCAGCCAACCCGCGAGGCACGCGCTACCAAACGTCGAGCGAAAACAGCGCCTACGCGCCGCAGTGGTCGGCCGTCGGCAAAACGACGCCGGGCGGTTACGTGGTCAACATGCGCATCCCGTTCGCGGCGATTCGCAGCGGCGGCTCGACCTCGTGGCGCGCGCAATTCGCGCGCGAGAACGTTGCGGCCAATAGCCTCGCCGTCTGGACGTTCTCGCCCAACCAGCAGAATGCGGCCGATCCCGCCTTCGCCGGCACGCTCACCGGCATAGGCGTCGCGCACGCCGCCGCAAACCGTCCGAAGCCGCGCGCGCAGATCTACGCGCTCGGCGAGCTGACGAACGCCGCCAACGGCGGCAACACCTCGCGCATCGGCGCGGATCTCTCGGTGCCGATCACGCCGACGGCGTCGCTCGTCGCCGCGCTGCACCCCGACTACTCCAACGTCGAGGTCGACCAACAGACGATCGCGCCCAACGCCTTCGCCTACCAATATCAGGAAGTCCGGCCGTTCTTCACGCAGGCCGCGCAGGCGTTCAATCACACGCTCTCGTGTTCCAACTGTCCGCAGATCCTCTACACGCCCGCGATTCCGACCTTCGGCAGCGGCTACGCCGTCGAGGGCACGCAGGGACCGATGACCTTCGCCGCGTTCGACGCACTGGGCGACGGACGCAACGACCGCGGCATCGCAGCCGACTACCAGGTCGAAACGCAAAACCTGGTCTACGCCGCGAACCTCCAGAACGTCCAAGTCGATATGGACGGCGGCGTGCACGATGCCCTGACCGCGGTCACGGGCGGCGTGGGGAACCAGCACACGCACTTCTTTGCCTACGCCAACGCGGCGTTCGAGCGCGGCAGCCTCGTCGACGATCCCGGGCAGGCCAACTATGCCGAGTCGGGTTTGGGCTACGCCAGCGCCACCACGGTCGCCGTGCTCAACTATCAGACGATCGGCGCGCAGTTCGATCCGCTGGACAGCTACGTGGCGCAGAGCGACATCACCGGCTACGAATTCTTCGCGAAGCGCACGATCAATTTCTCGCCGCAAGCGCCGATCCACGACGTCGTGCCTCAAGTGTTCTATGCCTGGTATCACGACAATGCGGGTCAGCCCGGACAAGTCGACGCCGTCGAAACCGTGCAGGTCGACTTCAAGAACCTGATCACGATCGTCGGCAGCGGCGCGAGCAGCGCGGCGCGCACGAACGAGGGCGAGTTCTTGCCCTTCGACGGCAACTCGCTCCAGCTCGCCTACCGCCTCGCGACCAACACGCCCAGTTACGTGCAATACAGCGGCGGGCCGTTCTATCACGGCACGCTCGACGCGTGGACGTACGTCAGCACCTTGCCCGTGGCGCGCAAGCTCCGGCTGCGACTCGAAACCGACGAGGACAACTACCTGACCGCGCATCCCGGCGAAGTGGGCGGAAAACAGTGGCTCGAGCGTGCGAGCCTCGACTGGCAACTGAGCCGCGACGCTTCGTTCGACGTCGGCGTGCGCAAGATCGTGGGCAACACTCTGCCCAACGCCTATTCCACGCCGACCTTCGCACTGGTCAACGCGGGCAACGTGACCGCGGCCTTCCACTACCTCGCCGCCAAGAACGAATTCTACGTGGTCTACGGCGACCCGAACAGCGTTGCCACCAAGCCCGCGCTCTACCTAAAATGGATTCGCTACATCGGCGCCCAGAAAGGCACCTGACCCGGAACGGCGAGCGAGCGCAAGCCGCGCGACCAGGAACGCGCCGCGCCACCGCGTCAACTACTCGGTGATGCAACAACGCAAACTCGGTCACAGCGATCTCGACGTCTCGGCCCTCGGACTCGGCTGCATGGGCATGTCCGAATTCTACGGCGCAACCGACGAAGCCGAATCGATCGCCACCATCCACCGCGCGCTCGACCTCGGCGTCAACTTCCTCGACACCGCCGACATGTACGGCTCGGGCGCCAACGAGGAACTCGTCGGGCGCGCCCTGCAGGGCCGACGAAAAGGCGCCGTGCTGGCCACGAAGTTCGGTAACGTGCGCGGCCCGAAGGGCGAATTTCTCGGCGTCAAAGGCACGCCCGAGTACGTGAAGAGCGCCTGCGACGCCAGCCTCCGAAGGCTCGGCGTCGAGACGATCGACCTCTACTACCAGCATCGCGTCGATCCGAACGTGCCCATCGAGGAGACCGTCGGCGCGATGGCCGAACTCGTTGCGGCGGGCAAGGTGCGCTATCTCGGATTATCGGAAGCCGGCGCCGCCACGATCCGGCGCGCGCACGCCGTGCACCCGATCAGCGCGCTGCAGACCGAGTACTCGCTGTGGTCGCGCGACCCCGAGGCCGAGATTCTGCCCACCGTGCGCGAACTCGGCATCACCTTCGTCGCCTACAGTCCGCTCGGCCGGGGTTTTCTCAGCGGCAGCTTCACGAGCGCCGCGGATATTCCGAGCGACGATTACCGACGCTTCTCACCGCGCTTTCAAGGCGAAAATTTCCAGCGCAATCTCGATCTGGTTCGCGAAGTGGAGCGCTTGGCCAAAGCCAAGAACTGCACGCCCGCGCAAGTCGCACTGGCGTGGCTGTTGTCGCGCGGCGACGACATCGTGCCGATCCCCGGCACCAAACGCCGCGCCTATCTCGAGGAGAATGTGGGCGCGCTGAAGGTCGCGCTCGACGCTGCGGAACTCGCCGAGATCGAAGCCATCTTCCCGCTCGGCGTCGCCTCGGGCGAACGTTATCCGGCACAAGCGATGGCCGGCGTCAACCGCTGAGCGCGCGAAGCCTCCGAACGTAAAGAAGCGCCGGTCGTCCGGCGCTTCTTCTCATCGCTCGCTGCGACGCGCCGAAGTCAGCGCTTCTTCTTAGCAGCGGTCTTTTTCGCGGGGCTCTTCTTCGCGGCCACGCTCTTTTTCTTCGTGCCGGCAACCGCATCGCGCAAGCCTTTGCCGGCGCTGAATGCCGGGACCTTGCGCGCGGCGATGACCAACTTTTCGCCCGTCTTCGGATTGCGGCCCTCGCGCTTCTTGCGCTCGCGGACCACAAAGCTGCCGAAGGGGATAAGCTGGACTTTGTCGCCCTTGACCAGCGCACTCTTGATCTCGTCGAGCAACAGATCGACGACTTCTCCGACCTGACGCTTGGAGAGTTCCGTCTCCTCTGCGAGTGAGTCGACTAGTTCGGCCTTTGTCAAAGTTCGTTCTCCAATCGAATGAGCGAGGACCACGCTCTCGTAAAGTAAGGCGCTGGCCGACTACTTGGCAGACGCCGTAGTCGCTCCTTCCATCCCGGCGGCATCGAGTGCGAAAAAATCTAGTTCTGACGCGGGTTTGCGCCTCACCCGCGGTGCAGGGCCGCAAGCGCGCGCAGGGCCAAGACGTAGGACTCGACCCCAAAGCCGGCGATGCTGCCGCGGCAGACCGCCGCGACCACGCTACGCGCTCGGAACTCCTCCCGGGCGTGCGGGTTGCTGAGGTGGACTTCGACCGTGGGCAAATCCACCGCGGCGATGGCATCGCGCAGTGCGTAGGCATAGTGGGTGTATGCCGCCGGGTTGAGCACGATCCCGTCATAGCTCCCTACGGCGGCGTGAAACTCGTCGACGATCGCGCCCTCGGAACTGTGCTGCACGGACGTGACCCGGATCCCGAGCCCGAGGGCCTCGCGGGCGATTCGAGCGTCGATTTCCTCGAGCGTCAGGGAGCCGTAGATATGCGGCTCCCGCGAGCCCAACGCATTGAGGTTGGGGCCGTGAATCACGAGCACGTTCATTCGCCGAGTTTCGTGGAGGAAATGAGGCCGACCTCGGAAAGTGCGCACGAGTGTCAGACCGGATCGTCACCGCCACCGCCGCCGACGGCAGCTTCTCGATCGTTGCGGGGATCACGACGGAACTGGTGCGCCAAACCCAGTTCCGTCACCACCTGGCGCCCACCGCGAGCGCCGCGCTCGGCCGGCTCGTCACGGGTACGGCACTGCTCGGCGCGAGCCTCAAGGGCAAGGAGCGCGTGTCGCTCCAAGTCGCCGCGGACGGGCCGCTGGGCGGCATGGCCGCCGACGTTTCGCTGCTCGCGCCGGATCGGCTCGGCGCGCGCGGCTACGCGAAGAATCCGAGTGCGGACATCCCGCTCAATGCCTTGGGCAAGTTCGACGTCGGCGGCGTCGTCGGCGCGGGCCGGCTGCACGTGACGCGTTCGTTCGAGGTCGGTCAGCCCTACGGAGGCATCGTGCCGCTGGTCAGCGGCGAAATCGGCGACGACATCGCGAGCTACCTCGCCAACTCCGAACAGATCCCGTCGATCGTGGCGCTCGGCGTGCTGGCCAATCCCGCGGGCATCAAAGCGGCCGGCGGCGCGATCGCCCAGGTGATGCCGGGCGCCGACGAACGCACGATCGCGGTGCTCGAAGAGCGGGCGCGGCTGATGGCGCCGGTCACGACCCAGATCGATGCGGGCGCGACGGCCGAGGATCTGGCCCGCTCCCTCGCGGGCGAACTCGAACTACGCTTCCGCAGCGAGTTCTCCGTCGAATTCGCTTGCCGCTGCACGCGCGATCGCGTCAAGCTGGCGCTGATGGCGCTCGGCCGCGACGAACTCGACAAGATGTCGCGCGACAAGGATCACACCGAAGCGATCTGCGAGTTCTGCAAGGAACGCTACGAACTCTCGGGCAGCGAGATCGCCGACCTGATCGCGCAGCTCGAAGCGCGCGGCTGAAGGCTCAGATGCCCAGGCGCGGCTTGAACTCGTCCTTGAGCTGACCGCCGACGTTTTCGTACCACCAGCCGCACTCACAGCGCACCGGCGCGCCGCCGGCTTGCGGATACGGATGCGTGCGGCCGCAGCGTTTGCAAGTCAGCGTTTTGCCCGCGAGCGGCGCCTGCGCCGAATAGGTCGTCGGTTTCAGCGTCGGGCGGCCGGACCGTCCGGCATTGCTGGAATGTTGACTCATGAAGTCTCCTGGCTGCTGGTGAGTTCGCGCACGAACCGCTTGAAGCGGTGTTTACCCGCGGCGAGCACGATGTCGTCTTCGTCGGGCCACGGTTGCCGCGCATCCTTCACCACCGCATCGCCGAGCCTGACCCCGCCCTGCGCCACCAGGCGTTCGGCGTCGCGTTTGCTCTGCGCGAAGCCGGCGGCCACGAGCGCTTCACCGATGGTCTTGAACGCCTCCATCGGCGTCTTGGGCATCAAGGCTTTGGCGGGCAGTTCGCCGCGTTGCACGGTCGCTTCGAAGTGTTCGCGGGCGCGCGCCGCGGCATCGTGCCCGTGGTAACGTGCCACGATCTCTTCGGCCAACTTCTTCTTCTCGGCCATCGGATGCAGCGACGCGTCGCGCAGACCCGCGGCCAGCGCCTCCGCCTCGCGCTCCGCGCGGAAAGCGGCGAGCAGGGCGTAGCGCGGCACGATCGAGTCGGGGATGCTCATCAACTTCCCGAACTGCTGCTCGGGCGTTTCGGTCAGGCCGATGTAGTTGCCCCGCGACTTGCCCATGCGTACCACGCCGTCGGTGCCTTCCAAGATCGGCGTGGTCAGGCAGATCTGCCGGGGCTGGCCGGAGCGCTCCTGATACTCGCGTCCCAGCAGCAGGTTGAAGAGCTGATCCGAGCCGCCCAATTCGACGCCGGCGCGCATCGCCACCGAGTCGTACGCCTGCGCGATCGGATACAGAAACTCGTGCAACGCGATCGGCGTGCCCGAGGCGTAGCGTTGGGCGAAATCGTTGCGCGCGAGCATCTGGGCGACGGTCGTTTGGGCCATCAGCGCGATCAATTCGGGCATCGTCAACGCGGCGAGCCACGTCGAGTTGTAGGCGATTTCCACGCGCTCGAGATCGAGCACGGTACCGGCCTGTTCGCGGTAATCGCGCATGTTGGCCGCAATCTCTTCATCGGTCAACCGAGGCCGGGAATCGTTCCGTCCGGTCGGGTCTCCGATGCGCGCGGTAAAATCGCCGATCAAGAGGATCACCCGGTGCCCGTACTCGACGAACTGCTGTAACTTGTGCAGCACGACCGCGTGGCCGAGATGCAGAAACGAACCGGTCGGATCGATGCCGAGCTTGACCGTCAAGCGTTCGCCGGAGGCAATGCGCTGCTGCAGTTCGGCGCGCGTCTCGACGTGGTCGCAGCCCTCGGTCAGACGCTCGACCTGTTCAGCCGCCGTTACGCTCTGCGCGCTCACGGCGTGGCCTCAGCGGTGGGCGCGTCGAGGCTGCGCCGGCAGCTCTGTTTTTGGAAGGTGACCCAGGTATGGTCTTTGCGCAACAGTTGGGCGCGAAACACGAACCCGTCGTGATCGTCCCACGTGTAGACGCCGCGCAAGGGAACCTGCGAAAACTGCTTCTTGCCCGGCACGGAACCGCTCAAGGTGATGCCCTTGGGTCCCAGCGCGGAAGCCGGTGCGGTCAACGTTTCCTGCTGTTTGTTCAAGCCCGATCCCACGCGGTCGATCTCGTACCATTGCCGGGTCTTCTCGTTGAAGCCGAGCCTGCTGCGCGAGACGTAGTCGGGCATGCCCTGTAAGACGAAAATCTCGTATCCTCCCGGCCCGAGCGCCACTCGCCGCCACATCTTGATCGCATAGTCGAGCTGGTTGCGGTCGACGATGCGGCAATCCCAATTGCCCATCATCCAAACCAATTGCGAGATGCGCCCGCGCGGCACGACGTCTTTTGTCGGCCCGTTGGCGCTCTGGGCCGACGCGGGACCGGGCCCTGCCAGCAGCAGCGCGACCGCCGCGCACGACAGCGCGCGCGTGAAGAAGCGCGTCAAGCGAGTTCCACGATGCTGACGCCGCTACCGCCTTCTTCAGCGTTGCCGTAGCGCACGGTCTTGACCGCCGCGTGGTTGCGCAAGTATTCCTGTAGTCCCCGTCCGAGCAAGCCGGTCCCCTTACCGTGAATCAACCGTAACGACGCGCTGCCCAGCATCTGCGCTTCGTCGAGCCATTTCTCGACGACGGGTTCCGCCTCCACGAAACGCTTGCCGCGCACGTCGAGTTCGGGCCGCGCCGAGCCGGCGGCGTCGAGCACCGTCTGACCCGCGCGGGCGCGCCCGCCGGGGTCGGGCCGCGCGGCAGCGCGGCGAACGAGCCTCACGTGGGCCTTGGGCACAACCGTGCGCATCGAACCCAGTGCGACCAGCACCGTGTCGCCGTAG
>PLFC01000061.1 GCA_003136655.1 Vulcanimicrobiota bacterium
GCCGAGTACATCAAGATGCCGGCGCTCAACGTGTGGAAGCTCGACGAGGCGATCCCCGACGACTTCGCGGCCATCTTCGATCCGCTGGGCAACGCGGTGCACACGGTGATGGCCGCGGGCGTCAGCACGAAGAGCGTCGTGATCACGGGCGTCGGCTCGATCGGCTTGATGGCCATTCCGGTGGCGCGCGCGGCCGGCGCGGCGGCGGTCTACGCGATCGACGTGAACCCCAAGAAGCTCGAACTCGCCGAGCGCGTCGGAGCGGATGCGGTGTTCCATGCCGCCGATCCCAACCTGATCGGCGAGATCCAGCGCCTGACCAACGGCGACGGCGCCGACGTGTTGCTGGAGATGTCGGGCAACGGTTCGGCGATCGACAACGGCTTGCACATGCTGCGCAACGGCGGCCGCGCCGCGCTCTTGGGCATCCCCTCGAACGAGGTCAAGATCAATCTCGCCGAACGCATCATCTTCAAGGGCCTTACCGTGCTCGGCATCAACGGGCGCAAGATGTTCGAGACCTGGTACCAAACGCAGGCCCTCGTCAAGAGCGGCCGCGTCGACCTGCGTCCGATCATCACCCACGTCGTCCCGATGGACGACTTTGCGAATGCCTTCGCCTTGATGGAATCCGGCGAGGCCGCGAAAATCGTCATGAGCCTGGAGAACTAAAGCGATGAACCAAACCTTCGACACGGCGCTGCGCCGCGATCTCGACGCGCTGGAGGCCGCAGGCACCTATAAGCATCTGCGCCACTTGACCGGCCCGATGGCCGCCGAAGTGCACATGCGCGAAGCGGGCGACGTGATCGTGCTCTCGAGCAACAACTATTTGGGCTTGGCCGATCATCCCGAGGTCGTGGCGGCGGGCATCGCGGGCCTGCAGAAGTACGGGGCGGGCACGGCTTCGGTGCGTTTCATCTGCGGCACGCTCGACATCCACCAGCGGCTCGAGGAGAAGCTGGCAGCGTTCTTGCGTTTCGACGCGGCGCTGAGCTACGTGTCGTGCTGGGCTGCGAACGAAGGTTTGCTGCCCACGATCGCGACCGCGGGCAACACCTTGATTTCCGACGAACTCAATCACGCCTCGATCATCGACGGCTGCCGGCTCTCGGGCGCCAAGAAGCTGCGCTACAAGCACAGCGACATGGCCGATCTCGAGGCGCGCTTGCAAGAGGCGGTGGGCACGCCCTTCATCGTGACCGACGGCGTGTTTTCGATGGAAGGCGACTTGGCCAAGCTGCCCGAGATCGTGGCCCTGGCCGAGCGCTATCATGCGGTCACGATCGTCGACGATAGCCACGGCACGGGCGTCACGGGACCCACCGGCCGCGGCACGATCGAGCACTTCGGCTTGGAAGGCCGCATCGACGTGCTCACCGGCACGCTGGGCAAGGCCCTGGGCGGGGCCGCCGGCGGCTTCGTTGCCGGCAGCAAGGCGCTGATCGAAACCCTGATCCAGAAATCGCGCACGCAGTTGTTTTCGAATGCGCTGCCGGCCACCGTCGCGGCGTCGGCGCTGCGCGCGGTGGAGCTGCTGGAAAGCAAGCCGGAACTGTTGGCCAAGCAGCGAGCCAACGTCGCCTATTTTCGCGCGGGTCTGGAACGGCTCGGCTTCAAGCCGTTGCCGGGCGAGAGCGCGATCGTGCCGATCATCGTCGGCGAGACGGCCTTTGCGATTGCGGTCAGCAACCGGCTTCTCGACGAGGGCATCTTCGTGACGGGCTTCGGCTTCCCGGTAGTGCCCGAGGGCACGGCGCGCATCCGCGTGCAGATGAGCGCCGGCCTCGACACCGCGCAACTCGACCGCGCGCTCGCGGCCTTCGAAAAAGTCGGCCGCGAACTGGGTCTGCTGGGCAGTGTTCCGGCCTAAGGCCGTTCTCGCGGCCTGCGCCGGCATCGCCGGAGTTGCCGCGCTCTGCGCCGTCGCGCGCGCGGACCTCACCTTCGAGGCTCCGCCGGGATGGGTCAACGATCACGTGCACAGCAAGCCGATCCGGCTCGACGATAAGGCGAACGTGGCGCTCGTCGGCCGGTTTTCGCCCGCCGACAAAAGCGGCGCGCGTATCGAAATCTACGCGTACGACGACACGGAATCGTACGCCCTGCGCGTCCAGTATCTGCGCTCACACATTGACGCGATGGGCGACCAATTCTTCATCGGCGCTCACCCTGCAGCCCGGCAAGTAACGCAGGACGACGACGTCGAGATCTGCGCGGGCATCGGCAAGGGCCACCTTTTCGCCTTCGTCGACAACGCGATCGGCAACCCTCATCCGCTCGCCGGCGAGTTTCTCTTCGTCGACAACGGAGCGCAGCGTTATCTGCTCGCCTACACGCGTCCCTCCGGTGCTGCGGCCGATCCCGCCGCGTCGGCGGCGCTGCGTTCGGTCTGTCCGAAACCGCTCGCGAAGCCGTCGCCCGAAGCCGATGTCCCGGCCACGCCCGCGCCCACCGGAACGTAAAGCCGCGGTTTCTTCGGCAGGCCTCGACGGGGCAGTGCGGAGAATCCGCCGCCTTCCGCCGCGCATCAACGCGGCGCTTTAGGCATCCCTAGGAGCACCGCCAACAATGACGTTCAAGACCCTCGTTTCCATCGCGGCCGCGTCGGTGGCATTGAGCCTCGCAACGGCCGCTTCGGCGGCGGTGACCTTCGTCGGCCCGGACGGCTGGAGCCACTCCGGCCAGCCTTCGCCCGACGGTAAGGTCCAGTTCGACCAGTGGAAACTCGGCGGCGATCCGCCGCAGACGGTGACCGTCATTCAGGATTCGGGCACGTCGTTCGCCGACTCTCTGGCGGCCGTGAAGACCAACTTCTCCAACAATAAGATCCGCCCGGCGATCGACAAGGATCAAGATTGCCTGGGCCGCCCTTCGCACGTCGTCGAATATACGGTCGGCCCCGACGGGCACCAGATCACGGTCAACCGGCTGATCGTGCCCGACGGCGCGGGCGTGGTCACCATAACCTACGCACGCGGACAGAAGGACGACTTCGACAGCGACGTGCGCAAGGCGCTGACCACCTTCTGCGCGGGCAAGTAGTCTAAAGCCGAACGGTTCAGCCGAACGGCGGCTCCCGCTCACGCCCTCGCAGGGCTAGCATTGGCGGGATGAATGCCGTCGTTCTCGAGGCCGCGTTAGTCGCGCTCTCGCTCCTGTGTTTCTGGTTGCTCGACCGGTACGCGATCGGTTGCGAGCGGCTGTGAGTTTCGATCTCGGCATCGGCCTCGTGCTCTCGGTGGCGGCGCTCGCGTACGTAACGTACGCGATGCTGCGCCCCGAACGATTTTAGTTCGCCCCGATGAATCTCATCGGATGGCTCCAGGCCGCCGTCGTTTTCGGCGTGGTTTGCCTGCTCGTCAAGCCCCTCGGCACGTACCTGGCGCACGTGTTCGAGGGCGAGCGCGTGTGGTTGACGCCCGTGCTCGGACCGCTCGAACGCGCGCTCTACCGGCTCTGCCGCATCGACCCGGCGCGCGAGATGTCGTGGAAGGCGTACGCCTTTGCCGTGCTGGCGTTCAGCCTGATCAGCTTCGTCTACCTGTACGTGTTGCTGCGCGTGCAGCAATTCTTGCCGCTCAACCCGCAAGGTTTCGCCGGTTTCACGCCCGACCTGGCCTGGAACACGGCCATCTCGTTCATGACCAATACGAATTGGCAATTCTACAGCGGCGAGTCGGCGCTGAGCTATCTCTCGCAGATGGCGGGCCTGGCTTGGCACAACTTCGTCTCGGCGGCGACCGGCTTGGCCATTGCGATTGCGGTGATCCGCGCGCTCGCGCGCCGCAATTCCGCCACGATCGGCAACTTCTGGGTCGACCTGACGCGGGCCAATCTCTACGTCTTCTTGCCCATTTGTCTGCTTGGTGCGCTCGTGCTCTGCTGGCAGGGCGTGCCGCAAAACTTCAACGCGTACCCGACTGCGACGACGCTCGAAGGCGCGAAGCAATCGCTGCCGCAAGGGCCGATCGCGTCGCAGGAGATCATCAAGGAACTGGGCACCAACGGCGGCGGCTTCCTCAACGCCAACTCCGCCGCGCCGCAAGAGAACCCGACCGGCTTCAGCAACGTGCTCGAGTTGATCTGCATCTTCGCGCTGGGCGCGGCGCTGACGTACACGCTGGGCAAGTACCTGCGCGACCAGCGTCAAGGCTGGGTGCTCTTTGCCGCGATGAGCACGCTCTTCGTGGCGGGCTTCGTGGGCGCGTATGCGGCGGAGGCGGCGGGCAATCCGCTGATCCACGCGCTCGGGGTGAATGGCGGCAACTTCGAGGGCAAGGAGACGCGTTTCGGCATCGCCGCTTCGACGCTCTTCGCGGTGATGACCACCGACACGTCGTGCGGCGCGGTCAACGCGATGCACGATTCGTTCACGGCGCTCGGCGGCCTGATTCCGCTGATCGACATGCAGCTCGGCGAGGTCGTCTTCGGCGGCGTCGGCTCGGGTTTGTACGGCATGATCGTGTTCGTGGTGCTGACCGTCTTCATCGCGGGCCTGATGGTCGGCCGCACGCCCGAATACTTGGGCAAGAAGATCGAACGCCGCGAAGTGCAATTCGCGATCCTCGCGGCGCTGGTGGTGCCGGTGTTCGCGCTCGTGCCCGCGGCGCTGGCCTCGGTGCTGCCGGCCGGCACGGCGACGCTCGGCAATAGCGGGCCGCACGGCTTCAGCGAGATCCTCTACGCCTACACCTCGGGCGTGAACAATAACGGCTCGGCCTTCGCGGGTCTGGGATCGAATACGTGGTGGAACGTCTCGATGGGCGTGTCGATGCTCTTCGGGCGGTTGGCCATCGTCATTCCAGTGTTGGCGCTGGCCGGCTCGCTGGCCGCAAAGCAATCGTTGCCGGCCACCGCAGGCACGTTCGGCACCACCTCGCCGATCTTCGTGATGCTGTTGCTCGGCGTGATCGTGATCGTCGGCGCGCTGACGTTCTTTCCGGCCGACGCGCTCGGACCGGTGGTCGAACACCTCCTCACGCTGCAAGGGAAGACGTACTGATGGCGGCGCGTTCACGTTCGCTCCTCGACCGGGAATTGCTGGTTCCGGCGATTCGCGACTCATTCGTCAAGCTCGATCCACGCGTGCAGGCGCGCAATCCGGTCATGTTCATCGTCGAGGCCGGCGCGCTCGTGTGTTCGCTGTGGGCCATTCGGGATCTGAGCAACGGGCACGCGCCCTTCGACCTCGCGATCGCGGCGTGGCTGTGGTTCACGGTGCTNNTTCGCCAACTTCGCCGAGGCGTTGGCCGAAGGCCGCGGCAAGGCCCAGGCCGACTTTCTGCGGCGCACCAAGAGCGACACCTCCGCACGCCGGCTGACGGCTGCGGGCGTCGAAGAAACGGTGCCCTCGACCGCACTGCGCCGGGGCGACCGCATCGTCGTCGAAGCGGGCGAACTGATCGCGACCGACGGCGAGATCGTCGAAGGTGCGGCGACCGTCGACGAGTCGGCGATCACCGGCGAATCCGCGCCCGTCATCCGCGAAGCCGGCGGCGATCGCTCGTCGGTTACCGGCGGCACCCGCGTGCTCTCGGATCGCATCGTGTTCGTCGTGGGCGCGGATCCGGGCGAGACGTTTCTCGACCGCATGATCTCGCTCGTCGAAGGCGCGCAGCGCCAGAAGACGCCCAACGAGATCGCGCTCTCGATCCTGCTCTCGGGCTTGACGATCATCTTCATCGTGGCGGTCGCAACCCTCGCGCCGTTCTCGATCTANNTGATTCCGACGACGATCGGCGGTTTGCTCAGCGCCATCGGCATCGCGGGCATGGATCGCGTGTTGCAGCGCAACGTGCTGGCCATGTCGGGCCGGGCCGTCGAGGCCGCGGGCGACGTGGATACGCTCCTGCTCGACAAGACCGGCACGATCACGCTGGGCAATCGGCAAGCGACCGAGATCGTCTTCGCGCCGGGCGTCGACGAGACGGCCGCGTATCGCGCTGCGTATCTCGCCTCGCTGGCCGATGAAACGCCCGAGGGCCGCTCGATCGTGGTGCTGGCCGCATCGCGCATCGGCGTCGACCCGGAGAAGGATCGAGCCTTACCGGCCGACGCGACGATCGTGCCCTTCAGCGCGTACACGCGCATGTCGGGCGTGGATCTGGCCGGCGGCCGGCAACTGCGCAAGGGCGCGCCCGACTCCGTGCGTGCATGGGTCGCGGAACAGCCCGGCGCCGTTGCCGACAAGAGCCTCGACGCCGAGGTCGAGCGCATCGCGCGGGCCGGCGGCACGCCGCTGCTGCTGGCCGAAAGCGGCCGTCTCTTGGGCGTCGTGTATCTGCGCGACATCCTCAAGCCGAGCATGCGCGAACGCTTCGACCGGCTGCGCGCGATGGGCATTCGCACGGTCATGATCACGGGCGATAACCCGTTGACCGCGAGCGCCATCGCCCGCGAAGCCGGCGTCGACGACTTTCTGGCCGAGGCCACACCCGAGACCAAGATGGCGCTGATCCGGCGCGAGCAGAGCGAAGGCCGGCTCGTCGCCATGACCGGCGACG
>PLFC01000002.1 GCA_003136655.1 Vulcanimicrobiota bacterium
GAAGAAATGCTCGAACGCATTTGGATCTCGTACGTCCCAATCGATGCTGTCCTTGCGGACATCGCAAAGTTGACACGCGTCCGGCGACACGAGCGAGTGATGGCGTCCGTAGAGCCCTGGGAAGTCCAAAAAATCGGCGCCGGTGCACCTCCCGTTCGACTGCCGTATGGGTGGGTGTTACCGTATCACGCGGTCTCAGTCCTGAACGGGCAAATCCGCTATTGCATGGGCATTGCGATTCTCGATCTTGANNNACGCATTACACTCCCAAATCAATTGCCGACGCGGGAGTTCGAGTAACGATGGCCCTCGTAACTCAAGTCCGCGAGTGCCGGCGCATTCTTAGTATCGATCGTGGTTCCTCATCGCTCAAAATCGCCGTGCACGAGTTAGCACATGGCCACGAGGAGGAGCAGCTCATCGAAGGCGGAGTCGACGCCATCGGAGCAGCTGACGTCACGCTCTGGATGCGCGACTGCCGGGATCCCGCATTGTCCGAAATACGNNGCCGCACTGCTGGGAGCGGTGAAGGAGCTGGGTGTCCGCATCGATGGGGTGGGACACCGGGTGGTCTTCGGTGGGATCGCACACGAGTTGCCAGAGCGCGTCACCGGCGAGCTAATGACGACCCTGGAGGCGTTAGTACGGTTCGATCCGCTCCACTTGCCCGACGCGCTTGCGGCAATCCGTGCCATCCAGGCTTCGTCTCCAGAGCTTCCGCAAGCCGTTTGTTTCGATACGGCCTTCCATCGCAAAATGCCGATGGTTGCGCAGCGTCTACCACTACCGCGGGCACTGTGGTCGGAGGGCGTGCAGCGGTACGGATACCACGGCCTCTCGTACGAGTCGATCGTATGTGGGCTTGGTGAGGACGGAACGCGCGGCAGGATGATCGTTGCGCATCTGGGCAACGGCGCAAGCCTCGCCGCAATGGTGAACGGCCGGCCGATCGACACGACAATGGGATTCAGTCCCCTGGGGGCAATCATGATGGGCACGCGTCCTGGCGACCTCGATCCCGGCATACTGCTCTACCTCTTGCGTAATGGGCGCTACACGTTCGACGAATTGGACGACCTCATTACCCAACACAGTGGGTTGCTTGGCGTGTCACAACAAAGCGCGGATATGCGGACGCTGTTAGAACGCCGTCTGGACTCGTCCGATGCGGCAGAGGCGGTCGAGATGTTCGTGTACGAGGTGAAGAAGAACATCGGTGCGCTTGCGGCAGCTCTAGGTGGACTGGACACGCTCGTGTTTACCGGCGGTATCGGCGAAAATGCCGCACCGGTGNNAGCAACGCCAACAGCTCGCCCATTATCTCCGTCGACGGCGCGCGCGTCATCGCGCGTGTGATTCCCGCGAACGAGAACCTCATGGTTGCCGCTCACACGTGCGCGGTTCTCTTCGGATCGCCGGTTGACGGTGTACGCGCCTCCCGGCAGCTTTCCGCTTCCGGGTTGCCCTAATGTCTACGCGCGTCGATACCCCAAGCCCGCCGACGCCGGCTGTAGCAGCGCCCGCCCCAGCCGCGCCGGCGCCGCCTTCGACCGGAACACCGGCGGCGGCTCCGCCGCGGCGGTTCCCCTGGCGTGTTGTGCTCGCCGGGGCGGCAGTTTTGGTTGTGATCGGGTTCGTCACGGTCTTCGTCGTGCACGCGCTTTGGCNNCGCGGTGGGCGGAAGGCTCGAAGGGTACCAAAGTGATCTTGGTGCAAAGGTCGGGGGTCGCGTAACGTGGGTTGCTGTGCGAGAAGGCGCGATGGTTCGCACCGGCCAGGTTCTCGTCCAACTCGATGATGCGCAGGCGCGTGCCCAGGCTGCCGCAGCCGCAGCGGCAGTAGAAGCAGCAGAGGATCGTGCGCGCCAGGCGCAAGCGACACTGGCCGTATTGGCGAGTCAAATCCACGAAACCGCGCTCGGCGGCGAACAAGCAACAGCCGATACGAGTGGCCGCATAGCGCAGGCAATCGCGAGCGCTACCGCCGCACGGGCGCAGGTCGCGCAAGCCTCGGCTGTAGTCCAACAAGCGCAGGCCACCGTAGCGTTCGCGAGCGCCGATCAAGTGCGCTATGACGCGTTGAGCCGTACCGGCGACATCTCCGTGCAGCGCGCGCAACAAGCCGATACGGCGTACCGCACGGCAGCCGACGCCGTCGCCCAGCAACGTGACGCGTTGACGGCCGCGCGGCGGAACGCCACGGCTGCGGTCGGTGCACTAAACATCGCGCAGAGCACGTCCTACAACACGCCCATTCATGCGGCGCAAGTCGTGACGCTCGAGCGTCAGCAACACGAGGCGCAGGCGCAGATCGCCGCCGCGAATGCCGACGCGGGTCAGGCGCGCGCGATGCAGCGGGCAGCCCAAGCCTCGCTGAGCGACCTCACGGTACACGCTTCGAGTGACGGCACGGTCATTGCTCGCGCCGTCGAGCCGGGCGACGTCGTCGCGCCGGGGCGGACACTCCTGTCGATCGTCGACCTCGATCATGTGTACTTGCGCGGGTACGTTCCTGAGGGTGACGTCGGGCGCATTCGCATCGGTCAGGCGGCGCACGTCCTGCTCGATTCCAATCCGAAGCATGCGCTGGATGCCCGCGTCGGGGAAATCGATGCACAAGCCTCCTTCACGCCGGAGAACGTCTACTTNNTCCGCGCCCCGCGCGGTTACGCGAAGCCGGGCATGCCTGCCGATGCGCTCATCGACGTCGGGAGGCCGTAATCGAGGGTTCGCCGATCGACGTGCACGTGCGCGGCCTCACCAAAGACTACGGCAGCGTCAAGGCCGTACGAGGCATCGATT
The DNA here is from genome assembly GCA_003136655.1 of Vulcanimicrobiota bacterium. Lineage (GTDB taxonomy): Bacteria > Vulcanimicrobiota > Vulcanimicrobiia > Vulcanimicrobiales > Vulcanimicrobiaceae > Hesperobacter > Hesperobacter lustricola. The sequence goes on from PLFC01000002.1 coordinate 2,802, forward strand.
TCGAGGTGCGACGCGGCGAGATCTTCGGACTCATCGGCCCCGACGGCGCGGGAAAAACGACGACATTCAACGTGCTTGCCGGCATCCTTGACGCGACCGCCGGAGACATCACGCTTCTCGGTGAGCGCCCGCGCATGGCGCGCACTAACGTGGGCTACCTCACCCAGCAGTTCTCGCTCTTCGACGACCTAAGCGTCAACGAAAACCTCCGTTACATCGCCGGTTTGCGCGACGTCCCTGCCGACGCGTTCGCCGAACGCAGTCAACGTTATCTCGCTTTGATGGATCTCGCCGGGATCGGCGGCCGTCTTGCCGGCCAACTCTCGGGAGGGATGAAGCACAAGCTCGCATTGTGCTGCGCGCTGATCAGCGAACCGCGCATTCTCTTGTTGGACGAACCCACGGTTGGGGTTGACCCGCTCTCGCGGCGGGAGTTCTGGAGCGTGCTCGCGCGGCTTGCGGCGACCGCCGTTACGATCGTTGTCGCGACGCCATATCTCGACGAAGCCGAGCGCTGTCATCGCGTCGCGCTGCTTTACGACGGCACGATCCGCGACCTTGGTACTCCAGCGGAACTCGAAGCCCGCCTGAACTGCCGGCGACTCGAGATTCGCGCTTCTGACATCGCGGCCACCGAACGGGCGCTGGAGGAAGCGCAGGACGGGAACATTGACGTGCAATCTTACGGCGACCGCGTCGATGTGCTCGTTGACGACGCGCGAGATGGCGAACGGGTAGTCAGGGCTGCGCTCGCGGCAGCGGCCGTCAGCGTGACATCCATCGACGCCGAAGCGCCGACGCTCGAAAACGTTTTCGTCGCGCGTTTGCGGGAACTCGGCTCCGCCGCGCCCTATAGGCCGCTTCCCGTGACGGCACATCCGCGCGCCGAAGGCGGCGCGCTGGCGATCGACGCGCACGGACTGACCAAGCAATTCCGACCCTTTCGCGCGGTTGATAACGTTACGCTGAAGGTTGGCT
>PLFC01000107.1:0-18051 GCA_003136655.1 Vulcanimicrobiota bacterium
CCCGGTTCGACCGTCGCCGTGATGGGCGACGGCGCGGTCGGTTTGTGCGGCGTGCTCGCGGCCAGGCGCTTGGGCGCGGAGCGCATCATCATGTTCGGCCGGCACGAAGCGCGCGTCGCGCTGGCGCGCAGCTTCGGCGCGACNNCCATGTGCGGAATCGTCGGCTACGTCGGCGTGCCCTACGGCGCGGCGGCGGGCATCAACCTGGGCCGTATGTTCTCGCACAACATCACCCTGCGCGGCGGCGTCGCGCCCGTGCGCAAATACATCCCCGAGTTGCTGGCCGACGTGTTGGCGGGCAAGCTCGACCCCGGCCCCGTGCTCGATCTCTCGGTCGATCTCGACGGCGTCCCGCGCGGCTATCAAGCGATGGACGAACGCAGCTCGACGAAGGTAATGGTCAAGCTGTGAAGCTTCTCGGGCGTATCGCTGCGCTCGCGCTGGCCGGCGTTTGCGGACTCGCAGGCTGCTCGAAAGTCGGCACGAGCTCCGAGGCAGGCGGTGCGGCGGGCGGGGGTAATCCGTGGACGCAGCACGGCGTGTTACGCATCGGCAATCTACAAGAGCCCGATACGCTCGATCCCGAAGTCGGTAACCAGCAGATCGACTCCGACTTGGCCATGCTCTGGGGCGGGTTCTTTTTCAACTGGAGCGACCAGAATCAGTACGTGCCCGAATTGGCGACGGAGCTGCCCACCCTGCAAAACGGCGGCATCTCCAAAGACGGCCGCACCATTACCTACCATCTGCGACGCGGCGTGACGTGGCACGACGGCGCGCCCTTCGACGCGCGCGACGTGATCTTCACCTGGCACGCGATCATGAACAAGTCCAATAACATCCCCTCGACGGTGGGCTTCGACTTAGTCACCGCGATCGACCAGGTCGATCCGTTTACCATCCGCGTCCATCTCAAGCAGAGTTGGGCGCCCTTCGTGGCCACGTTCTTCAACCAATCCGGAACGCCGTTCCCGGTGCTGCCGGCGCACATTCTGGCCAAGTACCCGAATATCAATCAGGTGCCGTACAATTCGCAACCGATCGGTACGGGCCCCTTTAGCGTGCAACGCTGGCAGCGCGGGTCGAAGATCGTGTTCGAGGCTAACCCGCACTATTGGCGCGGCGCGCCGAAGCTCAAGCGCATCGAGTACGATCCGGTGCCCAATGAAAATACGATCGTGACGCTCATTCAATCGCACGAGATCGACCTCGAATACAACGGTTCCGCGGCAAATTGGCAACAGCTCAAGAGCGTGCCCGGCACGCGGGCCACGCTGACCGATTTCAACCAGTTCGGCCAACTCGCGCTCAACACGAGCTCGCCGCTCCTGGCCGACGTCAGCGTCCGCAAGGCGCTGTGGTACGCCCTCGATTCGCCCGGCATCATCGAACGCGTGTCGCACGGCGTGAACGTACCCGGCTATACCGACCAACCTTCGTTTTCGTGGGCCTACAATCCGAACGTCACGCACTACAACTACGATCCCGCCAAAGCGAGGCAACTGCTGGACGCAGCCGGCTGGAAGCCGGGGGCTGACGGTATACGCACCAAGAACGGCACGCGTCTGTCGATCACGCTCGCGGGCGTGAGCGGTTCGGCCAACGGCACCGCGGTCGCCGTACAGGCCCAACGCTATTGGAAAGACGTCGGCGTCGAGGCCGAGGTGAAGAACTACACCACCTCGCTATTCTTCGCATCGTACGGTGCGGGCGGCATCGTGCAGACGGGCAAGTTCGATGCGGCGTTCTTCTCGTGGGTAGGCGGCACGGATCCCGACGACTCGACCTTGATCATGTGCGATCAGTTTCCGCCGAATGGCCAAAACGTGTACCATTTCTGCAACAAGACGCTCGACGCGGCCGAACGCGTCGCGTTGGCCAGCAACGACCGCGCCGTGCGCAAGAAGGCCTACGATCGCGTGCAGGCGATCATGGCCGACCAAGTGCCTCTCGTCATAAGTTGGTACGTGCGCCGCATTACCGTCGAAAACACCGACCTCAAGAACTACAAGCCCGCGCACGCGGTGACGCCGTTCTGGAACTCGTGGGAGTGGGAGATCTGAGCGCGCACTAGACGACCGCGCCGTCGCGCGTGATGGAAGAGACACAGAGAGTCCATCGCCCGAGAGGAGTAGTCGACATGTATGCTTCGCCCAGCGCGCCTTCGGCGGCGCGCGAGCCTTACGCCGGGCTGACGCCGTCCGGTCCGGCGGCGGCCGGTCCGTCCCAGTCGAGCGCGTCGTCCGGCGCAGCGGCCGGGGATGCGGATTCGATCGCGCCGCCCGTCGCACAGATTGCCGACGGCGCGGGTGCGATTCCGGGCTCGCCCATGCAGGGCATGCTCGCGGTGTTCGGCGACTTCTTGCGCGCCGCGTTCGAGCAACTCGGACAGATGCTCGCGGGTCTCGTGGCGCCGGGCGGCGGCCCGGGCGGCGGCGCGCCGCCTGGATTCGAGCCGGCGCAGCTTCAGGCGGGGACGCCCGGCGACGGTGGAGCACCGGGCGACGGCGGCGCGGGCGGCGTGGCCTTCGCGCCGCAGCCGGCCGGCGACGGAGCGGTTCCCGACCCGCAGGCTTCGGGCGCGCCGGCGCATCGCGCGCACCGTCATCCACGCGCGGCCGGTCAAGAGCACGTGCATCATCGCGCGCACGGTACNNCAGAGGGGCCGCTGCGCCCGGGACAACGTCTCGACTTGGGCCAAGGGGAGAGCGTGATGCGCACGCGAGACGGCTCCCTCGAAATAACGGTCGGCCCCGGAGCCGCGCGCCCCGTCGACATCGCACCGCCGCCCGAGGTCGATTCTTCGCAGCTACCCGGCGGTCTGCTATAAGGCTTCCCGAGCCCTCCTGATGCCGTCGGGGTACGTCAGTCCGCTGAGCCCGCTCTTGCTGGCAGCGCTCATCCTCACCGCATGGGAGATGGCCGGCCGCGGATTGCGCGCGCTGCGCGGCAACAGGCCGCGCATCTCGCGTTTGGCAGTCGGCGTGTCGGCGCTCGCATTGCCCATCGCCTTTGCGGGGCAGTTGCTCCTCTTGCAATATCAGAGCGGCCACGACGGGCCGCGACCCGATTGGGTGGGCTACGCTCCGCTGCTCGTAGCGTATCCGGGCGTGCAACTCGGTCCGTTGCACCCGGCGTTCTCACTCGGCGCGCTGATCCTGGCGATCGTACAAACGGCGGCGCTCGCCGGCTTCGTGGCCGCATTGCTGCAGCACGACGAGATCGCGAATGACCCGGCGCGACGCCTGGCGCGCACGCTGACGCCGTACGTCGCCGGCGTGCTCGGGCTGCTCGCGCTGTGGTCGCCTGCCGTCTCGTCTTCCGACATCTTCGGATACGTGGGTCTCGGCATGCTCGGTCCGCATCCGTTCGATCGTCCCGAGCATTTCTTCAGCGGCGAATTTGCGCATTTCTTCGACGCGCGGCCGGTTGCGCCGACGATATACGGACCGCTCTGGACGGCGGTGAACGCCGCCGTCGTCGCGCCCGGATCGAGTTTTTTCGCGAAGGTCATGCTGCTGCGCGTCGAGGGCTTTCTCTCGTTCGCGGTGTTGAGCGCACTCGTGCACCGCGTGACGAAGTCGTCCCCGCTGACCGCCGCCGTGCTGCTCAACCCATTTCTCTGGTATCAATTCGTGACCAACGCGCACAACGATATTCTCGGCATCGTCTTGCTCGTGGGTGCGGTCGCCCTGACAAGCCGAGGACGAGCCGCGATCGCCGTGCCGGTGGTGGCCGCTGCAGGCTTGGTGAAGTTTCCGCTGCTGCTCGTCGGTGCAGTCGTCTTTGCGCGCGAAGGTCCGCGCCGGGCCGTGGCCTATGCGCTGTCGGCGATCGTGCTGTGTCTGGTATGCTCGGCGGTGTTCGGTGGCAAGGCGTACGTCGATGCCTTGCTCGTCACCGGGCAACTCACCGCCGATACCTCGCCGCTCTTTAAGGACCTCAAACTCGCGATCGCACTCTGCAGCGTGGTGCTCACGGCGTTCGTGTTGTTGCGCGGACGGTTTCCGGGGTTCGGGGGCTTCGTATATCCCGCGATCGCGCCCATCTTTTTTCCCTGGTACCTGGCCTGGGCGCTGCCGTATGCGCTCGCCGCGCGCAGGGGTGCGCTCGCGACCGCGCTCGCGCTGCCGGTGCTGGGCGTGCTCGGCGACGGCCTCTACGGTTTCCACGGCTTCACCCTGGTGATTCCGCTGGGCGCTCTGGCCTGGGTGGTCTGGTCCGCACTCCCGCGCCCGACGCTGCGGGCCGTTCGCTAGCGCCGCTGCCGGCGGCTCGCTAACGCCGCCGCATCGTGCGGTCGATGTTGTAAGGGTGGAAGGCTCCGCTGCAAGGATGCAGGGCTCTCTGAGCCCACAGAGCCGTCGCCCGAGGCTTGCGGTATTTCTCACCGCATCGCTTCTCGTGGGGCTTGCTTTGGCGTTCCCGGTCTCGGGCCCGCGAAGCTTGGGTACTGAAGCATTGCCATGGGCCTGATGGAAGCCGGGGCCCGACCGAGCCTGGACGATCGATCGCTGGTCGAGGGTTTCGTTGCGCGCCGGACCGACGCGTTCGTTGGGCTCTGCGAAGCCTACGCCGTCGAGATGTGTTCCATCGCACACCACGTGCTGCGCGACCGCGCCTGGGCCGAAGATTGCGTGCACGACGCGCTCTTGCGCCTGTGGCGCAGCCCCGGGGCGTACTTGCCCGAGCGTGGTTCGCTTCGCGCGTTTTTGCTCGTGTGCGTGCGCAACGAGGCGCTCGATCAATTGCGCGGAGCCAACCTGCGCGCGGCAAGCGAACTGAAGTCGCACGGCCTCGAACTTCCGGCCACGGAGATTCGGCTGCTCGATCCCGTCGACGCGGCGCAGGTGCGCGATGCGATCGCGGCGTTGCCCGACGAGCAGCGCGACGCACTGTTGCGCGCGTACTACAAGAACCGCTCCCTGGTGCAGATCGCGGAAGAGACGCAATCCTCGCCGGGCACGGTGAAGAATCGCGTGACGGCGGCCTTGGTCAAGTTCACCGGCGAGTTCGCTCGAGCGCTCAAATCGTGAGTCACGCCGGCGACGCCGCGGAACTGCACGCGCTCGGATTGCTCGACCCGGAGGAGCGGGCGATGTTGGAACGGCACATCGTGGGCTGTCCGGAGTGTCTGCGCCGCGTCGGCCAGGCCGAGGAGAGCGTCGCGCATATGGCGTCGGCACTGCCCTGGACGGAGCCGTCGGCCGAACTCTTCGCGCGTCTGAACGACGTGCCGCGCATGGTTGCGAGCGCGCGCGCCGCCTTACCGCAGGCGCCGCTCGGCCTCGGCGAAGACGTGAGTGCCGGGCCCGCGCAACGCATGACGGCGCGCTGGGAAGCCGAGCGCCGCCGGAGTGCGCGCCTGCAGTTGCGCTCGTACGTTGCGGCGTTGGCGCTCGTGGCCGCAATCGTCGGCCTGGCGTTCGCGGGGTTCCGAATCGTTGAATTCGAAGCCGCTTTACGCGGCGACGACATCGCGTTGCGCGGCGATGAGACCGCGCTGCGACTGATGGCGCGAATGCCTTTTGTCGTCCTCGAGCTGACGCCGCAATCCGATCTCGCGCCCAAGGCCAAGTTGCTCTATGCTCGAGACGGGAGTTGGGCCTACGTGCTCATCGAGGGTAATGCGGACCGCTTGCACGTCGGCCTCACCCGCGGCGGCAAGGAGCAAGATCTGGGTCCCCCGGTTCAGCGCGGCGACGTTGCCTCGCTGTTGGTGGCCCAGCCCGGCAAAGCGCAGCGCGTGTCGCTTCGCGACCCCTCCGGAATCGTGGCGTCGGCTGCATTGAAGCCGTAACGGCCGCGCATGGAGATATTCCGACGCTGGGAAGCGATCGAGCGGCGTCTCCCCGCCTGGTTCGAACGCGGCGCGGCGCGCGTGCCGAAGGCTGCGGTGGCGCTCGGGGGTGTGCTGCTCGTGGCAGGCTTCGCGGCGCAACTCGCGCTCCTCGCGTATCAGGCCGGACACGACGGCGTGCGGCCTGGCTGGTTCTCCACGCTGCCGTACGCGCTCGTCGATGACGCGGCTCCATTCGGCGGCGCGCACCCGCAAATCTCGTTCGCGGCCCTCGCGTTCGTGCTGGTGCAGAGCCTCGGACTGACGGCGGTGGTCGCCGCCTTCGTGCCGGAACGCTCGCGTGCGGATCGAGATGCGGCTTGGGCGCTCGTACTTTGCGCGGCGGGAGCACTCGGCGCGTTCGCGCTGTTCGCACCGGCGATCGGTTCTTCGGACATGTTCGGCTACGTGGGCCTCGGTTTGCTCGGCGCGCACCCCTTCGAGCGGCCGGCACATTTCTTCACCGGCGAATACGCGCGGTTTTTCGCGTCGTACCCGCTGCGGCCGACGGTGTACGGACCGCTCTGGATCGGGCTGAACGCGGCGCTCGTCAGCCTCGGCGGCACGTTCGCCGCAAAGCTCTTCGTGCTCCGCGCGTTCGGCGCGACGCTGCTACTCGCGCTCGCCGGCCTCGTGTGGAGCCTCGCGCGATCGCGGGCGTTGACCGCGGCCGTGCTGCTCAATCCCATGCTCTGGTTGCAGTTCGTGGTCAACGCGCACAACGACCTGATGGCCGTCACGCTCGTTGCCGGCGGCGTGGCGCTCGTCGCGCGCCGGCACACGGGTTGGGCGATCGCTGCGATCGCCGCAGCGGGCCTGGTAAAGCTGCCGTTTCTCCTCTTGGGTGTGGTCGCGTTCGGCCGCGAGGGCCGGCGTCGCGCGCTGCTCTCTGCCGGAAGCGCTGTGGCCGTGTGCGTCGCGATCTCGGCCGTGTTCGGTGGCAAACCGTACCTCGACGCGCTCTTGACGACCACGGCGCAGCGGGGCATCGACATGGACCCCGTCTTGCAGGCGAGCAAGATCGTCATGGCGCTCACGCCGGTGTTCGTCACGGCCTACGTGCTGCTCAAGGGGCGCTATCCGGCTTTCGGCGGCTGGCTCTATCCGGCGCTAGCGCCGATTCTCTTCCCGTGGTACCTGGTGTGGGCCGTGCCGTACGCGCTCGCAGCCCGGGCCGGAGCGCTCCTCACGCTGCTCGCCCTGCCCCTGGTCGCGACNNGCTCCGGAGGCACTCGAGCCCGCGAGCGGATGAGAACGGGCGAAGCAAGCGAACCTCCCCCCATGCCTATCCCGATCGACGTGGTTCACGAGCGAAGCTTCTCCGGTACTCGCCGCCGCATGTATCAGCTCCTCACCGAAATGGGAACCTCGGGCGACGCCATCTGGCCCTTCGCCTCGCAACCCTTTATGCGCAGCCCCGGTCCCCTGACCCCGGGCCGAACCGAGGAATGGCACAGTGGCGTCCATGCCGTCCTGGAAGAGGCGGTACCGGAAGACCGGATCGTGTGGCGCTTTCAAAACGAGGGCGTCGACGGCACGCACGGCTTCTACCTGACCTCCGACGAGAAGCGGACCAAACTGACGCACCGGGTGATCGCCACGCTCTCGGATACCGAGGGTCGCCTCTTCTGGCGGCGCTTCGAGGACTCGCACGCCCGTACGATGGACGCCCTCTTTGCCAAGCTGGAGCGCGTGCTCAAGCGCTGAGGAATCGACGCGCCGCAAGCATTTCCCGGCCTGCGCGGTGAATCTCCGGGCGTGAGCACCGCGCTTCGGCCAGCCCCCGCCCAACCGCTCGATTTCCTGGATCTCGATAGCCAACTCAGCAGCGACGAGCGGCTCATCCGCGATACCGTGCGCGACTTCGTGGCGCGCGAGGTCAAGCCGTACATCGCGACGTGGTTCGACGAAGGCCGCTTTCCGCGCGAACTGATTCCGCAACTCGGCGAACTCGGGCTCTTGGGCATGCACCTCGAGGGCTACGGCTGCGCGGGCGCGAGCGCGGTTGCGTACGGTTTGGCCTGCACCGAACTCGAAGCGGCCGATTCCGGCTTGCGCTCGTTCGTGAGCGTTCAGGGGTCGCTCGCGATGTTCGCGATTCACGCGTTCGGCTCGGAAGAACAGAAGCGCGAATGGCTGCCGCGCATGGCGCGCGGCGAGGCCGTCGGCTGCTTCGGCTTGACGGAATGGGATTACGGCAGCGATCCGGGCGGGATGCGTACGGTCGCGCGCCGCGACGGTAGCGATTACGTGATCGACGGTTCGAAGGCGTGGATCACCAACGGCGGGATCGCCGACGTGGCCATCGTGTGGGCGCGCACCGATCCCGACGACGGACCGCGCAGCGGCACCATCCGCGGCTTCGTCGTGCCCACCGCAGCCAAGGGGTTCAAGGCGAACAGCATCGAGCGCAAGATCTCATTGCGCGCCTCGATCACCTCGGAACTCGTGCTCGAAGGCGTGCGCGTGCCTGCCTCGGCGATGTTGCCCGAGGTCAAAGGTTTGCGTGGCCCGCTCTCGTGCTTGAGCGAGGCCCGCTACGGTATCGTGTGGGGCGCGCTCGGAGCGGCGCGCACGTGTTACGAGGCCGCGCTCGANNCAGAAGGGCCAACTCGTGGCGCTGCGCTTGGGCCGGATGAAAGACGAAGGCACGATCACGCCGCAGCACGTGAGCTTCGGCAAGCTCAACAACGTGCGCGAGGCATTGGCGATCTGCCGCGAGGCGCGCACGATTTTGGGCGCGAGCGGCATCACGCTCGAGTATCCCGTGATCAGGCACATGAACAACCTGGAGTCGGTGCTGACCTACGAGGGCACGAGCGAGATCCACACGCTCATCTTGGGCCAAGCGCTGACGGGCATCGCCGCCTACGATTAGCCCCTAGTGTGCCCTAGCGGGCGGCGAGCGCTCGCGGCGACGGCTTGGCCCGGCGGTACTGCGCCGGCCACTCGACGTCGACGCCGAGTTCGCCCGCGGCGCGCAGCGGCCAGTAGGGATCGCGCAACAGCTCGCGGGCGAGGAGCACGAGATCGGCTTTGCCTTCGCGGACGATCGCGTCGGCTTGATGCGCCTCGGTGATCATGCCGACGGCGCCCGTCGCGATGCCGGCGTCGCGCCGGATGCGCTCGGCGAACGGGACCTGAAAGCCGGGCCCCACGTCGATTTTCGCGTAGGGCACGGCGCCGCCCGACGATGCGTCGACCAGGTCGACGCCGAGGGTCTTGAAGATGCGCGCGAGTTCCACCGATTGCTCGAGGTCCCAGCCGCCCTCGGCCCAGTCGGTGGCGGAGATGCGGGCGAAGAGGGGCAGGCGCTCGGGCCAGACCGCGCGGACGGCACTCGCGACTTCGCGCGCGAAGCGCGTGCGGTTCTCGAACGAGCCGCCGTACGCGTCGTCACGCGTGTTGGAGAGCGGCGAAAGAAATTCGTGAATCAGATAGCCGTGCGCTCCGTGGAGTTCGACGACTTCACATCCGGCGGCGAGCGAGCGTTCAGCCGCTCGCGCGAAGGCCTGCACGAGGCCGCCGATCTCGTCGACGCTCAGCGCCTTCGGCACGATCGATTCGTCGCTGAACGCGATGGCGCTCGGCGCGTAGATCGGGCTCCAGCCGCCGTTTTCGGGGAGCACCGTGCCACCGCCGAGCCACGGTGGCGCCGTGCTGGCCTTACGGCCCGCATGGGCCAACTGCGTGCCCGCGACCGCGCCGTTGCCTTTGACGAAGGCCACGATCTCGGCCAACTTCTCGACGTGCTCGTCCTTCCAAATCCCGAGGTCTTGCGGACTGATCCGGCCGTCGGCCGTGACCGCGATCGCCTCGGTGAGGACCAGTCCCGCGCCCCCGACGGCGCGGCTGCCCAGGTGCACCAGGTGCCACTGATTGGCGAAGCCGTCGTGGCTGGAGTACTCGCACATCGGCGAAACGGCGATGCGGTTGCGCAGGGTGATATCGCGAAGCTTGAGGGGCTCGAAGAGATGGCTCATCGCTGGATTGGAAACGCAATCGGCGCGTGGGGTTTCGGCGGATAGCCGGGATTCGGCGGGTCGCGGGGATTCGTGCCGCCGTGCGGAAGCGCGCAGGGATGAACGATATCTTCACCCCACGAGAAGCTGTCGTCGTGGAGGCAGTGCGCACGCCGGTCGGGAGGCGCAACGGAGCGCTCGCGGGGTGGCATCCGGTCGATCTGTTGGGGCTCACGCTCAAGGAATTGGTGTCGCGGGCCGGCATCGATCCGGCGCTCGTCGACGACGTGATCGCGGGCTGCGTGACCGAAGTGGGCGAGCAGGGTTGGAACGTGGCCAGAAATGCCGCGCTGGCCGCCGGTTTTCCGGAAAGCGTGCCCGGCACGACGATCGACCGGCAGTGCGGTTCGTCGCAACAGTCCGCGCATTTCGCCGCGCAGGGCATCGTTTCGGGCGCGTACGATATCGCAATCGCCTGCGGCGTCGAGTCGATGACGCGCGTGCCGATGGGCGCCAACGCACAAGGTCCCGGTAAACCCTTCGGGCCGATGATGGAAGAGCGCTACCACGGCGGGCTCGTCGGCCAGGGCATCAGTGCCGAGATGATCGCCGAGCGCTGGTCGCTTTCGCGCGCGGACCTCGATGCGTATAGCTTGCAGAGTCATCAGCGTGCTGCTGCCGCGCAAGACGCCGGCTATTTCGAAAAGCAGACGACGGCCGTGCCGGTCGTGCGGGACGGCGAAGTCGCGAGCGTATTCGCTCACGACGAGGGCGTGCGACGCGACACGACGCTCGAGAAACTCGGGGGTCTCAAGACGGCGTTCAAGAGTGACGGCGTCGTGACGGCAGGCAATGCGTCGCAAATTAGCGACGGCGCGGCCGCGCTGCTGATCGTGGAAGCCGGCGTCGCGAAGCGACTCGGCCTACGCGCTAAGGCGCGCTTCGCCGGCTTCGCGGTGTCCGGCGACGATCCGATTCTCATGTTGACCGCGCCCATTCCCGCGACGAAGCGCATCCTCGAGCGCACCGGCGTCAAACTCGACGACATCGAGCGCATCGAACTCAACGAAGCCTTCGCTGCCGTCGTGCTGGCCTGGCAGAAGGAGACGGGCGCCGATCTTTCCCGCGTCAACGTCAACGGCGGCGCGATCGCATTAGGCCATCCGCTCGGCGCGAGCGGCGCGCGCATCATGACCGATCTCGTGTTCGATCTAGAGCGCAGCGGTTCGCGCTACGGTCTGCAACTCATGTGCGAGGGCGGCGGCATGGCCAACGCCACGCTGCTCGAGCGCATCGAGTAATCGGCCCGCTACGTCGTTGAGCTAACGCTTAAACGAACTGAGCACTTCGCCGAGGACCGACAGGTCTTGCTTGGCGTAGCCGGCTTCCATCGTGAGGCGCATCAATTGGTGGTTGAGCGCGGCTTGCGGGACGAAGCGGGTAAGGCTGCGCGCGAGTTCTTCGACCAAATGGAGGTCTTTGGCCATCCACTCGGTTGCAAAGCCCGGCTTCCAGTTGTTGGAGGCGGGCGCGTTTGGCTGTACCCCGGCCACGGGCACGCGTCCGCGCACCGCTGTGCAGTCGGCCGTGCTGACCGAGAAGATCTCGGTTGCCAGCGCGGCGTCGATACCCGCATCGCCGAGCAGCGTGTACGCTTCGGACACGGCGACGACTTGCGCGGCGAAGATCATCTGGTTGCAGAGCTTCACCGTCTGGCCGGCGCCTGGGCCGCCGACGTGAAAGAGATTCTTGCCCACGGCTTGGAGCGCCGGGCGCGCGCGCTCGAGGACGGCCGCGTCGCCGCCGATCATCAGCGTCAGCGTACCGTTGGTCGCGCCGATCGTGCCGCCGGAGAGCGGCGCTTCGAGGAAGTCGACGCCGTGCTCGGCGCACAGCGCCGAGAAGCCGCGCGACGCTTGCGGGTCGATCGTGGAGCAGTCGATCACGATGGAGCCGCGTGCCGCGCCGGCGAGCACGCCGTCGGGGCGCGTCAGGATGTCGTGCACCTCGGGCGATGAGGGCAGGCAGAGCAGCGTAACGTCGGCCGCCGCCGCAGCGTTCGCGGGGGTGTCCGCCGCGGAAGCGCCGAGTTCGACGACGCTCGCGGCGGTCGCCGCGGTACGATTCCAGACGGTCAGCGGGAAACCGGCGCGTGCGAGGTTCTTGGCCATGGGCAGCCCCATGGCGCCCAGCCCGACGAACGCAACGCGCAAGGAAGAACCTCTTGGAGAATCAGCCATCACGTAGTGGGACGCGCCCACCCGTCGCGAAGTTTCGCTCGTGAAGACCTACACCGACTACCTGACCATCACCACGCCGACCCGCTACGAGATCCGCGACATTACCGACGAGGTGGCCGCGATCGTGAAGGCGTCGGGCGTGCGCGACGGGCTCGTGCTGGTCAGCGCGATGCACATCACCGCCAGCATCTTCGTCAACGACCGCGAATCGGGACTGTGGAACGACATCATGCGCTGGCTCGAGGATCTCGCGCCCGCGAAGCCCGAGTACGAGCATCATCGCACTGGCGAAGACAACGCCGACGCGCATTTGAAACGGATGCTGCTTGGCCATCAGGTGACGATGCCGATCACGAACGGCAAACTCGACGTCGGGCCGTGGGAGCGGGTGCACTACGGCGAGTTCGACGGCCGCCGTCCCAAGCGGATCGTAATCAAGGTCATGGGCGTGTAGCCGACGGAGCCAACGCGTAGAGCCCGAGATCGAGACGCCCATTATCCTCGAGTTTGCGCGCCGCGGCGCCTCGCCGGCGCAACTCATCGATCGCAGGGTCGGGCCGCATCTCGAAGCTCATGACGAGCGGTACGCGCTGCATGCGACTCGCGAGCGGCTCGTGACTCATCTGCTCGGAGGAGAGGATGGCGTAGGGGTGCGCCGCGCTGCGTAAGGCGTCGTCGTCGAGATGCTGATGCAGCTGGAACGACATGGTTGGCGTGGAGTACGGTTCGAGCACCAGAATGTCGTCGGCGTCGGCGAGGTAGACGATCGTCGCGTCGCCGGCCTGGCGAAGGCGATCGGCTATGGCGGGCATCGCGCGCATGCTTTGCTGACCCGTAACCCACCACGTCCGAGCTTGCGATGAAACCGCGCACGAGAGCACGCCGCAGGCGAGCAGCACGCAAAGGCCCGCACGTCCTGCGAGGAGGCCGATGCCGCGAGCATTGCGCAAGACGATCCATAGGCCGCCGGCCGTGCCGATCTCGATGGCGAGTAGGGTCGTGGTGAGATAACGGCTTTGGAGCGCTCGCGTTTCGTGCTTGAGGACGTCCGGTATCAGGAGTGCCAAGAGGGGGATCGCGCCGATCAAGACCGGGAGCAGCCAAACGCGCGGCGGCGATTCGCGAAAAAACGCGACGCATGCGACGAGCGCGATCGCGAGGGCGAGCAGAACGACGGGCAGCCAGGCGAGGCTGATGTAATCGAGGTCGAAGAAAGCCGAGCCGATGTTGAAGAGCCACTTGCCCGCATAGAGCGGCGCGCTGAGCGACGTAGCCTGCCAGGCGGTATCGTTGACGGCAACGCCGGCGTTCTTCGCGAGATTGACGAGCCAAGGTACGAAGGTCAGCACGCCGACCACCAGGGCAACGATGGCGCTCAAGCGCCGAGGGAAAGGGGCGCCGGATACGGGCAGGACCGCATAGAGACCCTGCGCGGCGACCACCACCAAAAAGAGCGTGAAGCCCCAACAGCCGAGCGCGACGCTCAGCGCATAGCCGCCGAGCAGCAGCCGGTTCCCCGTACGCACTGCCGCGAGCAGCAGCGCGCTCGACGCACAGGTCGCGAGTAGGAAGAAGCTATACTCCCGCGCCTCTTGTGAGAAAGCCACGTGGAATGGCGAGACCGCAACGAGTGCGGCTAGAATCCACGCGGGCGCTGCGTCGCCAAAGAGTTCGCGGCCGAACCACCACGCGGCCCACACCGCGAGCAGCCCGAAGATAAGCCCGGGAAGGCGCCGGAAGAAGATGGAGTCTCCGGTGATTCGCTCCGACGCGAAGGTGGCCAAGAAGAAGAGCGGCGGATGCTGCGGATCTTCGCTTGCGAGCGAATGCCAGATATCGCTCGGCTTCGTTTCGGCCGTCGGAACGGCGAACTCGGCGAGTTCGCTGACGCGGTGCAGTTTGCCGTCGAGAATGACGTGTGAAACTTGCTTGACCGTATGGCCCGAGATGCGGATCGACGAGTTGGTCTCGTCGGGATTATAGAGTTTCCAATCCGCATGATAGATCCGGAAAAACACGCCCAAAGCAAGCGCGACCAGCAACATGCCGAACACGATTCGCCCGAGGGGCGCGGGCGCGGACCTCACGCGCGCTGCGTGCCCGACCAGAGTTCGGCGAAGCCGGGAAAGCTGATATCGATGCAGGCGCCGTCGTCGATGCCGTGATCGCCGAGCGGTGCGGCGAGCGCGGCAACGGCCATCGCGATGCGGTGGTCGTCGAAGGCGTGTAAGGTGCGACCGGGCACATGCGCCGTTCCGCCGGTGATGTCGAGTCCGTCGGGATGTTCGGCAACCTCCACGCCGCAGGCGCGCAGCGTCGCGGTGATCGTGGTGAGGCGATCGGATTCCTTACCGCGCAGGTCGGCCGCATCGCGAATGCGGGTCGTGCCCTCGGCATGCGCGGCGGCAACCGCGATGATCGTGACTTCGTCGATCGCGCGCACGACGGTTTCACCGTCGACGTTCGTCGCGCGCAACGGGCGGTATCGAACGCGGATGTCGGCAACCGGTTCGCCATCGAGTTCGCGCTCGTCGAGCAGGGCGATGTCGGCTCCCATTGCTTGCAACACATCGATGAATCCCGTCCGCGTGCGGTTGACGCCAACCTCGCGCAAGAGCACGTCGCTGTCGGGCGTGATCGCGGCGGCAGTGATGAAGAAGGCCGCGCCGGAGAGATCCGCCGGCACGCGCACGGTTTGCGCCGAAATGGAACCCGGAAGCAACGCGATGGTGCGGCCGTCGAAGCTGATGTCGCGGCCGAATCGGCGCAGCATGCGTTCGGTGTGATCGCGCGAGAAGCGATCGCCGGTGACGATCACCGGTCCACGCGCTTGCAAGTTGGCCAAGAGAATAGCCGACTTGACTTGCGCCGAGGCCACCTCGAGCTGGAATTCGCCGCCCAGAGGCTCGACGATACCGCGAACGCTCGAGGGCAGGCGGCCGCCGGTCGTATTTACGTCGGCGCCCATGGCGCGTAGCGGACGAGCCACGCGCTCCATCGGTCGTCTGCGCAGCGATGCGTCGCCGTCGAAGACCGCGTTGAGGCCATGCCCCGCGCAGAGGCCCATCATCAAACGCGCGGTCGTGCCGGAGTTGCGCGCGTCGAGCGGACCGGCCGGATCGTGAAGCGCACCGCCGCGCACGTCGATCGTGGTGTCGCGATCGTCGACGACGGCGCCGAGTGCGACGATCGCGTCGCGGGTGGCCATCACGTCGGCGCCGCGATTGGGTTGCTCAACCCGCGAGGTTCCCGGAGCCAGAGCCGCCAGCATGAGCGCGCGATGTGAGATCGACTTGTCACCGGCGACACGGACCTCGCCGCGCAGAGGTCCGCCGCGGAACACCAAAGGCATCCCGCTGGCGTTCGCGGGGAGCGTTGAGGAGCCCCGCGCCAGGGCTGATCAGCGCGGCGCCGGCGCCTCGACGGTTACGGCGTGCGCTGCGTTGCGTGCCGGCGCCGTAACAGCGCCGGTGAGCATGCCGATTCCGTAGGCCGCCTGAACGAGCGGGAAGTACAGCGTCGTGGCCAGGGTGATGACCAGCGGCTGGGCTGCGGGCCTGCGCGTCCAGACTGCGGCCATGTACGCAAGGATCGGCACGACGAGCCAGCGCCGTCGCGGGGACGCGGCGAGCGCACAGGCAGCGAGCACTGCGAGGGGCGGCGCGAGGTGGCGTAGCCGAACTGCTTTTGGATGGCGCTTCAGCGTTTGTGCGCGCCACCAGCCGTAACGATGCCATTGCATGAGCGCCGACCGGGCGCCGCGCGTGAGGATCTTGCGACTTTTCGCAGGGATGCAGAAAATACGGCCACCGGCTGCGCGGATGCGCTCGGCGAGTTCGGCATCCTCATTCGCTTGCCACGCCGTATCGTAGCCGCCGAGCCGCTGCAACGTTCCCGGCCGCCACGCGCCGAGATAGACCGACGAGACTTCGCGCACGCCGCCCGGCGAGCGATGATCGGCAGAGCCGAGGCCCATCGGGCTTTCGAAGAGAGCCGCGTGCAGTTGGTGTCCGAGCGAGCCGGGCGCAACGACATCGAACAGACCGCCTACGCACCACGCATCGTCGGGTAAATCAGCAAATGCGCGTAAGATTTCCTCGAGATAGTTTTCGGCGTACAAGGTGTGCGCGTCGAGGCGCACCACGTATTCGTCGGGACCGGCCCGTTTGATCGCGGCGTTGAGGGCGCCGGGGATGGAGGGTGTCGCTACGTCGAGCACCTCACCGTCGACTCCCGTCGTGCGCAGCCAAGCCCGCACTATGGCGCCGCTGCCGTCATTCGAGCCGTTGTCTACGGCGATGAGGCGGACGCGCTCGAGGCCGATGGTCTGCTCCGCCAGCGAAGCGAGCACGCCCGGAAGGCTAGCCGCCTCATTCCGGAACGTCATGATCAGCGCGACGCGGGCGGGTGAATCCATTCCGTCCGCTATTTGGCCTCGGGAACGAAAAACGGCGAGACGTTGACGCTCGTGCAGGGTGCGATCGAGTCGGGCAGCTTCAACGTGCCGCCACCTGCAAACCCGCCGACGATTATGGTGCTGATCGGCGCGCAGGTGTTGCTGTGTGCGTCGACGCGCGGGTAACCGAGGAGAAAGTTAGCGTGACCGAGGGAAGCTACAGAGACCGTTGAAGGGCCAGGCGTCTTATAGTTTGCGTCGGATGCCGTCTGCGTACGATTGACCGGAGCGATCGCGCCCGAGAATCGCTGAAACTCGAGCCGAGGATAGCCCGAGATCGAGCACGTCGTCGCCGAGTTGTTGACGATGTCGATCTTCGTGACCGCTCGATTGCCGACCGTGTGCGTGCCCACATCGGCAATCGTCAGTTGCTTCGCCGTGCACGGAGGCACGGCGGATGCCGATGCAACTCGTAAGGAGAGCGGAGCAGATAGGAGCACCGCGACGACCGCGGCTCCAAAGAAACGGGCTGAAATCGACATGACGCGGGCCTTTCTGTGGCCCTCGCGGGCGTTCCCGGCGGTTCCGAACATCAGGGCTTAGCGGGACTGCCCTTTGCCACTTCGGTGGCGTGGAGCGACGATTTCGCGTTATACACCCAGAACGTCCAGGTACCGCCCGCGTTGATTTGCGTCACACCGTTTCGCGCTTCCGCGGCGCTGTGCAGCGGCACCACGATCCGTGCGGGCTCGCCGGCTCGTACGCCTCGATCGGCCCAAGAGCACTGGCCGGGCGCGAGACCCTGCGTCGCCGCTTTGGTGCTCCCGGTGAATTGGACGATGAGCGTCGCGCCCTGCGCCGAGGCGATGCCGCCCCCGCCATGACAGCGCAGAGCGTACACGTGCGGCGGGGCTGCGGAGGCCGAGCCCGTTAACTGCGTGGGGCTTCCCTTGGTAAGGCCTGAATTGGCGAAGGGGTTGCTCGTACGTTTGCGCTGCTCGTAGGCCAGATATGCCTTCGGGCATTGGTGCACCACGCCACGGTAGAGCGCGAGGGACACCGGGTTGGCCTCGCCCATGTCTTCATCGAGCAGCAAGAGGTATTGCAACGTCCGGCTGTCGGCCTTCGCTTGGCCCGACATGACGGCACACATGTTGTTGACCGCAGCCGCGACATCAGCAGCCGTCTGTGCCGTCGCCGTGGCGGGAAAGAAGAAGCAGACCGCGGCGAGCGCGAGGCCGACGGTGCTGTAGATTCGCCTCATGCGTCGGCCGTTCACGGGGCATCGGGCTTTCCCCGCTCCGCCGGGAAAGGGTCCCGCACGGGCGAGAGCGGCGGGCCGGTATGAAACGCGCGGATATGACCTGCGGCCGCTAACGATCGGCGAGTTGCTGGACCATGCGGTGACGCGCCTCAATGCACGCACTGGTCGTGGGAATATCTTCCAAAGCACAGAATGACTGTTTCGAAATTTAGCTGCTCCCGTGAGGTGGCGCCGTGAGAATTGTCCGTCCGTTGGGGAGGCAGTTCATCCGATCGATCCGTTCGTTTACGTGGTCGTCGGCGCCGATGGGAGCGGCGCATCCGGTTTCGACGCGTATACCATCGACGAGC
>PLFC01000107.1:18062-18968 GCA_003136655.1 Vulcanimicrobiota bacterium
GCATCGATCCGTCCACGGGATCGCTGAGCCCGCTAGGGGGATCACCGTTTGCCGCGGGCCAAGTGCCTTCCGGTATCGCCACGTGCCGCCAAATCGGAAGCGATCGCGGATGTGTGCCCCCGCCGCAGTAACGGTCGCGCTCCTGACGGCGTGTAGCCAAGGCGAATCTCGCAGGCGAGTGGGCCCCGGTGAAGGGAGCCGGCGTTCTCGGAAACCGCGGACTCAGCGCCAGGTTCGCACGCGAAGGCGGAGTTATCTCTTACTGGGATGCGCCCGTATACGTTCCGAAGCCTCGTGACGGCCGCCGAGGATCTGTCAGGAGCAGAATATTAGAACGAGCGTATCGTTCTTTGCCGCCGGCCACTGCAGAGCATTTTGGAAGGGTGAGGCAAACGTCAATGTCCCATTTACGGGCTTGCCAACGTTCTGCTGATACAACGACACATTGCCGCTGACCGCCAAGAGGAGCGCGGTGTAGCTCGTTGAGTCATCGAGGAGACTTGAGTTAACAGTCAAAGTCTGGCCGGATCCGTTAAACGTCAACGGAGCCTTAGCATCGAACGAGACGTAGAACTTAGCGGCCGTTAGGCCGTCACGGCACGAAAATGACTGCCCGAGTACGCTAACAATGGCAACATCTTGCTTCTGGATGCACGAATTTTGACCATAGTTGACGCTGCCCTCAAGGCTGCCAAAGCGCTTACTGTACTTGACGGGTGGAATGGTCCATGAACCGCCGCCGGTTAGACAACGCTGATTCGACTTGTGATAGTGCTGGGCATCCGGCGAGACGTCAATCATCTGCGAGGCCGTTCCGGTTGAAGCGGTCTGCACGGGAGAAGCAAATTCAGAAGAACCGGAACAAGCGGTTAGTAAGAGAGAGCACAAGAGTAGAGCCGAACGAAA
>PLFC01000107.1:19004-19635 GCA_003136655.1 Vulcanimicrobiota bacterium
ACGGGCCATCTCTACTCGACGAGAGCGGAGCATGGGGAAGGTGGGATTCGAACCCACAAGAGCGTAAGCTCAACCGCTTTTGAGGCGGTCGCGTAGACCGTTCCGCCACTTCCCCGCTAGTGGCGGCTGTTCGCGGGCGTCGGCGGCGCCCCTTGCGCTAGGGCCTCCAGGCGGGCCAGCTCCCGGGCGACGCCTTCGCGGTCTTTGACGGCGGAGTAGCCGAACAGCAGGTGTGCCGTGCGGCCCGAGGCCAGGGTCAACCGTGCGATCGCAGACGGCGGCTTTCCCAGCACCGCCGCGCCTTCGACGTCGCCCGCGCGCCAGGCGATCGTCGCGAGCTCGCCTGTGGTTGCCGAGAAGTAGCCGAGCGCAGAGCCCTGCGCCACGGGCGTCGTCGAGCCCGCTGCGAGCGTCGTTTCCTCGGGCAGGTACGCCAGCGGGGTTGGTCCGACGTCGAGGGATGTGACTGAGACGGCGCGCTGCTGAGAGTCGCCGGGCGCGCTCGGAAAGTCGACGCGTTCGTCGACGGTGATGTATCGAGCATCTGCGGGCAGTGTGACGACCCGCTCGAAGTGCGCCCCGTGCGGCAGTACGTCCGGCGCATCGTAACTGAAGCGAACCGAAGCCGTGG
>PLFC01000107.1:19681-110635 GCA_003136655.1 Vulcanimicrobiota bacterium
GTCCAGCTTCGCGAGATCCTCGAATGCGAAGGCACGCGCGCCCGCTTGCGGTGCGATGACGACGCGGACGAGCGCGTTCTGCAGCACCGCATCGCTGAACCCGTCGCTATAGGCATCGGTCGTTCGCGCCTCGCTGCGGCCAGGCGGAACGCTTAGGCCGAAGTCGGGCGGGCCCGGCAGGATCGCATCCCGCGTGCGAATTGGAACCGTGCCGAGCGCGCCGTTGCCGAGCCGGCGGACCGGGCCCGAGGTACCCGCCAGTACCGTAACCATCGCTTTCGGGCTGCCGAGCTTCAGGCTGCCGTCTCGCCCGATGACGATTCCAGTCGCGGAATCGGGTTCCAGTGGTACGACTTGATCGCCCGCAGCGGTCTTGAACGCTGCCGTGCAACGCATATCGGACTGAAGCACCAGTGCCGCTCCCGGCTGTGCCGGCGGATCGAGCACGAATCCCGGGGCGTTGGGCGCAGCCTCTTTGGTAAAGAACGGGCAATCCGTCGCCACCAGGGTCACCGGCTTCCGCAATCCATGCGTGAAGCGCCGAAGGTCGAGGTTGATCGGCGTCAGCAGCACGCCGTGCGGCGGCACGTACATGTCCGGCAGGTCGACCTTCAGCATCGCGTTTATGTGGAGCTGCGCCTTGAGCACCCCGAGCGGCTTGTCCGTGTAATTCGGTACCGTCAGAAAGCCGAGTTCGCGTGCGTCCTTCGGCGCTTGGGAGAAGACGGCGCCCGGTGCGTAATCGACCGTTTGCTGCTTGAACTCCCGCTGCAGCAGATCTTCGACCGTCTCCGCATTGAGGGTCTTGATCGGCACGACGATTCCCCCGGCGGCAACGAACGCGCGCAACTTAGCGATGATCTCGGGCAGCAAGTGATTCGGCAGCACCGGCAAGAACAGCAATCTCGTGCGGTGCAGCGTCGCGGCATCAGCGTAGCGCAGGTCGACGAGCGTGCAGGCCAGCGAGTTCAGCCTGCAGCTTCGCTGGAGTTCGATGGTGCCGTCGGCCACGGCGTTGACGTCGGCTTGTGTCAACGTATGCTCGTCGAAGGAACTCGTCATATAGCCGATCTGCGCGTCCCAATGCGGATGCGCGGCGGCGAGATCCGCACCGAACGTCGTCAGGAATCTGCCCATCTCGCGCGTCGGCGCGTAACGAGCGGGACGATCGGCGCCGGTAGTGGTCAGCGGTAGCGCGGCGTCCCAGGCGTAGAAGAAGTTGGCAAACGGCGCTTCCCAACCGGTGGGATACAGCGTGTCCTGTGCGGGGAAGAGCACGACGCCGCGCGCATCGAGGCCGAGCGCCGTGGTCAGGGCGAGCGCGGTGTTCGCCGGATCGGCGGCGCGGGGAAACACCTCGTCGGGGCCGAGTAGCCAGCCGGCCTGGAACTCGCTCAGCATCACCGGCTGTCCCGGACGCGTGCCGAGCAATCCCAGCGAAAATTCGAGCTGCGCGCGATCGTGTTCGCCGAGCGCGTACGCATCGCTNNTGGTACCAATTGCCCATCGCCCACACGGGCGACGCCGCGGTGACCTTCATCTGGTAGGTATTGATGTAGAGCGGTACGTTCGCCGTCCAGCCGGCGCCGTGCACGTAGCTGCTCAAAAGATTGAGATACTGGGTGAGGTGCGGCGCGGGCCATGTTTGGTTATCGAGATAGGCGCCCTGGTCGTCGTCGAGCGCGATGCCGATCACGTCGTTGCGGTACGGCGCGAACTCGCGCAGCGCCCGAGTCAGCCAGCGTTTGCTGTAGCGCAGGTGCGTGGCGTTGCGCATCCACTCGGCGGCGGCGTCGTCGGAGTGCGCGTTCTGTAATGTGGCGGTGGGCGGATAGCGGCCTTCCAGCAGGTCGTGCTGCGGCATGCCGTACTCCGGGCGCTGCAGCAGCCAGGCGGGGTAGCCGCCGTTGCGCCACTCGTTGCGGATGACCGGCCCCGGCCGCACGAGCAGTTTGAATCCGCGCTCGTGCGCGAGCTTCAGCAGCGTGCGCAGGTCGCGACGCGGCGAGGAATGGCCGTCGAAGTCGAAGACGCCGTCGGCGGTCTCGTGCCAGTTCCAGATGACGTAGAGGTCGAGCGTGTTGACGCCGAGNNCCGTAGACGAAGAACGGCTTGCCGTCGACTTCGAAGGTCGAGCTCCCGTTGCTCTGCACGATGCCGGCGCTCGCCGCGGCGGGTGACGGGGCGGCGCTCAGTGCGCTGCCGACTGCGAGCGCGATGCAGGCGGCGGCCTTTGCAAACGGCCAGCGCACGTCGGCGTTGGCGCGCCAGAGATACACGGCGATTCCGGCAGCGATCGTGACGAGTCCGAAGACGATGGCCTTGAGGCCCGAGGAACAAAAGATGTATAGCCAGCCTGCGATGGCGATGGCGTTCGGGATGGGATAGAGCCAGACGCGGTACGGAGCGCGTATCTGTTTGGCCCGCAAGGCAAACACGGCCGCACACTGGCCTAGGCTCTGCACGATCACCAAGCCCGTGGTCAGCGCCGCGATCACGTCGCCGAGAGACAACCAGCAAGCCGGGATCGCGAGCAGCCCGATGACGAGCAGCGAAACGTGCGGGAAGCGTCCGCTCTCACTCAATCGAGCGAAGGGACGGAGGAAGATGCCGTCGCGCGCGGCGGCATACGGGATGCGCGAATACGCCAACAGGTTGCCGAACGTCGAGGCGAACGCGGTGACGAGTATCGCCACGGTGACGACGCGCGCGGCCAGGACGCCCCAGCCACGCTCCACCACCGCGGAGCCGACGTAGTTGGCGATGTCCGGCGCGGCGGCAGTCGGCGTCGCGGGCACGAGCGCGCTCCAGGGGATCGCGCCGAGAACCGCGATCTGCAGCAGTACGTACAGCACGGCCACGATAAGGATTGCGCCGATCGTTGCGAACGGCAGCACGCGCACGGGTTCGCGGATTTCGTCGCCTACGGTCGCGGCCGCGCCGTAACCGTAATAATCGTAGAGCGTGATGACGAGCGCACCGCCGAGCCCGGCGTACAGCATCGCCGAGGCCGGCACGTGGGGATCGAGCGCCACAGCTTGGTGCAGCGAGAAGTGTGGAGACGCGGCGACGATCACGGCGAGCAACGCACCCACCGATACGAGTGCGAGACCCAAGCCCGTGGCGGCGATGCGGCCAATCGGTCGATACAGCAAGGCGATGGTGACGAGCCCGACGATCGCGCCGACGAGACCCTGAAGCCACCAAGTCCCGGCCAGCGGCGCCCACAGATAACCCGCGTATTGCGCAAATCCAATGTACCCGCTCGCAAGCACCATCGGTGCCGCAAACACGATCTGCCAGGCGAAGAGAAACGCGAAGAGCCGGCCCCAGCGCTCCGCGCCAAAGGCCTCGCGCAAGAACGCGTAGGTGCCCCCGGAGCCCGGGTAGAGCGAGCCGAGTTCGGCCCAGATCAAGCCGTCGCAGAGGGCCACCAGCGCGCCGACGAGCCAGCCCCAGAGCGCGAGGCTGCCGTGCAGCTTGGCCAGGACGAGCGGAATCGTGATCAACGGACCGATGCCGATCATCGTGATCACGTTGACCGAAAGCGCGCCGCGCAAGCCCATCCCGCGAATCATGCACGCGCTCGTTGCGAACAGGAGGCACCGCTTCCCTCCCCGACTTTGTGAGGCATGGCGACTTCAGAGTTGGGCCGGCTGCTGCGTCTCGACGGCGACGTGCACATCGATTTCATCGACTCTCCGGCCTTGCGCGGAAACGCCTTGGGCGATCCGTCGGAGCGGCCGCTGCCGGTCTACACGCCGCCGGGCTACGACCTCGAGGGTTCCAAGCGCTACCCGGTGCTCTACGTGTTGCACGGCTACACGGGCGACGCCGCGGGCCTGGTCGCGGGCAAGGCCTGGGAGACCAACGTCGTGCAGTGGATCGACAAACTCATCACCAGCGGTGCGATGCCGCCGGCGCTACTCGCCGTCGTCGACGGGTTCACCCGCCTGGGCGGTTCGCAGTATATGAATTCGATCCACAACGGCGACTACGCGACCTACGTGGTGCGCGATGTCGTGGGCCATCTCGACGCGCACTACCGCACCGTCGCGCGCGAGGGCGGCCGGGCGGTGCTGGGCAAGTCGTCGGGCGGCTACGGCTCGTTGCACCTGGTGATGACCCAGCCGGGCACATTTGCCGCCTTTGCCTCGCACAGCGGCGACACCAACTTCCGCGCCGCCTCCATACGCCAGTTCGGCGATGCCCAGCGCGTGTTGGAGCGCTTCGACCACGATCTCGAAGCGTTCGTGAAGCACTTCGAAGCGCGGCCGAAGCGGCCGTTCGACGAATACTCCACGATGGAGATGCTGGGCTATGCATCGGCGTATTCGCCCCGCGAGGCCCAAGCGTTCGCCATCGATCTGCCCTGGAACGCGAAGACCGGCGAGATTCGCGACGACGTCTTCGCGCGCTGGTTAGCCTTCGACCCGGTCGAGATGTGCGTGGGCAAGAGGGCCGAGTTCGAGCGCCTTCGCCTGAGCTACGTCGACTGCGGCCGGCGCGACGAGTACTACCTCGACCTCGGCGCGCGGATTTTGGCGGGCCGCCTGCGCGAACTCGGGGTCGCGGTGCGCCACGAAGAATTCGACGACGACCACAAGAACGTCGGATACCGCTATGCCGTCTCCTTACCGGCGCTCGCCGCGGTGCTCGACCGCGAGGACTAGGGGCCGCCGCGCGGCAATCTTCCAGGCATGACGACTCGTGGCGCCCTGACGCTGCTTGCCTTGGTGGCAGCCTTCTTTGTTGGCGTGTCGCCCGCGCACGCGGCGACCGATCCGCTCTCGTACGACGACCCGGGCATGCACTTCAAACCGCCCGACGGCTGGGAGCGGGTTCCGCTCACCAAAGACGGCGAGCCGCCGCCCTCGACCACTGAGGGACCCGTCGCCGTGTGGGTTTTCGATCGCGGGAAGATCGACCAGCGGGTCATCTCCATCAGCGTCAAGCCGTACGAAGGCGACCTCGAAGGCCTGGAGCGCGAGACCGAATCAGACATGCGCAACAACACCGACGGCCTCTTCGTCGATAAGCACCAATTGCTCAAGCTCGGCAACGGGATGCCCGCCTATTGGATTCGCACCAGTGAAGGCAGCGAACTAGGCAAGTATTTCCGACGCTATGAGTATCTCGTCTACGACGGACAACGGAGCATCCAGGTCGCGATGGTCGGTCACCAGGGCGATTTCGAAGAGAAGGACGCGCACGCCGCGCTCGACTCACTCTACGTCGTGGCCTACCCCAGAGCCCGTCAGTAAAGGGCTAACGCCAGCGTGGCGTCGAGGGCGTGGCGCAGGTCGTCGATGAGGTCGTCGGGATCCTCGATGCCGACGGAGAGCCGGAGTAGGCCCTCGGTCACCCCGCGGCGGTCGCGTTCTTCCTTCGGAATCGAACCGTGCGTCATACGCGCGGGATGGCAGAGCAGCGACTCGACGCCGCCCAAACTTTCAGCCAGACTGAAGAGTTTGGTTTCCTTGGCAAAGGCGTAGACGCGCGCTTCCGGGCCGCGCAGCGTCATCGACACCATGCCGCCGAAGAGCCGCATCTGGCGCTTGGCCAAATCGTGTTGCGGATGGCTCGTCAATCCGGGATAGTACACCGCCGAGACGTCGTCGCGGCCCGCGAGATATTCGGCGACCTCTTGTGCGTTGCGCGAATGTTCGCGCATGCGCAGCGCTAGCGTCTTGGCGCCCCGCATCACGAGCCAGGCGTCGAGCGGGCCGGGCACGCCGCCGACCGCATTCTGATGGAATTTCACCACCTCGGCTAGCGCCGCGTCGTTGGTGACGACGGCACCGCCGATCGCGTCGCTGTGGCCGCCGATGTATTTCGTGGTGGAATAGACGGCGAAGTCGGCGCCGAGCGCGATGGGCGATTGCAGGTACGGCGTGGCGAACGTGTTGTCGACCGCGACGATCTGACCGGGCCTGCGCAAGCTGGAGATCGCGGCGATATCGGCCAATTTGAGCAACGGATTGGTGGGCGTCTCGAGCCAGAAGAGTTTGGTCTCCGGCCGCACGGCCGCACGGACTGCATCGAGATCGGTCATGTCTACGTAGCTGAAGGTGAGGCCGTAGCGGGTCAGCACCTTCGAGAAGAGGCGGTAGGTGCCGCCGTACAAGTCGTCGCCAACCACCACGTGATCGCCCGATGATAACAGGTTGAGCACCGCCGACGTCGCGGCCATGCCGCTGGCAAAGGCGCTACAGTACGTCGCGTCGTCGAGAGAGGCGAGTTGCTGTTCGAGCGCCGTGCGCGTGGGATTGACCGTGCGGCTGTAATCGTAGCCTCGGTGTTCGCCGATGCCGGTTTGGGTGTACGTGGAGGTTTGGTAAATCGGCACGATCGTCGCGCCGGTGGTGGGGTCGGCGTCTTGCCCGGCGTGGATTGCACGCGTGCTGAACTTCATGCGGTCGCTCCGGGCGTCGCGTTGCCCGCGGACAGGAAGGAGATGATGTCTTGGCGCGTCACTACGCCGGCGGGCTTGCCGTTATCGGTTACGAGAATCGCCGAGTTGGCCAAGCTCAACAGCTTGTAGGCGCGGTCGATGTCGGCGCTGCCCTCGAGTACCGGGAAGGCGCGACCCATCACCTCGCGTACCGGCTGATGCAACACGTCCTGCTGCGCGAAGACGGCTTGCATGACGGCGAGTTCGTTGACGCTGCCCACGCACTCGTCGCCGCGCATGACGGGCAGTTGCGAGATCTCGTAACGTCGCAGCAGCTCGAGCGCATGCTTCACCACGTCGCTTTCGCTCAAGAAAAGCAACGGCGGCAGCGGCTGTTTGCCGAGCAGCACGTCGCCGACGGTGGCCGTGCGTTTGCCGTCGGACATGAAGCCGTTGGCGATCATCCACTCGTCGTTGAAAATCTTCGACATGTAGCCGCGTCCCGAGTCGGGAAAGACGACCACCAGCACCGCGTCTTCGGGCAGCGTCTTGGCCAGTTTCACCGCGGCGACGGCGGCCGTGCCCGACGAGCCGCCCACGAGCAAGCCCTCTTCGCGTGTAATGCGGCGCGTCATCAAAAATGAATCGCGATCCGAGACGCGCACCATCTCGTCGATCACCTTGAGGTCGACGGTATCGGGCAGATACGACATGCCGATGCCCTCGACTTTATACGACTTCGGCGTGTCGCCCGAATAGATCGAGCCTTCGGGGTCGGCGCCCACGACGCGGATCGCCGGATTCTTTTCCTTGAGGAACCGGGCCGTGCCGGAGATCGTGCCGCCCGTGCCCACGCCGGAAACGAAGTGCGTGATCGTGCCCGCGGTCTGTTCCCAAATCTCGGGGCCGGTGCTGTGATAATGCGCGTCGGGATTGGCATGGTTGTGCCACTGGTTGGGCATGAAGGCGCCCGGAATTTCGCTGACCAGCCTGTCTGCCACGCCGTAGTACGATTCCGGCGATTCGGTCGGCACGTTGGTCGGCGTGATCACCACTTCGGCGCCGTACGCGCGCAAGAGATCGATCTTTTCCTTCGACATCTTATCGGGCATCACGAGGATGCAGCGATAGCCGCGGATCGCGGCCGCCATCGCGAGCCCCGTACCGGTGTTGCCGCTCGTTGCCTCGACGATCGTCGAGCCGGGCCTGAGCAAGCCCTGGCGCTCCGCATCGAGGAGCATGGCGACGGCCGGCCGGTCCTTGACGCTGCCGCCCGGGTTGACGTACTCGACCTTGGCCAAGACCAGACACTTCGCGCCGTCGATCACCCGGTTGAGGCGGACGAGCGGGGTGCGCCCTACGGCGTCGAGGGCGCTGTCGAAATAGGCGAGGCGACCGGTTGCGGCAGTGGTCATGGGGCCAAGCGTTCTCGCCCGGCACCCAAATCCCATAGCGGGTGAATCCCCGAGCGGGGCCGAGTAGTCCAAGGGGCTATGGCGACAGATTTTCGTAGCGGTAAAGACTTCCCACGGCGCGGCCGCGACGAGTACGGCGGCTTCCTCTGGCTCTTGCGGGCAGCCGACAAGGCGCGCGCGGCGGCGGCCGGCACGATCCACGATTACATCTATCCCTGTCCGATGGACAAGGGCGTGTTCGATCGCTGGGGCATCACCGTCGACGAGTTCGATACGGCGCTCGCCTCCAACGCGACCGACGAAGCGATCCTGAACTGGCTCAAGTCGCGCGTCGACGACGCGCACCGCGATGCGGCCAATCGCTGGGTGTCCGTCGAAAAGTCGGCCAACCTCGACCGTCAGGATGCCGAAGAGGGCGTCGTCGCCGCCTGAAGCGAATCGCGCCGACATGAAGCTCGCGCGT
This sequence comes from Vulcanimicrobiota bacterium, assembly GCA_003136655.1. Lineage (GTDB taxonomy): Bacteria > Vulcanimicrobiota > Vulcanimicrobiia > Vulcanimicrobiales > Vulcanimicrobiaceae > Hesperobacter > Hesperobacter lustricola. The sequence goes on from PLFC01000107.1 coordinate 27,954, forward strand.
TTTGCTTTGGCAGCGCTGTTGGCGTGTGCCGCGTTTTCCGGGTGCGGTCCACAGGTACCGCCCGTCGGCAACTATGCGACGATTCAAGGCACGGTGCGCGACGCGTCCACCGGCAATCCGATTGCGGGCGCCGTCGTGACCGTCTCCGTCATCGCTTCGAACGCGACGGATTCGAGCGGAACGTACAAGGTATTTCCGGTGCCGACCGGCCCGTACACCTCGATCACGGCGAGCGCGCCCGGGTACATGGCCTACTCCGATTATTCCGGCGGCACCTTGACGCCGGGACAAGTGCTCAGCGTCGACATCTCGATGCAGCCTGGCACGTAATCGCGCGGTCGTCGCGCCGGATAAGTTCAGGGGCAGCTTGAGCGCCGTCGCGGCCGCAGCGGCGATCGCGCGCGGCATCGAGGCAGCCGCACCGGGCCACTTCGATGTGGTGCAAATCCCGATGGCCGACGGCGGCGAAGGCACGGTCGACGCTTTTCTGGAGACCGGTGCGCGACGGGTGAGCGCGACGGTGCGCGGTCCGCTCGACGCGCCGGTCGAGGCTGCGTTCGCGCTCGACGGCACGACCGCAGTGGTGGAGATGGCGGCCGCGTCCGGCCTGGCGCTCGTATTCACTGCCGAGCGCGATCCGTTGCGCGCCACGACGTACGGCACGGGCGAGTTGCTGCGGGCCGCGCTCGACGCCGGCGCATCGCGCATCGTGGTCGCAGTCGGCGGCAGCGCGACGAACGACGGCGGCGCCGGCTGCCTGCAGGCGCTGGGCGTGCGCTTGCGCGACCGCGACGGCCACGAGTTGGCGCCCGGCGGAGGCGCGTTGCGTCAGCTTGCCGAGATCGATCTGGCGGATCTCGATCCGCGCTTGGCGGAGGTGGATCTGGAAGTTGCCGCCGACGTGGACAACCCGCTCTGCGGGCCGCACGGCGCGAGCGCGGTCTTCGGACCGCAGAAGGGCGCGAGTCCGGACGACGTGGCCCTGCTGGATGCGGCCCTATCGCACTTTGCCGACGTGGCCGCAGCGCGGCTGGGTGCCGACGTGCGCGACGAGCCCGGCAGCGGCGCGGCCGGCGGCCTGGCGTTCGGCTTGCGCGCGTTTCTCGGCGCGAGCATCCGCCCGGGCGTCGAAGTCGTGGGTGAGTTGCGCGGGTTGCCGGAGGCCCTCGACGGCGCTGACTGTTGCTTTACCGGTGAAGGAAGCATCGACGCGCAGACGTTACGCGGTAAGACGGTCGCCGGGGTCAACGCGATCGCGCGCGCCGCAGGCGTGCGCTACGTGATCGCCTTCGGTGGGCGCGTGACCTCCGATGCGGAGGCCGCCTTGGCCGAGCAAGGCGTGGTGACGGTGCCGATCGCCGATCGGCCTTTGTCGGGCGCGGACTCGATGGCCTCGGCCGGGCACCTGTTGGAACGCGCGGCCGCGCGCATAACGCGATTGCTTAGAGCGTGAAGCTGAAGACGACCCCCGCCGAGCCTGCGCCTCCGGACTCGGTCGTTCCGTAGAGCGCCGTGGGGCTGACTGCGAGGCTGCCGGTCCCCGGAGTGCTGCCGGAAGGCGCGCTGAAACTGTGGAGCACCTTATAGCCGGCGCCTCCTATGCCGATCGCGTAGATCGTTCCCACGCCGTTCGCGCCGCCGGCCGAGGTGGTGCCGTACAGCTCATTGCCCTTCGCCGATAGCGAGGGCGCCGCCAGCGGAGCGGCGCCGTCGCCGCCGGCTCCGAACGCGTGCAAGACGCTCTCGGTGAAGCCGCTCGTCCCCTTGGTGAGTTTGAACAGCACGCCCGCGTTGTTCGGGCCGCCGATCTGCGTGGTGCCGTATATGTTGCCGGAGGTATCGACGATGACGCCGCTGACCGGTGCTGCGCCGTCGGCCGCCCCGCCTTTGAAGCTGTAGAGCACCGTCTCGGTTTTTGTCGTCGGCTCGTATTGAAAGACCGTGCCGGCATTTGCGCTGCCCCCACCCGTCGTGCTGCCGTACACGCCCAGCGTAGGATCCTCCGGATCGATGGCCACGGCGCCGGTGGGATAGGCGCCGTCGCCTTTGGCGGGGCCACGGAAGTTGTACAAGTCCGTGTAGCTCAAGCTCAACGAAAAGCTCGCCAGCGAACCGAAGCCGTATTTGCCGCCCTTACTCGCAGGGGTGTACAGCGTGGAAATGTAGCCGAGTTGCCGTTTGGATCCGAACGAGCCACTGGTCACTTCCAGCAAGGGCGACGCGGGCGCGGCACCTCGCGTCGACTTGAAGTCGAAGGTTCCGGTTTCCTGAAAACCGTCCGCGCCCGGGCTCAACTCCACCACGCCGCCCGCAGAGCCTTTCGTCGCTCCGCCCTCGTAGGTCACATACAGATTCGCGAGATCGTCTTCGAGCGGTGTGGCGTCGGGTGAGTTGCCGTCGGACCCAAACTCGTGGACGATACTTTCGCTGTAGCCCGAACCCGTGTTGGTCAGTTCGAAGACCGTCCCGCGCGACGACGTGCCGCCGGCGTGCGTCGTGCCGAAAACGTCGTCGTTCTGATCGAGGCTCACGCCGCCCCAAGGATTGGCGCCGTCGGGCGCGCCGGCGAAAGCGTAGAGCACGGCGTAGCCGGTGCTTTGCGGCTCGGCTCCACGAACCGCGCGCGCTTGTGCCGCAGCGCTTTGCAACGAAGTCGAAGCGAATTGCGAGCCTGCCGCACAACCCGAGCCGAGCAGCGTCGCTGCGGCGAAGCCCAAGAGCCGTTCAGGGCGCAACGGAGGGTGTTTCTTTCGCCGCGGGCACCGTGCTCGAGATGCGCACGAACGAGGCGCGCTCGGCGAGCGCATCGTCGATCAGCTTGAGTACGACGTCGGCCAACTTCTGTGGATCGTGGCGCACGGTCTCGGTTTCGCTGATCACGCGCGCATCGACGACGCGGATGCCGAGGGCTTCGATCTTTTCGCGGTCGGGAGCGACCGGCGTCTGGCCGCCGACCTCGTACTTCTCGCGAAGGCGTTGCGGCGGTTCGAGGTTGACCACGGCGTAATCGCAGACGCGCGCGCCACTTTGCTCGAGCAATGCATGCACGTGATCGGACGCCGCGTAGCCGTCCGTTTCTCCGGGCTGGGTCATTACGTTGCAGATGTAGATCTTCGGGCAACTCGCCGCGGCCACGGCGTCGGCGACGCCGCGCACGAGCAGGTTGGGCAAGATCGACGTATAGAGACTGCCCGGCCCGAGCACGATGGCGTCGGCTTGGGCGATCGCTTCGATGACCTCGCGGAGCGGCTGCACGCGTTCGGGCTCGAGCGAGAGCGCCGAGATCGGCACGGGCGACGTGGAAATCGCCGTCTCGCCGGTCACCACCGTGCCGTCCTGCATCGTGGCGCGCAAACGCACGCTCTCGAGCGTCGAGGGCAGCACGCGTCCCTTGACGTTGAGCACCCGGCTCGACTCCTTGATCGCGCGATCGAAGTTGCCGGTAATGCCCGTCATCGCCGCGAGGAACAGGTTGCCGAACGAGTGTCCCATCAAGCCTTCGCCCTCGGCAAAACGGTACTTGAAGAGGTCGGTTACCAGGGCTTCGTCGTCGGCGAGGGCCACCAGGCAATTGCGAATGTCGCCCGGCGGCAAGATGCCGAGTTCTTTTTGCAAGCGTCCCGAGCTGCCGCCGTCGTCCGAAACCGTCACGACTGCGGTCAGATTGCTCGTGTACCGTTTGAGGCCGCGCAAGAGCGTCGAGAGGCCGGTGCCGCCGCCGATGGCGACGATCTTATAGCCTCGACGCAGGCGCATGTCGAACAGTGCGTCGACGATGCGGTCTTTGTTATCGGGCATTACCGCGACCACGATCGCGCGCATCCACTGGCGGATGCCGAAGAAGATGCACAGCGCCCCGATGCCCACGAAGAGATACGGCAAGAGCGAGAGCGGCATGAAGTCGTCGACGAAATCATCGACGACTTGGTTTATCTCGAGGTGCGCGCCTTCGGCCGTGAGCCAACGAATCACGCCGTTCACGACGAGGATCGCGCCGAAGATGGCCACCATGAGCCAGCGCTTGATGCCCAGGCCCGGATAGAACCAGCGCAGGACGCGCAGAGGTCCGCGCGTCATACCGGCGTCAATTCGCGGTCGACCGCTTCGACGCGCACGTCGGGCCGCGCCCGCAAACGTTGCGCGAGCCGGTCGACGATGTACACCGAGCGATGCCGGCCGCCGGTGCAGCCCACGGCGATGGTCAAGCGCGACTTGCCTTCGTTTGCAAAACGTGGAATCAGAAAGTCTACAAATGAGAAGAGGTGCTCGAGAAAGTCCTCGACTTCGGTCTGCCGCAAGAGGTATTCGGCCACCGCTTCGTCATGGCCGGTGAGCGGGCGCAACGCATCGACGTAATTCGGGTTCGGCAGAAAACGCACGTCGAAAACCAAGTCGGCTTCGGGTGGCAATCCATACTTGAAACCGAACGCGACGAGCGATACCGCCAGCGCGTGTTCGGTGGGAGCGGGTGCGTATGCGGCAACGACGCGCGCTTTGAGTTGACCGATCGTGGTCTCCGTGGTGTCCCACACGCGGTCGGCGCGGGCGCGCAGCGGTTCGAGCGCGCGGCGCTCGCTGGCGATCGCTTCGAGGAGTTGCGGTTCGCACGCCAGCGGGTGACGGCGGCGCGTCTCGCTGTAGCGGCGCACGATGGCGGCGTCGCTGGCGTCGAGGAACAGAAATTCGAGCGGCACGCCCGAGGCGCGCAGGTTCTCGAGTTCGACGAGCGCGTCGCCGTACGGGCCCTGTGCGCGGACGTCCAAAGCCAGCGCGATGCGTTCACTCCCGGCCGATCGCGCCAATTGTACGAAATCGGCCAGCATCGCAGGCGGAAGATTGTCGACGCAGTGGAACCCGAGGTCTTCAAAGGACTTCATCGCCTGGCTCTTACCGGCACCGGAAAGCCCAGCCACCACGACGAAGCGCTTGAAGGTCATCGAATTCCGCCGGAGCCGGTCCACATGAAGTTGTTTTCGCCCGAAAAGGCCAACGCCCTCATTCCGGTGTTGGAACCGCTGATCGCCGAGTTGTGGGCGAAGCGCCGCGACCTGGCGATCCGGCTGCTGGAAAGCGACCCGGCGCTACGCGCCGGCCGCGGAGGCGGCAACTCGGTGACCAATCCGGAGCGCCGCAGTGAGGCGCGCCGCAATACCGAACTCAAGGCCGAGATCGTGCGGCTGGTCAATCGGATCGAGGCATACGGCTGCCTGGTCAAGGACATGGACCTCGGCCTCCTCGATTTCCCGGCCCTCCGCGACGGACGCCCCGTATTTCTCTGCTGGAAAGCAGGCGAAGCCGCCCTGGTGTACTGGCACGGGACGGACGAAACATTCCTCGACCGCAAAGCGCTGTGATGCGCTGATTTCCTCATACCTTCGTTGCCTTCGGGGCTCGTGTGCAGAGCACACGTCGCCCCTCGGCGCCTCGGTCTGAGAAAATCATCGCATCACAGCGGGACTGGAGGCTCGTGGCTGGGCTGATTTCCTCATGCGTTCGTTGCCTTCGGGGCTCGTGTGCGGAGCACACTTCGCCCCTCGGCGCCTCGGTCTGAGAAAATCATCGCATCACAGCGGGTCTGGGGGCCCGCCTTCGGGGCTCGTGTGCGGAGCACACGTCGCCCCTCGGCGCCTCGGTCTGAGAAAATCATCGCATCGCTGCAGGTCTGGGAGGCCCTGGCCCGGACCCCGCGCTGATGGTCTGTTTTCGCCCAGAGCGAGGCGCCGGTGGGCGAAGTGTGCGCATGCACATGAGCCCTCCGGCAACGAAGCTATGGGCGAAATCAGGGCGTCAGCGCTAGGCGCTGATCTGGGCGGGTTCCACCTTGATGAAGTCTTCGGCTAGGCCTTGCAGGCGGACGTCACCGAACTCGACGGTGTAGGCGCCGCTGTCGTGACTGCGGACGTCGCCGATTTCGGGCACGGTGGCCAGCTGCGGAATCTTGGCGCGGATCTCGTCGGGCAGACGAACTTTGTCGCCGACTTCCAGGGCGGGCTGCTCGAAAAGCTTCTCGAGTTCGGCCATCAACATGTCGAGCGGGATGCCGTATCCCTCGCTGACCTGTTCGACCGTCTCGGTCTCGCTGATGGCACAGTTCGAACAGCCGCCGAGGTGGAACTTGGCGAACACGCGTCGCGCGCCGGCGTGCGTCTTGAACGCCTGTTCGACGGTCAGGTCCTTGCTGAAGTGAGCCAAACTGGTTCTCCCGGAAAAAGCAATCGGGCGCGTTGCCCGTCGGTTACTTCCTCGAACCGGGGCTTCGCTCCCGGAGGTTGCAGCGCGGAGTACGCCTGTAAGCCGGATTCTGTACCGCTCGCGCGGTGGCAGCCATCTATCTGGGGCGGACGTTACCGGCCGCCTCGGTGCGATGTAGCTCGTGTGGGCGGGCCGCCCAGCCCGTACGGGCGGATCGAGCAATCTTGCTTCGCGTGGGGTTTACCCGGGCGCGCGTCACCGCGACGCCCCGTGAGCTCTTACCTCACGATTTCACCCTTACCCCGACGAGCGGGGCGGTTTGTTTCTGTGGCACTTTCCTTCGAGTCACCCCGACAGGACGTTATCCTGCACGCTGCCCTGTGAAGCCCGGACTTTCCTCACGCCTCGCGGCGCGCGGCTGCCCGGCGCACTCCGCCCGGGCAGTATATCAGATCGCGAAGCGCGGGACGACGGGCCGGGCGCGGCCCGCCAGGGCGATCGCGGCGGCATGTTCCCCGACGGGCACGACATCGAAAGCCTCGCGGTAAGCCTGCAGGGCGCGCTCGAGCGCCGCGAGTTTGCGCTCGGCCGGCATGCGCATCGCCGGAAAAAAGGCCAGCGACGGCACGTCGTTCGCGTCGAGAAAGTCGAGCGGGTGCAAGAGGAGCGAGGGTGCGATGCCGCCGAGTTTGCACGCCGCGAGCGCCGACCGGAAGTACGGCTGCGCCACCGGCGGCGCTAGCTGCGCCAGGAACAGTACGTAACTGAAGTGGATCGGGATCTTCAGCAGCGGAAAGGTCGTCACCGGGATCTCGATCAGCGATGCGTCGCCGAGTTTCCATGCGTAGGATCGCAGCGGGCGCAGGCCGTCGGAGAGCGAGCCGAAGAGCGCGGCGCGGCGCTTGCGTTCGTCGGCCGAGATCTTCGCGGTCCAGAAATAGTATTGGCGTGCCAGAGGCCCGAGGTACGTCGGGAACGTCGAACAGTCGTAGTGAAAGCCTTGCGCGACCAGCGTTTCGAGCGTGTCGAGCGAGAGGCTGTAGCCCGGCCCGCGGAATCCGCGCGGCCGCGCGCCGGTGGCGGCGACGATCGCTTCGGTCGAGCGCGAGATCTCGTCTTCGATCTTCGCGCGCGAGTAGGTGTGCAGCCAAGGTTCGTGATGGAAGGAGTGGTTGCCGATCTCGTGGCCCGCCGCAGCGATCGCGCGCAGCGCCGCGGCGTTGCGTTCGAGCGCGGCATCCTGGCCGACGATGAAGACGGTGATCCGCTGGCCCAAGCGTTCCAGCAACGTCAAGAAGCGCGGCACGACCAGGTCGAGGTACGATGGGAACGTTTCCCACGACGCGTCACCGCGCGTTTTCAGATACGCCCATTCGTTGTCGAGATCGAGCGAGAGGCTCGCGATCGGTTTTACCCGCGGCGAACGCTTTGCAGCGACGCGCTCCCTGATCGACGAGAACTCGGCATCGAGGTCGGTATGGGTGAGCCGATTCACTTCGCGGGAACCCTGGCGGCGGCCATCTCGGCGAGCGCGCGTTCGGCGAGCGACACCGTCTCGTTTGCGTTGAGCGTGCCGTTGACGATGTGCGCGGCGTTGACCACGAAGAGCCCGGGCACCGAGGTTGCGATCGGCGGCAGGCCGCGCGAATAGCCCAGCGTCGCGACGGGGAACACGTCGCGCACGCGCGAGACCTGGAACGCTCGCACCGACGCGCGCGAGAAGTGCGGGTACATGCGTTCGAGCGCGCTGCAGAACTGGTCGCGCAGTGCGTCGTCGTCGACCTCGAAGAGCGGATCGTCGGGCGCGACGTATTTGGGCAAATAGACGAGCGCTTTGCCGCCGAAGGCTTTGCGCTCGACCAGCGCCGACATCTCGATCACCGCGCTGAAGGGTACCCACTCGTCGGTCAGGTTGGTCACGTAATACGGCCCGAGCGGTTCGTCGAGCAGCAGCGAGGCACAGACGATGCCCTGATAGCGCTTGTCGAGTAGGCGCGCGCGTTCGTTTTCCGCGAGGTCGACGCAGAGCCGCGCGGCGTGGCGCGCCGGTGCCGTGACCGCCGCGCGTTCGAAGCCGTCGTAACGGCCGCTCGCCGTGGTCACGGTGAAGCCGCCGGTCGCGCCATCGCGGCGTATGCTTTCGACCGGCGAGCCGAGCACGAAACGCACGCCGAGTGCCTCGAGCTTCGCGCGCAAGGCGTCGAGCACGCGCGCGTATCCGCCGGGCACGTAACCGAAACGTTCGCTGCCCAAGCCCGCGCGTCGCGCAGCATAGAGACGCACGACGATCGCCCAGAGAAACGCCGCCGATGCATCGCGATAGCGTTCGCCGAGTTTCGCGCGCAAGAGCGGACGCCAGATCTTCTCGAACGTGTTGCGTCCGGAGAGTTCGGTCAGCCAGGTTTCGACCGGGACGTCCTCGAGCGGCAGCGGGTCGGCGATGCGCGAGGCGCGCAAGATCGTGGTGCCCAGACGAAACTTGTCGATGAGTCCGAGCGGCGGAAAGCGCAAGAAGTCGAGCGCTCCGTTCATTGGGTGAAAGCGGCCGTCACTGTAAAAGCCCGTGCCGACCCGCGTCCACACGATCTCGCGCTCGAGATCGAGTTCGCTCAGGAGCGAGAGCAGCCGGCGATCGGAGAAGAGCGTCACGTGGTAGTGGCGATCCCAGGTGACGTCGCCGATCCGCCAGGCGGAGGCGAGCCCGCCGAGTTCGGGCGCCGCTTCGAACAGCGTCACGTGCGCACCCGTACTTGCCAAACGGAGCGCCAGCGTCAAACCCAACAGTCCTCCGCCGATCACGGCGACCGTACCGTCGGTGGAGAGCGATGGCTCGTTTCCGGCCGGCGCGATCATCGCGCGGCGACGCAGGGGACGGTCACGGGTCTACGAACGTATGCGGGTCGGCGCGACTCGCGCGCACGTTTGGGGGCATAGCTCAGCTGGTAGAGCACTTGCATGGCATGCAAGGGGTCAGGAGTTCGAGTCTCCTTGCCTCCATTTTTAAGGCCGAAATCCCATTTCGGTCCCCTCGGGATCTCACTGCGCGTGTTGGGTCTCGGGAGAATGGGGTCGCCCAACCGTTGGGCTTGGGCTTCCACGGCGATCCTTGGTGCAGGCTAGACTATGCCGGCGCGGATCGCGTGGACTGCGGCTTGGGTGCGGGCGGAGATGTTCAGCTTCGAGAAGATGCGGCTGACGTGGTTTTTGACGGTCTTCTCGGAGAGGTGCAGGCGCGCGCTGATCTGTTTGTTGGCCAGGCCCTCGGCGATCAGCTTGAGCACTTCGGCTTCACGCGCGGACAGTTCCATGATGTCGGGCTTCCCGCCGTTCATGCTGCGCCGGCGCAAGAGGCCGCCCGCGACGCGCGGGTCGACGTAGGATTGACCCTCGGCGACGGTTTTCACGGCGCGCAACAGTTCCGCGGGCGAGATGTCCTTGACGATGTACGCCTCGGCGCCATTGGAGAGGCAACGCTGCATGATCTCGGGCGAGAGGTTCATCGACAGTACGCAGACGCGCGCCTTCGGGGCGGATTCCTTGCAGATGCCCAGCGTCTGCGCGATGTCGGCAGGTTGTCCGTCGAGATCGAGGACGATCAGATCCGGCGCCGCGTGCTGCAGCGGGGCCGCCACGGGCGTACGAAAGTCGCCGACGACCTTGAATTCGGAATCGTCGGAAAAGATGCCGCAAAGCGCCTTGGCAAAGAGAACTTGGGATTCAATGACCGCGACGCGTAAACCCAAAGCTGTCACTCTGGCGGAGTCCTCGGGATGCGAAACTACCGCGCGCTCAGAATCGCGCACTAGTGCGACATCCGTGGAAGAGGGTAGCCCATCTGCTTGGGGCCGATGGACCGTCCGCGCCACACGTTGGGCCCTATGACCTGCATCACCTTTCGGAGCGGCGAGGGCTTCACGACCGGTAAAACGAGCATGCGCCTTTCACGTTCGAGGTGCTGGACGAGTGGGACCAACGCTGACGGCAGCGTGGTAACTGCATGGACCATGTACTTCCGTCATCGGCCCTCATGAAGCAGAGACGTAGGACGCAAGGGGAGTTTCTTCATGGTGCGCTGGGTCACGTTGTGAACTGCATCACACTTCGGGTAACGTTACCCGGACTCGCTTTGGTTTGCACGCTCGGAGCCGGATCGCCGCCGGATACGGTTCCGCGCGATCACTCGTTGACGGTGGTGGCTCCGAACGACGGGGCCGCAGCCTACAACGCGACCTTCGGCGCCGGCAACTGGACGGCGCTTGCACCCTACGTCGACCTCTTGGTGGCCCCACGCACGGCGCAGGTGCCCGCGACGATGAAAACGGCGCGGTACCTCGATGTGAACCTATGCTCTAATCTCACGGGACCGGGCAAGAACGACTATCCGTTTCCGGACTGCTCGGCGTGGCCCGAAGGCGCCTTCTACGCGCAACCGGGTCATCCGGAACGGCCGCTGTCGACGAAGTCGGGCGGCATTTGGCAGCGCTTCGGCGACCCGTCGTCGCCCCAGATGCGCGCGCTCGCGCTCGCAGCAATCGATGGCGCGTTGCACGCGCACGACGACACCCTGATCTATCTGGACGACGCGACGCCGCCGGACGACTTTTACGCCGACATGTGTTGGGGCGCGCCGAGCTTCGAGAAGGGCACGGGACCCTGCGAGGGCGCGCCTGGCGGTCGCGCGAGGCCGCCCGTCGACGGCGGAGCAGCGGCCTGGGTCGCCGGAATGCGGCAACTCATCGACGCGGTGCCGCGGCCCGTCCTGCTCAACGGCGGGCTCGCGAGCGATGCGGCGCACGTGCCTTCGCCGGAGACGCGCCTCATCGCGACCGATGCGCACGTTTGGGGTGCCGCGTGCGACGGTTGTTTCTACGGCAACTCGCCGGTTCCGAAGAACAAGTATCTCTGGTCGGGACCGGTGTTGCGCACCCGGCTCGACGGCATCATGCACGTCACCGGTGCCGGCAAGAACGTCGTGCTCGTCGACTTCGCGGTGACCGATCCCGCCGCGCGCCGGCGAGCGCTGGCCGACGTCATGCTGTTCTACGAAGCCGATCGAACCTGGTTCTGGTACGCGGCGTGCGGCGAACGCTCACACATCCAGGTGTGCCCCGAGGCGGCCTTGACGTTCTACCGTCCGCTGCGGCCCTATCCGAAGGATGTCCGCGACGTCGCGGCCGCGGGCGGGGCGTTCGTGCGTGAGTTCGCGGCCTGCTACGACGCCGGGAAGCCGGTCGGGCCATGCGCGACGGTCGTCAATCCGGAACCCGAGCGCTCGGTCCCGCTGCCCGAGTTGCACGGGACGTACGCCCACTCGCTCCGCATCTCGGGCGACGGCCTGTGCGCCTGCTATGGCGACACCGGCTCGCTCGACTTTGACGGGCCGGCGGCGCCGGCCACGTTGCCGGCAGCTTCGGGGTTCGTGCTCTTTCGGTAGGACGATCCAAGCGGGCACCCGGCACGGCACCGTGCTGAAAGTCCCATAGCTTGCGGACGCTGGGACCGTCGCGGACGCCACGCGCCCCGCGTAACCTCTGAAGTCGTGGCAGCCCATCCCCCGCGCGTCGTGCACTTGGTCCAGACCCTCTCCGGCGGCGGCGCGGAGACGGCCGTGCGCATGCTCTGTGCGGGCTTGCCCTCCGAAGGCATCGACGCCGGCGTCGTCTCGGTCTACGAGAGCGGGCTCGACGAAGGCGCCCAGGCCGGCCTGGGCGTGCCTCTGGTCGACCTAGGGCGGCGCCGACGCGGCGATTACGCGTATTTCCCCGAACTCGTGAGCACGCTGCGTCGCCTGCGGCCCGACATCGTGCACGCGCACCTGCACACCGGCCAGTATCCCGGGCGCATCGCGGCCCTGCTCGCGGGCGTGCCCTCGATCGTGCTGACCATTCACGGACGCGAACCGGGCGGGCCGGTGCGCTGGGCGCTCGACCGCGTGTTGCACGCCCGCACGGCGCGCTTCATCGTCTTTACGGAGACGCAACGCCGCCGCTTCGCGCGCGAGCAGCGCGTGCCGCTCGAACGCATCGCGATCATTCCCAACGGCGCACGCCCGCAGCCGGCAACGGCGTCGCGCGCCGAGTTGCGCCGGGCGCTCGGCCTGCCGGACGATGCGTTCGCGATCTATGCGATCGGCCGCTTCTCGGAGGAGAAGAATCACGCCGCGCTGCTCGATGGCTTCGCCGCGGCCGGCGCGCAGGCTCCCGACCTGCATCTCGTGTTGGCCGGAACGGGACCGCTCGACGCTCTCTTGAAGGCGCGCGCGAACGAACTCGGGCTCGACGGACGCGTTCGATTTCTCGGCTATCGCAGCGATGCGACGCAACTCGTGGAGGCGATGGATCTCTTCGCCTTGACCTCGTTTCGCGAGGGCATGCCGCTCGCGCTCGGCGAGGCCATGTCCGGCGGCCTCGCGCCGCTGGTGACGCCGTGGCGCGATCACAACGACTTCGTGCGCGAGGGTGAGAACGGCTACGTAACGGCCGGCTTCAGCGCGGACGACGTTGCGGCTGCGCTCGTCCGCGCGCGCGGCGACGCTTCGCGCCCGCTGATTGCGGCGCGCGCTCGCGAAACGGCGCGCGCGCTGTTCGATTCGACCGCGATGATCGCGGCGCACGCCGCCCTCTACCGGGAGTTGACCGCGTGAAGATGGCGTACGTCACCTCGCTCTTCCCATTTGCGCCCGAAGAGCAATTCTTCGAGCCCGAAATCCGCGCGCTGGCCCGCGAGGTGGACGTGATCGTCGTGCCGGTCCGTCCGCCCTCGGCCGTTTCCGCGTATCCCGCGCTCGGCGTCGAGGCTCTCCACCTGCCGTTGTTCTCCGCGCGAGTCGCCGCGCTCGCCTTGCGCGAGTTCTTACGGGCGCCCGCAAAGGCGTTGCGCGTGCTGGGCGACGTCCTGTTCGGCGCGAGTTCGCGGCGTTCGCGCGTGGTGAACCTGATGACGCTGCCTAAGGCGCTGGCGGTCGCGGCCGAAGTGCGCCGGCTCGGCGTCGATCACGTGCACGCGGCGTGGCTCACCACGCCCGCAACCTTGGCCTACGTCGTGTCCCAACTGACCGGCGTGGAGTACAGCATCAGCGCGCATTCGCACGACATCTTCGCGCGTAATCTCGTCGCCGAGAAAGTGCGCTCCGCTCGCTTCACGCGCGTGATCTCCGAACGCAATTGCCGGCGCATGCGCCGGGAACTCCCGCCGGAACTGGCTGCGCGCTGCGTCGTCGGCCATCTCGGGGTCGAGTTGCCGGAGACGACGGCGCAGGCGCCGGAGCGCGCCTCGCGGATCGTGTGCATCGCGCGTTTGCATCCGGTCAAGGGCCACATCTATCTTTTCGAAGCCCTGCGCACGTTGCGCGAGCGCGGCTATGCGTTCAGTTGCGACTTGGCCGGCGACGGCGACTTGCGCGAGGAACTCACCGCGCTCGCGGAGCGCCTCGGCATCGCCGACCGGCTGCGCTTCTTGGGCAACGTGCCGCACGAGCAACTGACCGCTGCGCTCGCCGCGGGCGCGTACGATCTGGCGGTTTTGGCCAGCACCGAGCGTCCCGGCGAACGCGAAGGCATCCCGGTCGCACTGATGGAGGCGATGGCCGCGGGCCTGCCCATCGTGGCGACGCGGACGGGCAGCCTCGACGAACTGGTGGTCCCGGGCACGGGCGAACTGGTCTCGCAACGCGATGCTGGCGCTTTGGCCGCCGGTCTCGAGCGCTACCTGGGCGATCCGGCCGAGCGGCGGGCCGCAGGGAACCGCGGGCGCGATTTCGTGCGGGCCGAGTTCGCCGTCGGCGAGACGACGAAGCGCCTCCTTCGCTTGGCCGGATACGCTCCGCCGGTCCCGGCCGTGGTCCCGGAGCCCGCGCGTTGAACCGGGACCTTGGACCTAGCCCGCGGGACGTTCCGGGTCTTCGGTTGGCCATGCGTTTCGACGTATGCTTGACGGCGATGAAGGCGATTTTGACCGGCCGCGCGTTTTTGGCGGCAGTGCTCGCGGCGCTGTTCTGTCTCCCGGCCGCAAGCGCTCGCGCAGCCACGGTGCCGGGCGACTACCTGATCCGCGTCGGCGATACGCTCAGCGTGACCGTGTACAACGAAGCATCGTTGACCCAACCCGCCTTGCGCGTATTGCCGGGCGGCACGATCGGCATGCCGCTCGCGGGTGAAGTGAAGGTCGCGGGACTCACCACCAGCGCCGCCTCCGTCGCGGTCGTCAAGGCGCTGGGCAAATACCTTCGCGATCCCAGCGTGACCGTCGCGGTCGCGCAAGTGGGTCCGGTCGACGTGCTGGTGCTGGGCAACGTCAAACTGCCCGGCAAGTATTCGCTGCAGCCCGAGAGCCGCCTGACCGATGCGATCGCGGCGGCCGGCGGCCTCGGACCGACCGACGGCGACCTGCCTAACGCCCGCCTGCAGAGCCCGGGCGGCACCGTCAAAGAAGTTTCGCTGCAAGGTCTGCTGCACGAAGGCAACGTCAGCCTGAACCTGCCGGTGGAAAACGAGATGACCGTGTACGTGCCCTCGCCGCTGACGCTCAACGTGCAGATCTTCGGCGCGGTCGACCATCCCGGCGACGTGCTGCTGCATCAAGGCGATCGCGTGCTCGCCGCCATCGCGCGCGCCGGCACGAATCCCGGACTCAATCCGGACCTCAATCGCGTGGTCGTGCGCCGCACCGGCCCCGACGGTAAGTCGATCGTGCAGACCGTCAACATCTACGAGATCGTCAAGAGCGAAGACGTCGGTAAGGACATCGAATTGCAGAAGGGCGACGTGGTCTACGTGCCCCAGGCGAGCAAACACATCAACGGAGCCGATCTCCTGGGCACGATCCTCGGCATCGGCCGTCTGTTGGTGCCGTAGCCGATGCTCGATCGATACCAACGCGGCTTCGCGCGTCCACCCGCCACCGCTGCGCCGCCGCCTTCGCTCGGCGTGCCGCCCGACGAGCCGCGCGACGTCGACTTCGGCCGCGTCTGGGCGACGCTGGTGCGCCGCCGCAAGCTCATGCTCGCCGTCTTCGGCGGTTTTCTCGGCGCGGTCATCGTGTTCACGCTCCTGCAGCACAAGCAGTACACCACCGAAGTAAAATTGATCGCCGGATTTGGCGGGAGTTCGGACCAGTCGGGAAGCACCGGCGACTCGAGCGCACTGCCGATCCTCAACGCGCTGCTGGCTTCCGGAGGCGGCAAGACGCCCGAAACCTACGCCGAGTTGCTGCAGCAATCGCCGGTGGCGCAGGACGTCATCGACCGCCTGAAGTTGCACGCTTCCGTCGGATCGCTGCTGAGCCACGTGATCGTGCGTCCGGTGACCGATACCTCGATCCTGAGCCTCAAGGTCGCCTGGACCGATCCGCAGCTCTCCGCACAGATCGCGAACACGTACGCGGGCGTCTTCGTCGAACGCGAGCGTCATTTGGTTTCTCAGCAAGCTGAGACGGCCATTGGTTTCTTGGATCAGCAGTTGCCCGAAGCTCAGCACCGCATGCAGGCGACGCAATCGGCGCTTGCGGCCTATCAGGTGCGCACGGGCATCGCCGATTTGCCTTCGCAGACCAAGTCCGACATCGACAGCCTGGCGGCGCTCGAGGCGAAAGAGCAGCAGGCCCAACTCGAAGCCGATCAAGCCGAAGCGCAGCTCGGCGTCGTTCGCGGGCAGTTGGCCTCAACGCCCGCGACCATCACCGGCCAAGAGAACGTGAGCGCCAATCCGGTCCGCGCCCAGATCGAGCAACAGGTCGCGACGCTGCAAGGTCAACTCGACTCGGCGCGCCACCAGTATACCGACGCGCATCCCACCGTCATCAACCTGCGCAACCAACTCGCTGCCGCTCAACGCGAGCTCAAGGGACAGCCCGCCCAGGTCGGGGCCGGTTCGTCGACGATTCCGAACCCCACGTACGAAGCGCTCGAGCAACAGGTCAGCACGCTGGAGTCGACGGCCTCGGGCGCAACGGCGCAAGTGGCCACGCTGCGCCAGCAGCGCGATGCGCTCCGCCCGCGACTGGACAAGCTGCCCGATCAGGCGCGCCGCATCGGCGACCTGGAGCGTGAGTCGAAGACTGCCGAAGCCGTCTACGACGCGCTCTCGCGCAAGTATCAGGAAGCGATCATCGCGCGCACCACCGCGCTCTCGGACGTGACCATCACGCAAGCCGCCGACCCGAACGTGGCTTCGGTCTCGCCGAACCTTTCGGTCAACGTCGTGCTGGGCGCGATCGTCGGACTCTTCCTCGCACTCATGGCCGCGCTCGGCGCCGATTTCCTCGACAGCCGCTTTCGCACGGAGGACGACGTGCGCGACCGCTTGGGCTTGCCCGTGCTCGCAACCGTCCCGCAGATCGACGCGACGGATTGGCGCGTGAATCAGTGGGTGAAGCCGCTCTCGGTTGAAGCCTTCTATCAACTCGTTGCGGCACTGCGCTATTCGTCCGACAAACCGTCGCGTTCGATCGCCTTCGTGAGCCCCGAACAGGGTGACGGCAAGTCGACCGTTGCGGTGAACACCGCGATCAGCATGGGCTTGATGCGCGGCCGCGTGCTGATCGTCGATGCGGATCTACGCCGCCCGGCGGTACACGAGAAGCTCAACGTCTCCAACGAGCGCGGCCTCTCCGACGTGCTCGTGGGCATGGCGCGGTTCGAAGAGGCCGTGCAGGGCACGCGGCACCAGAACGTGTGGGTTTTGACCGCGGGTAAACCCGCGCCGAACCCGGTGGGTCTGTTGCAGGGCGAAGGCTTCCGGCGCGTGCTCACCAAGGCCGCGGAGCGCTTCGACGCGATCATCATCGATACGCCGGCGCTGCGCTCGATCGTCGACGGTGCCGTGCTGGCACGCCAGGCCGACGGAGCCGTGATGGTCATCTCGGCACAACATTCCGACGCGCGTTCGGTGCAGACCGCGCTCTCCAAGCTCTTCGCACTGGGACCCGTCAATCTGCTCGGCGCGGTGCTCAACGGCGCCAAGCCCGACAGCCGGTCGATCTATCACGGCCGCACCACGGACGCACAACCCGTCGAACTGTCGGGAGCATAGAGTCCGGTGACCGTGCTGCTCCGGAAGCGGACCATCCGCGTCTTCCTGGTTCAACCGCGCGTGCTCGCCGCCGAAGCGCTAGCCATGTTGCTCGAGCGCGACCCGCAGATCCGCGTGATCGGCCGCTCCGACGCACCGGGTTCGGCCGAACTCGGGCGGCTGCGGCCGGACCTGATCTTCATCGACGCCGACGAACTCGAAGTCGACATCGAAGCGGCACTGTCCGCTTGCGAAAAAGTATCGCCGCAGAGCCGGATTTGCGTGGTCTCGGCGCAACACCGGCCCGGCGCGATGCAACGCGCGCTCGCGGCCAAGGCCGACGCCTACGTCGCCAAAGACACCTCGCCCGCGGCGTTCATCGAACTGGTTCATCTGGTGGCCAACGGCGACTCGTACGCCGACCCGCGCATCGCCGGTTCCATGCTACGTCGCCGCGCAGCGCGTCCGCCGGAACCGAGCGAACTTTCCTCGCGCGAGCACGAGATCGCGCGACTCATCGCCGACGGGCTCTCCAACCGCGACATCGGCAAGCGCCTGACGCTCTCCGAGAAGACCGTCAAGAACCACGTCAGCCACATTCTGGCCAAGTTGAAGGTCAATGCCCGCTCCGGTGTCGCGGTCTACGCCGTGCGTCACGGTTTGGTCCGCTGATGCGGGGGCATTGATGCGCACGTATGTCATCGAACCGCAGCGCATCTTCACCGACTTCCTCTTGCGTTGCCTCGACGGCGCCGGATTGCAAGTGGTGGCGACGAGCCAAGTGATCGACGGTAAGGATATCGCGGCGCACGCGCCCGCAGCCGTTTTCGTCGATGTCGACTTCTTCGAGCGCGGTGGTCCCAATGCGCTCTGCCGCATTCGCCAGGCCACGCCCGACGCCGCGCTGATCGCGTATTCCGCGTCCGAAGATCCTTCGTACGCGGCCTCGTGCTACGTCTCGGGCGCGAGCGCCGTCATCTCGAAGCGGGCCGGCGAAGAACACCTCATATCGGACCTGCGCCGAGCGCTTTCGGTCATCTGATGTACGCGCAGGCAAGGATGCTCGCGAGCCCTGCCGGCAACCGGCGCGGCTTCTGGACGAAGGCGGCGCTCGCCGTGGGCATCGCGCTCTACGTACTCGTGGTGGCCAAGTCCGTCGCCGGAGCGAGCGGGCCGTCGGGCTTCCACCTTCCGAAATTCGGACTCGCGCTGGCCGTCGCGCCGATCGCGCTCTTCGCGCTCTTGCGCGCACCGATCATCTTCCCGTTTGGGCTGTTCCTCGCGTTGATGCCGTTCGACCCGTTGCTCTCGGTGACGAGCGGCGCGACGCTGCTGCGCGTGCTGGGCATTCTGACCGTCGTGGCGCTCGTGACGCGGATGCTGTTGACGCGCCACATGTTGCGTTTGCGGCCCGCCTGGTACGTCTGGCTTTCATTTATCGCGTGGTGCGGCTTGACGATGTTTTGGTCGCTCGATTTCGATCACGGCCGGCTCATCTACGGCATCCTGGCGCAGAATTTCGGCCTGATGACCGTGCTCGCCATGTATCCGATCACGCGGCGCGACTTCAAGACGATCGTTGCGATCATGGTCGGCGCCGGCGTCGCGAGCGTGGCCTACGCCGTGATCGCGAACGGCGGACTCGGCGGCGGCAGCAGCCGTCTCTCGATCGTCGGCGGCAACGGAAACGTGGTCGACCAGAACTTCTTCGCAACGAGCTTCATCGTGCCGCTGGCCTTCGCGTTCTCGGTCTCGGTCGTCACGAAGCGCTTATGGTTGAGGGTCGTCTGCTGGGCGGCTACGGCTGCGCTGATGCTCGGCGTGATCGTCTCGGGCTCGCGCGGCGCATTCATCGCCTTGGGCTTGATGTTCGCCTATTTCGCCGTTCGTAGCCGAAGCCTGACCCAGGTGGGGCTGATGGTCGCGGGTTTCGTCGCTTTGCTCTTCCGCTACCCGCTGGTGTGGGAGCGCTTCTTGCACGACGACGGCGGCGGCACGGGCAGCGGCCGGACGTTGATCTGGCAAGTGGGTCTGCAGGCTTTGCGCGGCCACTGGCTCTTCGGTTCGGGCATCGGGACGTTCCAAGAGATTTACGCACGGGTGTATCTCCTGGCATATCAACGCTCGGGTCAGGGTTGGACGCGCCCGGCGCACAACGTCCTGGTGGGCATGTCCGTCGAACTCGGCATCATCGGCCTGGGCTTGCTGCTCGCGGCCTGGTTCATGAGCTTCCGCTCCCTGCGCGTCATCCCGCGCAGCAGTCAGAACTTCGGTTTCCGCATGGCCGCCGAGGCGGCGATCGTCGGATTGGCGGTCCAGTCGATGTTCATCGATCCGATGTGGTTGAAGTTCGTGTGGCTCGGGCTCTCTCTGCCCTTCCTGATCTTGAATCTCGAGCGGCCGGAGCGCGCGTTCGCGCGGCGACTGGTGCGTCCGGGATTCGTGCCTGCACGGAGCGCGTGACGTGACGGAGAAGCTGCCGATCTCGGTGGTCATTCCCGCGTACCAGGCCGCCGCCCACATCGGCAGAGCATTGGCCGACGTGGCCGCGCAAACGCGGCAGCCGGCCGAAGTCATCGTCGTCGACGACGGCTCGACCGACGGCACGGGCGACATCGCGCGCAGCTTGGGCGCCACCGTCCTGACGCAAACCAATCGCGGCGTCGCCGCGGCGCGCAACGCGGGCATTCGGGCGGCGCAAGAACCTTGGATTGCGCTGCTCGACGCCGACGATACGTGGACCAGCGGCCGGTTGGCCGTGCATTGGGATGCGCTCGCGCGCGCTCCGGACGTTCGCCTCTCGTTTTCCGACTACGAGATCGCGCGTCCAAACGGGCGCGGCGAGCCCTCCGCGCTGCACAACGTTAGGCATTACCGCCGCGCGCCCGCAAAGACCCTGGCCGAGGGCGTGGTGCGGGTCGAGCGCGCGGTGATGGAGCGCCTCGTGGTGCGCCGTAACTTCGTGAGCACCTCGACGCTGCTGCTCGATCGCGATTGGCTGCTCGATCACGGACTCTTCTACGACGAGCATCTGCCCGAGAACGACGACGCGCTGGTTGCGGAAGACCTCGAGTGGTTGCTACGCGCGCTGCGTTACAGCGACGTGCTCGTGGTGGAGCGCGTGCTCTCGTCGTACGTGGCGCACCACGACAGCCGTTCGGCCGACCGCCGCCGTCAAGCGCGCGGCATCGTGCGGCTGGGCGAGCTGACCTCGGTCGCGCCCGAACGTTACTCGCCGCAGTGCCCCAAAGAGTTTGCCCGGCTGCGGCCCTTTCACGAGCGCGTCGCCGCATTCGAGTCGTTCCGCTGCGGCGGCTATGATGCCGCTCGCCGCGATCTCGAGGAGGCGCTCTCGCGACGCTTTAACCTAACGACGTTCGCGCTCTACGGTGCGACGCGTGCGGCGGCGCTTCCGGCGGGACGTGCGGTGTTCGACGCGGCGCGAGCGCTGCGGCGTCGCACGAAGCGCGCGCAACAGAAGGCCGACGCAAACGTCGTGGAGCAAGTTTCCGAGCCGCGCGCGCCGGTCAGCGTGGTCATCCCGGCCTTCAACGTCGAGCGCTATCTCGCTGCGGCGATCGAGTCGGTGCGCGCGCAGACCCTTGCGCCCACGGAGATCATCGTCGTCGACGACGGGTCGACGGACGGTACCCGTGCCGTGGCCGAAGCGGCCGGCGTGCGCGTGATCGCACAGTCGAACGCGGGCGTGTCGGCGGCGCGCAACGCCGGGATCGCCGCGGCGACGCAGCCCTGGATCGCCTTGCTCGACGCGGACGACCGCTGGCGGGCCGACAAACTCGAGCGCCAGTGGGCGGCGCGCGCGTTGGCGCCAACGCGATTCGTGGCTTCGGATATGCGTCTGCGGTTCGAGCGCGACGGCGCTCGCATCGAGTCCGCGCACGCGCAACATCCGGCGTATCGCGAGGCCCGCAAGCTGCACCTCGCCGGAGACGTGATTCGCATCGAGCGCGCCGACGTTGCGACGAGCTTGCCTCACGGGCAGTACCTCGCGCCCTCCACCTGGCTCGTCCAGCGCGACCTCTTGCTGCTCGAACCGTTCGACCCGATGCTCGAGCGTGGTTCCGACCGCCACGTCGGTGAAGATTTCGAGTGGCTCTTACGCGCGTTGCGTTACAGCGACGTGCTGGTCGTCGAGGCACCGTTGACCGACTATCTGGTGCGTGCGGGCGGCAATCTATCCGAAAGCGACGGACGTGCTCGGGCCGGTGACGTGGCGCTGGGCTTCCTCGTCGAAGCGTCGCCCGAGCGGTACTTGCCGGGCGCTGGACGGATTTTCGCCGAGCTGCGGCCGCAGCACGTGGCGACCGCGGCCGAGGCCTTTTTGCGCGCGGGCGATGCCACGGGCGCTCGCAGCGTGCTCGCGCAACTTCCCGCGCGCGAACGCGGACCGCAGTGGTACGCGCTGCGTCTGGCCGCGGGCGCAGCCGGTAACCCCGTCGGCGCCGAAGTATTGCGCGGCATGAGGTCGATGAAACGCACCCTGGCGCGATGACCCGCGCGACGCGGCGAATCGATTGGCGGTTCGCAGCACTCGCGCTCGGGCTCTGCGTCGTGCTCGGATTCTTCGGACTGTTCGCCGGCACCGATCCGGACGAGGAATACGCGCTCGCCTCCACCGCGCACGGCTTGGCCTACGCTCTGCACCGCGCGATCTTCTACGAGTTGCAGGCACCGGTCTGGTTCGGGCTCGTGGCGCTTTGGCGAAGCATCGACGAGTCGGTCGGCTTCGCTCGACTCTTCTCGATCCTGTGCGCCGCCGCAACGTGCTTCGCGCTGCGTTCGATCGCGCTGCGCGTGCGGCCGGCCGGCGATCCGCTGCCCTTCACGGCGTTGGTCGTGCTCAACCCGTTTTTCATCTACGCCGCGCTCGACGTGCGCGTCTATGCGTTCGCCCTGTTGCTCGGCGCGTTGACGTGGATCGCCTTCTACGACGGCTACTTTGCGGGCGAAACGCGGGGCGCACGGTTGCGCTTCGGGCTGCTCGCGCTCGTGTCGATCTACACGTTTTACTACTTGGCGTTCGCCTTGGCCGGCTATGCGGCGGCGCTGCTGATCGCGCGACGTCTCGCCGCGCTGCGCGCGTTTGCCGTCGTCGCGGCGGGACTCGTGGTCGCTTCGATTCCCGCACTGCTAGCCATCGCGGCGACGTTTGCCGACGTGCGCGCGGCTTTGCCGCCCGTCGCACACGTGTCGCTGCGCGGGTTCCTCGAGCCGATACTGCTCTTCGCGTTGCCGACGTCGTACCGGTGGAGCGAGATCGCGCCGCTCGCGTCGCTCCTACACGTCTATAAGCCGATCGTAATCGTCGTGGCGCTCGCGCTGCTGGCCGCGTTGCCGCGCCCGAACCGCCGCGATGCGGGCCTGATTGCGCTCGCCGCCGTCGTTTGGCTCGCCTATCCGCTCGCGTATCTGTTCGTGCACGTGCGTTTCGAGGTGCCGCGGCATTACGTCACGCTCTTCGTGCCGCTCGCGGCGGCTGCGTACGTGCTCGCCGGCTCGTTCTCGAACCGGCATCTGCGCAGCGCGCCGTGGGTCGCCGCCGTCGCGTACGTCGCATTCTGCGGACTGACGTTATGGGCCAACTACGGTTCGCTGAGCAAGGCCGGCGACATGCGCCGGGTCGGCGCTTTCGTTTCGGCGCAGGCGGCGGCCGGGGATGTCGTTGCGGTGTTCGCACCCGATGCCGAGCCCGCGTTTCGCCGCTTCTACACGGGCGTCGCGCCGGTGGTCGCGTTTCCTCGCGAGCCCGATCCCGAACGGTACGACACGTCGCTCTATCGCGTCGGCACGGCCGCGGAGGCCGAGACCGCGCTACGCGCCCTGACGGCCAGGCGGCGGCTCTGGCTCGTGCTCTACGGGCGCTGCGAACCTGATTCGGACAACTACGGCTGTGCGAATATCCTCGCGGCGCTGCGCGCGCGCTTTCCGCGCGCCCGCGTGACCGACTTCTATGAGACCGAGGTCGTGGAACTGGCTGCCGGCCTGCCGCGCAAGAATGCGGGCAGGTCGCCCAGTCGCGGCAGCAACATAGCCGCGGGCGAGATGCCCGCGGTGCGGCAGAAGAAGGCGCCCTTCAAGACGATCGCGAGCGCGTATGTCAGGGTATTCGCCGCCGCGGCGCCGATCGCGCCGTAGCGAACGACGCCCGCGTAGGTACACGCGGCGCAGACCGCGAGCGAGATCGATTCGAGCGCGAGCAGCGTGCCCGGCCTTCCCGCGCGAGCCGCGAGGTAGAACGAGAGCACGCCGTCGGCACCGTACAGCACGAGCCCGGGCAGCACCACGCGCAGGATCGCGCCACTCGCCCCGAAGCGCTCGCCGTAGACGAGCGCGATCGCCCACGGCCCGAGTATGAAGAGCGGCACGGCGACGGCCAGCCCGGCGTAGAGCGTGCCGCGCACGATCTTCGCGGTCAATGCGGCGGCGTCGCGTTCCCCGGCGAGCGTGGCGATCGTGCCGGTGGCCGACCACGTCAGCGAGCGGCTCGCGAGCCAAATCAATTCGCCCGACGACAGCGCCAGCGTGTAGATGCCGAGCACTGCGGGCGCCAGCGTGGCGGCAACGATGAAGACGTCGACCCGCAGCGCCAAGAACGCGACCGCCGCGGCGAGCGAAGCTTTCCCGCCGAAGAGCACCGCGCCGCGCACCAAGTCGGGCCGGTCGAAGCGGGGCGTTCCGCCGATCAGCGCGGGCATTCCCGCTCGGCTCCAGAGCGCGGCGACCAAATAACTCAGCGCCCAAATACCGAGCACCGCCGGCACGCCCGCATGGAACGCGAAGACGGCGATGAGGATCGCGAGCGAAGCCCCGCCGCCGATCGTCAGCGTGTTGATGAAATTGATGCGCTCGACGCGATGTGAGAGCTGGTAGACGACGTTGACGACCTGCTGGTACACCGCGAACGGGATAACGATCGACGCCGCCATGTAGGCGATCGCGTGCGCGCGGTCGCCGGCCGCAAGAGCCAGCGCGAGCGCGGTGCCGGCGAGTCCGAGGCCCGCGATCAAACGTAGCGCGGTGGCCCACACCGACGTGCGCGCGATGCCGCGCGGGCCCATGTCGTGGGCGACCGCGGCGCGCACGCCTTCGGAGAGCGTCACCGCTAGCGCGACGATGTACCCGGCGTAGGCGATCTGGCCTTTGGCCGCAGGCCCGAGCAGGCGCGCCACCGCGATGCCCGCGGCAATCTGCAGCCCCAGCCCGAAGGCCAGGTTGGTGAAAGTGTGGAGCGTCAGCCGGGTCAGGCTGCGCCGCTGCGGGAGCGCCGTCGCCTGGGCGCTCACCTCACGCCGCGTCGTGGAAGAGAAACTCCGCCGCCGTCTTCAACAAGATCGTCGCGTCGAGGAACAGCGACCAATGCTCCAGATAGAAGAGGTCGTAGGCGAGCTTCTCGGTGGCCGCCGACGGATCGAGGATGCGGCGCATGTTCACCTGCGCCCAGCCGGTGATGCCCGGGCGTACGAGATGCCGTTCGTCGTAACGCGGGACGCGCGCGCGGAATTGCTCGACGTAGAAAGGCCGTTCCGGTCGCGGACCGATCAGCGACATCTCGCCGCGCAACACGTTGAGCAGTTGCGGGAGTTCGTCGATGCTGGTGCGGCGCAACCAGCGTCCGAAGCGGGTCACGCGCGACTCGCCTTGCTTGGCCCAGGTCGGACCGCTCTCGGCTTCCGCGTCGACCCTCATCGTGCGAAACTTCAAGATCTCGAACGTTTTTCCGAAGCGCCCGACGCGCGTTTGGCGGAAGAAGATCGGGCGGCCGGAATCGATCGCGATGCCGAGCCCCACGACGAGCAGCAACGGAGAGAGCAAGAGGAGCGCCGGCACGGTCAGGGCCAAGTCGAAGGTGCGCCGGATCAGATCCGCGCCGGGCGTGCAGACGGCCAGGTGCTGCGGATAGAGCAACGCGACGCCGCCGTCGCGGCGCACTTCGAGATCGTATGCGTGCGGGCGTAGACGCATTTGCGCGAAGGCCAAGCGCATGCCGTTGGCTTCGCAGACGCGCAGGATGGCCGGCATCAACTCGGGCGGCAGTGCCTCGGTGAGCAGCAGCGTGTCGCAGTTCCACGCGCTCGCGTGTTCGATCCACGAAAGTCGCGACACGTCGCCGTGCACGCCCACCTCGTCGAGTTCCTCGTCGAAGCGGGCTAGCGGCATGCGCAGGATCGCGTCGCGGCCGCGTAAGGAGAGTTGGCCCGGCAACGCGTCGACGCGTTCGGGCGTACCGGCAACGACGATCCGGCGTGGGCGCGGAGGGGCGATGCGGTCGCGCAACAGCGTGAGACCGACGCGCGATAAGGAGAGTCCGACTGCCGAGAAGCCCACCGCGATGGCCAATTGATGGCGGTAGGGCGCGAGGCCGGGCAGTAAGACGAGCAGCAGCGCCGGCGGAATCAGTCCCAGCAGCGAGCCTGCGAACGATGCGTAGAGTTCGTCCCGGGGCGACGAACCGAAGGAACGCTTGTAGAGTCCGAGGCGGTCGTAGATCATGAGGACTACGGCGGCCGCGAAAACGAGCGCCAGCACCACGTCGGCGCGCTGCGTGAAGGCCGTCGGATCGGTGTGGGTAAGCGCGAGGCTGGCAAGGCCGGCCGCAACGAACACCGTCACGTCGGACGCGAGGAGTAAGCCGCTGTGCCAGCCGGCGTATTGTTGCGGATTCGGTCGCGGTTTGACGCGCGGGAGCGTGATCCCGAGCGACTCGTCGACTCCGTTCGGCTGAGTGGTCACCATGACGCTGAAGAGCGTAGCAGTTCCGCGCGCTCGCGGTGAGGCCCATTCGTCGTCGTTGTGTGCGGACGGACTAGGTAATAGGTCCCGGTCCGGACACCCCCTGGGCTGTGTCGGCGGCGTCGTGCTGGGGCTATGCTTGCGGGGCTATGGATGGTTTCAGCGTCGTTCTGCCCGCGTATCAGGAAGCTTCGGGCTTGGCCTCGAGTCTCGAGCGCCTGCTCGTCTTTCTGCGCGCGTTCGCGCCGGGCGGGGATTGGGAACTGATCGTCGTCGACGATGGGAGCACCGACGGAACTGCAGCGATCGTGGAGCGCGCTCGCGCCGCAGATCCACGCCGCATCCGCCTGCTCCAGCATCCGGTCAACCTGGGCCTGACGGCCGCGCTCGAAACCGGCGCTGCGGCCGCATTGAAGCCGATCGTGGTGGTGATCGATGCAGACCTCAGCTACGCGCCCGAAACGATCGGGGCGCTCGTCTCCGCTTATCGCGAGACGGGCGCGACCTGCGCGCTGGCCTCACCCTACATGCCCGGCGGCGAAGTCGCGAACGTGCCCTTCAGCCGGCTCGCTGCGAGCGTCGTGGCGAATCGGTTGCTCTCGTGGTGCGCCCGGGGCCGGGTGAAGACCCTCACCGGCATGGTGCGCGCCTACGATGCGCGGCTGCTCTGCGAACTGCTCGCGCGACGGGGCGACGCGGAATTCAATGCGTGGGCGGTGGCGGTGATGCTTGCGGGTAAACAACCTTTGGTGGAAATCCCGGCGCGGCTCGCTTGGCCCGACTACCGGCGCAAAGCTGCGGGCCGGCTCGGCTTGCGCTCCTTGAGCAGGCGCGTCGGGGGGGTTCTGGCTGCGGCGGCGTGCTTGATCGGCAGCGAGCCCTCGCCTGCCTCGTTTTCCGAGAAAAGTGGGACCTTTGTACCGGCGGAACTCGGCGGCAGCCTCATGAGAAGTGGCCGATAGTGCGTTATAACTGGCGCATGGTGCATCGGGTCGCCCGACGGGGCCAAGGATAAGGCATGATCGTAAATCTGTACGTCGATCACTTGATGACGACCCCACCGTCATCGGCCGAAGAAGTGTGGAACGCCACCAAGGAGCATCCGCGCGCCTTCAAAGAGGCCGCGCGTCGCATCGGCTTGACACCTGCCGAGTACGAAGAATTCCGCAACGATCTCCTCGACGGCAAAGTCGTGTACGTCCGGCTGCCCAAGCACATGGACGCGATGGCCGGCGACCGGGGCGGCAACATCTACGCCGTCAAGAACGCGTACATGCCCAATCCGGTCATGGGCTGGAAGGTGACCCTCTCGACGGGCGCGGTCGTTTACGTGCCGCAAACCTGCGGCAATCTCGCGCTGAGCCGCTTCCCGGTGAAGCCCGCCAAACGCGTGCCGGTCGTCTATCACCATTACGCTCCGCCGCCACAGGCCACGCCCGCACCGCCGGTGGTCGTCAGCGTGCAACCGACGCCCGCGCCGTACGTGCCGCCCGAAGCGCCGCCGGTGGCCGCCGTGGCGACACCGCCGAACTACAATTGGCTCATCGGCGTGCCGCTGCTGGGTGGTTTGATCTACATCATCACCAACCACAATACGCCGCCGTCGTGCTCGGGCGGTTCCAACGAATACAACGTCTGCCACAAGTAGACGCTCGAAGAGAAGAAGACGAGCGCCGGCGAGATTCGCCGGCGCTCGTCTTTTGTTCTCGATTCGCGTTCGAAGCTTAGGGCAAACGCAGGTCGCGCAGGATGCTCTCTTTGGGTACGGCGGCCGTCAACTGGTAGATGAAGTTGACCTGATGGCCTTTGCTGTCCGCAATGATCGCGGTCTCTTGGTCGCCGTCCGTACACGGATTCGGTTGCGTCGGGTTTCCGACCGGCGCACCGTTTTGCGACGTGAAGGTCACGACGTTGGTCTGCTGTTGCGTGCTCGTGGTCTTGGGCACGAAGCACGGGTAGCTAAAGTTCGCCGTCCACTGGGTTACCGTGACGGTGTACGGGCCACCGAAGTATTTCTCGTAGATCCCGATGGCGAACGAGCCGGAATCGACGTCGAACGGGCTGGTTTGCGACGTGTCGAGCACCTGACCGGTGAGATAGTTGGTGACCACGATGTCACCGTTGGGCTGCGGCGTCAGGCCGAACGTGCTCGAGGAGCAGCCGGCGAGGGCACACGAGAGCGCGCCCGCGGCGAGCATGGTACGAAGAGAACGCATCGTTGTCGGTCGTCCTTAGCGTGGCGAAGTTCTCTCCAGTAGTCGGCCGGGGCCTCGGCCGGGTTTAGCCGGGCCCGCGCCTGCTCAGGGCGAGACCACGACCGCGGTCATGCTCCACGCCGGCAGGTTGACGGTGAACGATCCGTTCCACTTCCCGGCCTTCTTGCTGACCGGCCCGTCCCATACGTTGTTCTTGGATTTGTCGTACTGCGCCTTACCGTAGGTCGTGAGGTTCAGTGCCGAACCTTTGCCCAGCCCGTCGATCGAGACGGCGACCGACTCGGCCGCGGTCTTATTCAGGTTGAAGAGCACGACGCCGTAACCACTGCCGTGCGTCATGGCGTAGGCCCGCAGGTTTTGCGACGAGCCGCCAAGTGTGACCGGGAGCATGTGTTCGCCGCTCTGGGCCACCTGCGACATCACCTGATAGGCGCGCACCGTGGGCAGCGGCGTGCCGCGCGGCACGACCGGCGCGTTGGGGCAACCGTACTCGGGCGTGCCGTCGGAGAAGAGCATGTAGCCGCCGAAGGTTTGAAAGCCATACAACGACTTCGAGAAGTTACCCCCGGTCTTATCCGAACAGCCGCCGTAGGCCAGCCACCAGGTCGAACGAAAGACGCCGTCGTTCATCAACTCGCCGAGCACTTGACCGGCAAAGAGCGATTGCGTGATCGACGACGTCTGCTTGCCGGGGTTGGAATAGACCGAGCCCAGCTCGCCCACGTAGATCGGTGTGGTCGGGTGACCCGCCGTAGCCAGGTCGGCCTGCACCGCCTGCACGCCGGCGGTGAGCGCCTGTGGTGCCTGCGTGAGCAAATAGGAGTCGCTCTCCTGGCCCGGCGTCTGCGCGTAGAAATGATACTCGACGAAGTCGTAGCTGGCTTGACTCAACACGATCGGATCCCAAGCCGGCGTCCAGCCCGGCTCGACGACGACGCCGACTTGCGCCGTGGGATCCACGGCCTTGATATCGGGATAGT
Source organism: Vulcanimicrobiota bacterium (assembly GCA_003136655.1). Lineage (GTDB taxonomy): Bacteria > Vulcanimicrobiota > Vulcanimicrobiia > Vulcanimicrobiales > Vulcanimicrobiaceae > Hesperobacter > Hesperobacter lustricola. Next base: position 57,099 of record PLFC01000107.1, read on the forward strand.
AACCCGACGCCACCGCCTGCGCGTACGTCGTCGCATCGTGTGGAATCTGATGCAGATCGTATTCCCAACTGCCGTACACTTCGTTGCCGACGGTCCAGTATTTCACGCCGTAGTTCTTGCTATTCGAATAGCTGACCCAGCCGGCCGCTTCGGTCGGATCGCCGCCCGCGTTGCAGGCGATGTTGGAGCCGTAATTCAGCGTGACCGCCACGTCGACTTTCGCGGGCAGCGCCACATCGGTCATAAAGTTGTCGAAGGTGCTATTCGAATCGAAGTAGCCGCCATTGCACAGCGTGTTGCCTTGCCAATGGAACTCGTCGGAGGCGGAGCCTCCCGGCCATCGCACCGCGGTAAACCCGCCCTGCTGCAGCGATGCGGCCAGGCCCGATTGGGTGATGTCGTACCAGCCCGCAAAGTTGGCGCCGAGGATGCGCGCGTCGATCTTTGCGCCGGGCTTTCCGGACTGGACGTCGAGCGTGGCGGCGGCCGTTGCGGGCACGTCGGCCGAACGGACCGACTGCGCGCCGGTCGAGCCCGCCGGCAGCGGGTCGGCGACGCGTTGCGAGCAGCCCGCGAGCGCGAGCGTGGCGGTCAGGGCTGCGAGGGCTACGATGGGGCGTCTCTGCATGGGTTTGAGTCTGGGGCCTGGCCTCACGGCAGTCAAGGAATGAGGCGCACACTCCCGGGCCGGAAAAACGAAAAGCCCCGCCGGCGGTGCCGGCAGGGCTTCGCGTACGGGTTACGCGTCAGTAGTGCGCGCCGTGCAGGATGTCGATCTCGTAGGCGTTGATCGAGCCTTCGCCGCCCGGCGGTCCGAAGACGTCGATGTACTGTCCCACGCGCAGCGGGCGGCCCGTGGGATTGATTACGGTTCCGTTCTGGAGGAAGATGTGGCGGCCGTTGCGCAGCGTCACGACGGTCTTGTCGATGCTGGCGATGTAGCCTTTGGCCCGCTCGCGGTAGTGATGGGGGTAGCCGTTGACGATAATGACTTGCTGGGCGCTCGAGATCGTCGGAGCGATCACGGCCGCGCCGAGCGCGAGCGTTCCCAGTAGCGTGCGAATGTTCATGAGCCTCTTTCTTCAAGACGCAGAAGGATGGAGAATGAAGGCGTGGCGGCCTGCGTCGCGGCCGTTCTGGCCCGTCACTTCGAACTCGGCGGGCTCGTTGCCTTGGGCGCGCCTGCCGCCTGCCCCGGGCTGCGCCTGAGGATCCAGAGCGCATTGGCCGCGCTCTGTGGATCGAGGGCCGCGCCCGCGGTCGCTTGCTCTCGCTGGAGTCCCGCGCGAAAGTTGGCCATGAGCGACGGATTCGGCGGGGAGACGTTGTCGAACCGAAGGCCGGCTGCACTCGACGCGGTTAGCAATTCGAGCGACGGCGCGACCAGGAAGACGGAACCGGCGAGACGTCCCACTTGCTCCGCACTGCGGGCCGGATCGCGGACGAGCACGAGGCGGGCGTCGGATGGGAGATAGTGGCTGAGGACGAGCGCCGCCGCCGCATCGCTCACCGCGAGCGAAGGCTGCGCGCCGGCTGCGCGCGCGACTGCGGCGTAGTCGATCTGCGTGTTGTTGTCCCACCAGTTGACGGCACCGGCCGAGGTAAGGTCGGAAGCGATGCCCGCTAGCGCAAGGATCGCCAAGAGCGCAAGGCCCGCCACCGAGCGCGGGCCGCGCGTTGCGAGCCACGCGGCTATCCAGCCGGCGACGATCAGCTCGATGCCGACGGCGCTCTCGGCGAAATAACGCGCGACCGTCGTGTAATGCGCCCGCTCGACGATATCGTATGCGCCGAAGAGCAGTACCGGAACCATGAGAAGCGATAGTCCGAGGACGGCGACCGGTTCGTTCGCGGGGCTGAGAGCCGCACGCAGTGCACGGACCGCGGCGACGAGCACGACGAGCGCGAATGCGACGACGACGACTGCCAGTCGCAGGTCGCGCAACTCCGCGTCGAAGGCCACGGTGCCGGCGTTGAAGAGCCACTTCTCAGCGAAGAATTTGAGCGGATACGTCCCGGCGAGCCAGTCGAGTTGGGCGTGCGCCGAGGCGCGCTCGCGTAACAAGCCCAGGGCCCAAGGAGAGAAAACGATCAGCGCTCCGGCCACGGCTGCGACGAAGAACCGCAGGGCTGCGCGTCCTCGTTTGGTTGCGACGGCGGTGATGCCGTGCGCGGCGAGCACGGCCGCGAAGAGCGGATCCGTGTAGAGGCCGAGCGCTAGGGCGGAGGCGTACGCTAACCAGCGCAACGGCGTCGACCGCGCCAGCGCCCAGAGCAGCAGCGCCGACGCGCCGAGGGTCATCGTCGAGATGAGTTCGTATTCGCGCGCCTGACGCGAAAAGTGCACGTGATACGGGCTCACCGCCACGAGGGTCGCGAGCACGAAGCCTCCGGTACGCGAGCCGAAGGCTAGCCGCCCCAGCGCGAACGCGCAGCCGATCGAGAGTAAGCCGGCCAGGACCGACACCGATCGATAGGCCGCGATGGAACTGCCGAAGAGATCGATGGCGAGGCGATCGGCCACGTAGAAGAGCGGCGCGTGTTGCGGTTCCTCGGCAGCGAACGACGCGACGACGGCGCCGACGCCGCTCGCCGGATCGCGCTCCTGGTACGCGGCGACCTCGGCGAGAGAGTGCACGCGATCGTCGAAGAGCTCGCGGAATTCGGCCAGCGTGTGGCCCGACACGCGCAAGGCCGTGAAGACTTCGTCCGGCCAGAAGACCTTGCGTTCGAGGTGCTGCACGCGCGCCCACACGCCGACGAGGAGCGAGAGCAGCGTGATCGCCGCGACGGCAGCGCGAACGCGCGGAGCGGCTCCGATGGGAGTTAGTCTCCCGGCGGGTAGACGTGCAGCGGATGGTCGGAGTGGGCGCCGGGCAGCGGGCGTTCGCCGCGTGACGAGAATTGTATCCGCGAGTCTTCGTTCAGCACCGACTTGTTGGTGATCATGTACTCGTCGTATTCCTTGCCCGGCTTCTTGGCGGCGGCTGCGGCGACGTGCACGCCTTGGCTCGTGAAGACCGAGGCGATGTAGTCGCCGACCATTACGCCCTGGTCGGTCGTCGCAAGCCACGAGAGTTCCGCCGGAGCGCCGAGTTGCACCGGCGAACCCCACGTGGAGCCGCCGTTGGTGGACGAGATGTACCCCAAGGTGAGCTTACAGTTCGACGTCGAGCAGTTCGTGTTGGGATAATAATAGTATGCGATGCCTATGTGCGCCGTGCTGCCGCCGGTGCCGGGCGCGATCGCGATGCCCGGAATGAAGTGATCGACGCTGCTCCCCAGCGGGTCGATCGGCACGCGCGAAACGGCCGACCAATGGATGCCGTCGCTCGATGTGCTCAGCACGATGTCATTTTCGCTGCAATTGGAACGGAACGAGCAGTCGGCCCAGACGACGTAGACGTTCCCCGCAGCGTCCACACGTGCCGACGGTAAGGGGAGTTCGCGGATTCCGCCCGCAGGCTGATGATCGTTCTGCGCTCCGACCTCGACGATGTTACCCCACGACTTGCCGCCGTTGCTCGAGGAGAAGGCGTTGATCGTGCCGCTCTCCGGCAGGTAGGGAACGACGACGTTGCCATTGGTCTGCACCACGGGCTGGCCGCCCAGGCCGTAACCCTGACTCCCGGAAATCGTTTGACCGGCGGACCAGGTCCGGCCGCCGTCGCTCGAGGTGGTCATCATCAGCAGGTCGCCCTGGCTGTTATCGTCCCATTCGACGTAGCAGTTACCATAGTATGGGCTCGTGCTCGTGTCGTCGCAGACGATCCACTCCTTGTCCATGAAGTCGCCGTTGTTCGCGCCGATCTCGACGGGGTTGTTCCAGTGCAATCCGTCGGACGACGAACTGACCAGGGGCATCTGTCCCGTCGTGTCGCTCAGAGGCAGCGTGGCCGCGAGCCAGAGTCCGTGCTTGGCGTCGTAGGTGATGGCGGGATCGCTGACCCGGTCCCAGGGGTTGCTCGGATTCTGCACGTTCGTGATCCCGGGCAGGGAGCCGTACTTCCACTTCGTGCCGCCGTCGGTCGAGGTCGCGTAGGTGATGTCGGACGCGCCGCCGTCGTAGAAGCGCCCTTCCTGCGCCAGCGCTACGATCGTGTCGCCGTTGGAGTAGATGCTCGGCTCGACTTCCGTTGCATGTTGGCTCGACGAGTTGTTGAAGGTATCGACGCTGATTTTGAGCACGGGGGCTTTGGTCAAGTACTGAATCAACGTGAAGCCCGCGGCCGGCAGCGCGGTAACGGCGACGAGCGCGGCAAGTATCCAGACGGTTCCGAAGCGTTTCAATGAGGGAGCCTCGAGGGACGGCAGGGGCAGAGGGCAACTGCGTTCAGTCCTTATGTAGCGAAGGCTCGGGGGCTTCCTTGCCGGAAGGGAAGTTCGTGCGTCATGCGATTCTCGGCGCGGGCGGCATCGGCGGCCTAATCGCCACCATTCTCAGCGCCGGCGGCGACGACGTGACGGCCGTCGTGCGCGCTGCCGCGGCCGCGACCGAGCCTCGCGAATACGAGCTGGAACGCGCAGACGGAACCGTACGGGCAAGCGTCACGATTGCGAGCGCACTCGGCCCGGACGATGTCATCGACGTCCTCTGGGTGACGCCTAAGGCCACCCAACTGCGCGATGCGTTGACGGCCGTCGCGTCGGCGCGGCCACGCGCGGTCGTGCCGTTGCTCAACGGGGTCGATCACCTCGCGACCTTGCGTGAGACCTTCGGCGAAGCGGTCATCCCGGCGACGATCGCCGTCGGGGCCGAGAAACTCGCGCCGGGCCGCTTCCGACAAACCAGCGTCTTCGCTGCGCTCATGGTTTCCGAGCGCGGCCGTGCGCCGCTCGGCGCCGCCGCCGGCATCTTGGAACGCGCGCGCGTTGGGGTCGTCTTCCACGCCGACGAGAACTCGATGATGTGGAAGAAGCTCGTCGGACTGTCGGTGCTCGCCTTGACCACGTCGGCGGCGTTGAGTCCGATCGGTCCGCTGCGCGATCATCCGCGCTGGCGGCCGCGCATCGATGCGGCGATCGCGGAGGTGGTTGCGGTGGCCAGAGCGGCCGGTGCCGATCTGGGTGAAGCGGATGCGCGGATGCTCGTGTTCGGCGCGCCGGCGGATCTGAAGAGTTCGATGTTACGCGACGTCGAGGCGGGGCGCGAACCCGAACTCGACGCGATCGCCGGCGTCGTCATCCGTCACGCCGAGCATCACGACATTCCCGTGCCCGCGATCCGCGCGCTGACCGAGGACGTGCGCGCCAACTATGCCGCGATTACGGCTGGTACAGCGCCATCCCCCGCGGCCCCAACGCCCCGGACGGGTTAGCGAACGGCGAGCCCTCTGCCCACCGGTCGCCCAGGCAACAGCGTTCGCTCGCTTGAATCATGGCGCTTTGCGGTGTGTCCGAAGTCGCGGCTCACCGTGTCGGCGAAAGGATCACGACCCGATGCGTGCGGCGCTCTTGAGTCTTGCCATGCTTGCCGCGATGCTCTCGCTCGCCGGCCGCACCGTCGCGGCGCCGCCGGGAGGGCAAAAGGCGGCGACCACGATCGATAGCATCGTCGAGCCGGCGATGTCTGCGGATCATCTCAAATCGATGCTCGTGCAGGTGCGCGTCGACGGACGCACCGTCTATTCGCGGGCGTTCGGGGAATCGATGTCGGGCGTACCCGCGACCACGGCGATGCACTTTCGCAACGGCGCGATGGCCTTCACGTACATGTCGACGCTGCTGCTGGAATTGGTCGACCGGAAGCGAGTGCATCTCGAGGATAAGCTATCGACGTTCTTCCCTGCGTTGCCCCACGCGAAGGAAATCACGCTCAAGAATCTCGCCGACATGACGTCGGGTTATGCGGATTACGTCTATCAGCCCGAACTCTTGCAGGCGTACTCGCGTAACCCATTCCGGCAATGGACGCCGGAAGAACTGATCCACATCGGCGTCTCCAAACCGATACAATTTGTGCCAGGCACGAACTGGGGCTACTCGCACACGAATTACGTGATCCTCGGGCGCGTGTTGGAGAAGGTCACGGGTACGTCGCTCGACGTAGCGCTGCGCCGGTACGTGTTCCGTCCGCTAAGAATGTACGAGACCGACGGCTACTCGACGCCGTTCGTTCCCGAACCGGTGCTGCACTCGTTCAGTTCGGAGCGTCGCGGCGATCTCGGCATCAAACCGGGCGTGCCGTTCTCGGAGGAGTCGACGTTCTGGAACCCTTCGTGGACGACCGCCGCCGGCGCGGTCGAGACGACGACTATCGACGATATGAATCGCAGCATGGAGGCGGTGGGCCGGGGCGTCCTGCTCTCGACGCAGTCGTATCACGCGCAGATCGATCCGCTGCTCGCCGGCTTCGGGCATAAAGACGCGAAGTGCCCGGCGTGCAACAAGCTCACGGCGGCCGGTAATTACGGTCTCGGCGTCGTCAACCTCGGCCCGTGGATCACGCAAACGAAAAACTTCGCGGGCGCAGGAGCCACCGCCGCATACCTGCCCTCGAAGCGCATCGCGATCTCCGTCGCGACCACGCTCTTGCCCGAAGCCTTCGACGACAAAGGCAACTACCCGACACCGAGTAGCGCAATCGTCAAAGCGTTGGCAGATGCGCTCGCTCCGGGCACGTATCCGAAACCGGCGGCGAAGTAGCTGCGCGCCGCCGATGCAGTCGCGGCTGCGCTACTGCGGAATTTTCGGAATATTGCGATTACATGCACGCCGCACTGGTAAGCGAGCCGCGAAAAAGAAATGGAGACGAGGAGATTCGAACTCCTGACATCCTGCTTGCAAAGCAGGCGCTCTACCAACTGAGCTACGTCCCCGCGGCGATGATGTGTGTTCGGCGAGCGGTGCCTGGTAGTCCCCCCTACTAGAGGACGGACCTCTAGGTATCGGCAGCCGTGCGGTGAATGCATGCCAACCTAGGCGGTTCCTTGCGTTCCCCAGCGTATGGTCTCGCCCATCGAGTTCCCGCAGGCCGGTCCCCGAGGCACGTTTGCTCGGAAAGGAACCCCCCCAGTGATTAAGACTGTAGCTGCCACCGCCTTTGCGTTTTCATTAGCGCACGGCGGTCATCAGCCGCCGCTGCGCATGCAGATGCTCGCATCGCAGCCGCCGCAAGGCATCCAACTCGCTTGGCTCGCGACCGACGGTTCGGTCATCGGCCAAGGCGGCGACAATACTTCTTGGTACCGTTACACCCCGGATGCCAATGGGAACTACTCCGACGGCACGTGGAAGCAGTTGGCATCGCTCCCGAACGGCTATTCACCGAGCGCGTTTTCCTCGGCGGTTCTCGCCGACGGTCGACTCGTTATCAGCGGCGGCGAGTACAATAACGACGGCAGCCCGTATCAATTGCAATTGACGAACCTCGGAGCGATCTACGATCCGGTGAAGAACACCTGGACGAAGATCGGACATCCGGAGGGTTGGCAATTCATCGGCGACTCGCCGAACAGCGTGCTTCCCGGCGGCCAGTTTCTCGTCGGTCAGAAGTTAACCCAAGAGGCCGCGTACCTCGATCCGGCGACGTTGAAGTGGACCAAGGTCGGCACCGCCGGCAAGTCCGATTTCAACTCCGAAGAGGGTTGGACGCTTCTCCAAAACGGCACGATCATCACCGCCGACGTCAAGGATGCGCCCAACGCCGAAATCTACAATCCGGCGACGGGAACGTGGAGCAGCGCCGGTACGACGATCGTCGACCTGCACTCGCCGAGCCCATATAAGTCGTGCCTCCAGTACGGCCCGAAGAAGAAGGATTGCTACCTGCCCCCCGGCGAGATCGGCCCGCAGATGCTGCGTCCCGACGGCAGCGTGTTCTTCACCGGTTCCGGTTCGGGACCCGAAGGATATGGTGCAGGCCACACGGCGATCTACTACTCGACCGGGTCGAAGGCCGGCACGTGGGTGCAGGGGCCCGACTTTCCCAACGACGACAATGCCGGCGATTCGTTCTCGGTGCTGTTGCCCAGCGGGAACGTTCTCGTTTTCGGTGTGACCGGTACGCTCTACGAGTTCAACGGCTCGACGTTTTCCCAGACGGGTAGCTATGGTGGATCGCCGTTGCTGCTTCCCACGGGACAGGTGCTCATCGTCGGCAACACGGTGTCGCTGTACACGGGGGCGGGTTCGCCGCAGCAGTCGTGGGCGCCCACGATCACCTCGGTTGCGACCACGTTGACGCACGGTACCACCTACACGATCAAGGGTACGCAGTTCAACGGTCTCTCGATGGCGCAAGCCTTCGGCGACGAATATCAAAACGCGACGAACTACCCGCTGGTGCGCATCACCAATAACTCCAGCGGTCACGTGTTTTATGCGAAGACGCACGGACACAGCACGATGGGCGTCGCGACCGGTTCCACCATCGTGTCCACCAACTTCGATGTGCCTAGCAGCATCGACAAGGGCACGAGCACGATCGTGGTCGTCGCAAACGGTATCGCCTCCGCTCCCGTGACGGTGACGATCAACTAGGACCCTACAGGCTTCCCGGCCTCGCCCCAGTGGCCCACGCAGAGAGAAGCCCGCATGAAGCGGGCTTCTTTTTGCCTTTGCGGTCGCCTCAGTGCACTCGTATCGACGGGATGCTCGCGAGGCCGATGTAGCGATCGAGCCAGGCGAGGATCCGCTTCGTGATGTCGTTCGTGTGCGCCGGTAGCCGGATGCCGTGCCCTTCGCCTTCATACACCACGAGCGACGTTGGAACGCCGAGCGTGTCGAGCGCGTGCCAGAACTCCAGCGACTGCGCCATCGGGCACTCGACGTCGCGCTCGCCTACGAAGATGAACGTGGGCGTGGTGACGTTCTTGATGAACGAGATCGGCGAACTCCGCGCGTAGACCGCCGGATCGTCGTAGACGCTCGCGCCGAAGAACGGCAGCATCCATTTGTCGATGCCGTTTTGGCCGTAGTACGATTGCCAATTGGCAATGCCCGCGCCGGCAAAGGCCGCTTTGAAGCGATGCGTTTGGGTGACGGTCCACATGGTCATGTAGCCGCCGTAACTGAATCCGCCGACGGCCAATCGCTTGTCGTCGACCGGCGCAATCTTTTCGACCGCGTCGACCCCGGCGAGTATGTCGCGGAGATCGCCATAGCCGAAGTCGCGAACGTTGGCCGCGGTAAAGCGCTCGCCTTGTCCGTAGCTGCCGCGCGGGTTCGGATAGAACAAGAAATAGCCGCGGTCGAGCAAGTCTTTGTCGGTGCCGCGCGAGATGTAGCGCGGGCCCGCAGCAGCCGACGGGCCGCCGTGGATCTCGACGACCATCGGATACGTCGTGCCCGGAACGAGCGTCCGCGGCGCCACGAGCCAACCTTGGACGTGATAACCGTCGTTGGTCCACTCGACGCTTTGGGCGCGGCCGTTTGCACCGAGCGCTGCGTTCGTACTCGTCACGGCGCTCCACTTGCCGAGCGGTCCGGCATAGATCTCCGGCGGCTTCTCGAAGGTTTGCACCGTCGCGGCGCTCATCGCGCCGTCGCGCGAGAGCGAGATGCGCAGGTTCTGATCGCCGCCGACACTTTCCGGCGCCGACCAGAGGACGGTCGTGCGTTTCGAAGCGAGATCGACCGTTTCGAGCGCGTTTGCGGCGCCGGCCAGCGCGGTGAAGGTGATGCTGTCGTTGTGGCCCTGCCACGAGATCGCGTTGGGCGAGGCTGCGATGTCGGGCGTCACGTCGGTCGGCGCGCCGCCGTCGATCGGAATCGTGTAGATGTCGCCGCCGACCGAACCGAAGTCGCTCATGATGCCCGAGATGAACGCGACGGACTTGCCGTCGGGCGAGACCTTGGGTGCGTTGATTTGCAGCGGAGGAGCGTAGATGGCGGTAGCGACCTTGCTCGCGGCGTCGATCGTGTAGAGTTTCGCGACCCACCAATTGTCGTCGCCGTTTCCGTGCGCGCCGGTGGCCGCAAAGCCGCGGCCGTCCGGCGTCCAGTCGTACTCGTAGACGAAGAGGTCGGCCGGCGACGCGAAGTGGAGCGCGCCGTCGGCTTTGACCACGGCGATGCGTTGGACGTCGTTGGTCTTCACGGCGGAGATGTCGCCGACGAGCGCGGCCCCGGCTTGCGTGGCGCCGGTTTCCTTGAGCGCGTTGGCCGTGGCCAAGACGGCGATCGAGGTGCCGTCGGGCGACCAGCGCGGCGAACCGATCACGCCCTTGAAGCCGTTGACCCACGGCTTCGGGTCGGTGCCGTCGGCATTGACCGTCCAGATCGAGGTCTCGCTCGATTTCGGCACGCGCTCGAGAAACGCGATGCGGGTGCCGTCGGGCGACCAAACCGGCGCGCTGAGCCGGCACTCGACGCCCGTCGGGCAGGCGACCGAAGTCGCCGCGCCCGTCGCGAGCGTACGGATCACGATCAGCGCGGGCGGCAGCTTGGTGGCGTTGGGCCCCGGATCGTCGCTATCCACCGAAACGACGCGCGTGCCGTCGGGTGAAATCGAAACGGAACCGTAGGTGTGCACGAGGTGCGCGGGTACGGGTTGCGCGCTCGCAGCCCCGGCGGAAGCAAAAACCAGGGCCGCGCAAATCGTTAAACGCTGTATCACCCCGCGGGCTTCGTCGGCTATGTTCGCCCGCTCCTAGGTAGGGAGCCGAACGCGAGCGAGGCCGCTCCTGGACTCGTCGAGCTATCCGCGGTAGCGAGCTGGATGCGAGCGACGCCGCCCGGGGACCCAACGGCGTGCGTCGCAGTTCGGGGCGATAACGTTCGACGAAACGTGTGTCGTCCGCTACCTCAGGCGGGGACGTCCTCGAGTTCGGTTCCGTTAGTCTCGCGTACGAAGCGCAGCACGAAGACGAGCGAGAGCACGGCGAAACCCGTGTAGAGGCCGTACGCGATGCCCAGACCGAGATGTTGCAGCGTCGGAAACGTGACCGTGATAGCCCAATTCGCGACCCACTGCGCTGCGGCGGCGACTGACAACGCGGCCGCGCGAATGTGATTGGGGAACAACTCGCCGAGCAGTACCCAAACCGCCGGGCCCCACGACACGGCGAATGCGACGACGAACAAATTCGCAGCCCACAACGCGACGAGCCCGGCACCGTGGTCGAGAAAGGGCTGGTGCTGCGCGTCGAGGGGAGCGTTCCCGAAGACGACGGCGAGCACTCCGAGCGTGATTGCCATGCCGGCCGAGCCGAAGAGCAAGAGCGCGCGGCGTCCGATCCTGTCGATCAGGGCGATGGCCACGAGCGTCGAGACGATGTTGACCACGCTCGTGATGACCGTGATGAGCAGCGAATCGTTCTCGGAGAAACCGACCGCGTGCCACAGTGCGGTCGAATAGTAAAAGATCACGTTGATGCCGACGAACTGTTGGAAGACGGAGAGGGCGATCCCCACCCACACAACTGGTAAGAGGCCGAGCGCAGGTCCCTGCAGATCGCGCCAGGTCGCCACGCGCTCGCTACTCAGCGAATGGCGAATCTGTTCGATCTTCGCAGCGACGAACTCCGAGCCGAGCAGACGCGCCAGGATGACGCGCGCTTCTTCGATGCGCGACCCCGCGACGAGATACCGCGGCGACTCCGGAATCGTGAACGAGAGCAGCGCATAAAGGAGCGCCGGCACCACCATCACGACGAACATCCAGCGCCAGGCTTCGAGACCTAACAGCCACGCCGAGGTCGAACCGCCCGCGGCCGAAGCGATCGCGTAATCGATCAACAGCGACAGGAAGATGCCGACGACGATCGCCAGTTGCTGCAACGAGCCGAGGCGGCCGCGTATCTTGGCGGGCACGACCTCGGCAATGTACGTCGGCGCAATCACCGACGCGACGCCGACGCCCAGACCGCCCACGACTCGAAAGAGCGAGAGGGAAAGTAGCGACCCGGCAAACCCCGCGCCGAGCGCGCTCACGATGAGGAGCACCGCTGCGACGCGCATGGGCACGAGACGTCCGTAACGGTCGGCGACGCGACCCGTGGCGAGCGCTCCGGCAGCCGCCCCGACCAAGGCCGCCGAAACGGCCAGCCCGAGTGAGGCCGGATTCGCATGGAATTCCTGCCCGATCGCGCCGACAGCCCCATTGATGACGGCGCTGTCGTAGCCGAAGAGCAGACCGCCGCAAGCGGCGACCGTCGACGCGTAGATCACGAGGCCGAGCGAAGCGCCCTCCGAAGTGCGTTCGTCCATATCCACCGCGATCTTCAGAACGGGCGACGACACACCCGGTGGTTGTCGAAACGTCGGCTCTTACGTGGTGGGCCATCATGGATTCGAACCATGGACCTCATGCTTATCAAGCATGCGCTCTAACCAACTGAGCTAATGGCCCGCAGCGCTACAAAGCCGCGACTCGCCGGATTCCGTGCCTGGACCCCGCGGCCCTTCAGATGAGCGAGATCCATTTCTTGAGGATCTCGTCGTCGTGTTTTTGCTGCTCCATGGCCATGTCGCGGAGTACGTTCATCTGACGCAGGTACTCCGCGCGCTCGGCCGCGTTCGCGTCGAAATCGGCGTGTATGCGGTCGATATCGGCCTGGCGGTCTTGATCCTTGAGCCGCCGGGTGACGGCCATCAGCTCGGTACGCCGCGCGGCACGGCCGGTAACGTCGGCCGCACCGTCGGAGGCCGTCTCCGTCGTCACGTCGAGCGGGATGCGGTTCTCGGGGCCCGCTTCGACGGGGCGCGCTGAGGCGGCGGGCCCTGCCGCGGCGCGCACGGGCGTCACCGCCTAGTCCTTGATCGAGCGGATGAACTCTTTGAGGATCGCGACATCCGCCTCGCGTTGCTTCATCGCGACGTCGCGCAGGACGTTGAGTTCGCGCAACTGCTCGGACTTCTCGTCCTCGACCTCGTTGAACATCGTCGACTGCCACTGAAGGTCGAGGTTGTGGCGCATGTTCTCGACGTTGAGGCCGAGTTGCGCCCATTCGTAGGCCTTGTCGGCGTTTTGCATGGCCGCGAGGGAGGCGTCTTTGTTGGCCTCGATGTTGCCCGCGCCGCTCGGGCCCTTGCCCGAGAGCGCGCCCTCGATCGCGCCGGCGATGCCCGAGATCGGGTTGAGGCCCTCGGCCAAGCCGGTCAGGCCGCCGGCAATCGCTCCGCCGATGTTGAGTCCCATTGCTTCCTCCAGTGTTCCGCGGTTCGGACTATGCTTGGCTCGGGTCGATGAGTGCCGCCATCCGCCGGTCGGCGTCCTCGCAGGCCGCCCCGGCTGCCTGCATCTCGGTCGTGAAGGGCCGGAACGGTTGCAGCGGCGGCTGTTGGATCGGTGCCTCGGCGAGCATCGAGGGAGCGGCGCCCTCGCGGCGTCCGGTGAGTATGCCTCCGAGGCGCCCGAGATGCCGCAGGACGGAGTCGGCGTAGCCGAGCCGGCTTCCGTCGGGCCAGGTCGTGGTCGTGCCTTGCGCCGTCGGTGAACCGGCATTGTAGGCCGAGAGCGCCGCGCGGACGTCGCCGCCGAAGCGGCGCAACAGACCCGACAGCATGCCCGCGGCGTAATCGGCGTTAGCCGCCGGATCGGCGGCGGCAGGCGTCGAGGCGAACTCGTGCCAGCGGTCGTCGATTTGGAAAAGCCCGTGCCCGTGACCGCCGTCGCCGACGACGTTCCGACCGGAATCGCTGCCCGGACCGCCGCTCTCCTGAGCGGCCACCGCCGCCAGGAGCCTGGCGTCGAGACCGTGGCGCAGCGCCGCCGTCGCGATCTCCCGCCCGAAACTGATGCCGCCTAAACCGATCAAGTCGTCCTCCCCGCCGTGCCTTCGGCCGGAGGTCCTATCCCGGCGGCTGCGCCTTTTGTCTAGGGGGCGGCCCAAAACTTCCCGGTCGCGTTGACAAGGAGTTGGGGGGTCCTTATTATTGGAGGGTTGTCTTGGGGCTGGAGAGCCGACGTGTCCGTTCAGCAGAAAATTGACGTAGGCGTGGTCCTGGGTGCGGGTCGAGAGCTCGACGTGCGCCAAACCGTCTCCATCCCCGACTTTGGGTCGTACTCGTTTTCATCCCCGGCCGACGTCGCGCTCTCCGTGCGGCGCCTCGGGCGCGGGCTCGAAATCGAGGGAACCGCCGACGTCACGGCCTCCGGCCAATGTGCCCGCTGCCTCGACGACGTGCGCCTTCCGCTCCACCTGGAGATCGACGAGAGCCTCGAACCCGGTCGCGACCGGGACGATCCGCTCGGCGAGAACAACGTCCTGGTGGGCGACGAACTGGACGTGGGCGATCTGGTCCGGCAATTGATCGACTCGGCGCTCCCACTCGTGCTGCACTGCACCGACGACTGCGGCGGGCTCTGCCCGGCCTGCGGCAATCAACGCAACGGCGCGTGCCGCTGCCCCCAAACCACGGAGTAAACGATGGCCAATCTGAAATGGAAGACACCCCGCTCCAAGACGCGGAGCCGGCGTGCCGCCAACTGGAAACTGAACCCGGTCACCACCGTCGACTGTCCGCAGTGCAAGCAGGCCAAGCGGCCTCACTTCGTCTGTCAGTTCTGCGGCTTCTACGACGGCCGTCAGGTCGTCCAGGTGAAGGACCCGCACGCCGGCCACGATCACGGCTAACAACGGCTCCGGCCCGATCGCGTTTGGTTCCTACGGCGCCCGCATTGCGGGCGTCGGCCATTACGTGCCCGAGCGCGTGATGTCGAACGCCGACTTCGAAAAGATCCTCAACACCTCCGACGAGTGGATCGTCACCCGCACGGGCATGAAGGAGCGGCGCTATGCGCCGCCCGAGATGGCCTCGAGCGATCTCGCCACGCGCGCGGCGCGGCACGCCCTCGAACGGGCGGGCCTCGAGCCGGCCGACATCGATTGCTTCATCGTCGCCACCGTCACGCCCGACTATCATTTTCCGGCGACGGCTTGCATCGTCGCCTCCAATCTCGGCGTGGTGGGCAAGGCCGCCTTCGACATCGAGATCGCCTGCAGCGGCTTCATCTATGAATTGCCGATGGCCGCGAGCTTCGTGCGTGCCGGCGTCTTCCGGCGCGTGATGATCATCGGCGTCGAAACGCTTTCGCGTATCCTCAACATGGAGGATCGCTCGACGGCCATTCTCTTCGGCGACGGCGCGGGCGCGGCGATCGTCGAGCGCGTCGAGGCGAGCCGCGACGGCTTTCTCTCATCGGAACTCGGCGCCGACGGCAACGCGCCCGAGATGCTCTATTTGCCCGCGGGCGGCTCGCGGGAACCTCTGACGCAAACCGGCATTGCCGACAAACGCGATAAGGTTCACATGGCCGGTCGCGAAGTCTTCAAGTACGCGGTGACCAAGATGGTCGAGACGTCGCTGCAGGTGCTCGAGCGCGCGCACCTCACGACCGACGACGTCACCTGGATGATCCCGCATCAGGCCAACCTGCGCATCATGGAAGCGGCGGCGAAACGGCTGAACATCCCCCGCGAGCGCATCGTGGTCAACATCGAGAAATACGGCAACACGTCGTCGGCGTCGATTCCGATCGCGCTCTCGGAAACGATCGAAGCGGGCGTACTGCGCAAGGGCGACATCATTTTGTTTACGGGCTTCGGCGGCGGCCTCTCGTGGGGTTCGGTCGCCTGGCGATGGGACGCATAGGAGAGGTTTCGTGCGGTACGGGGTCGTCTTTCCGGGTCAGGGTTCGCAAGCGGTGGGCATGGGCGGTGCGCTCGCGCAAACGTTTAGCGACGTGCGCGATCTCTTCGCGCGCGCCGAGCGCGTGCTCGGCTACGACTTGCTCGCGATCGTGCGCGACGGGCCGGACGATACGCTGCGCGAGACGCGCTACAGCCAGCCCGCGATCTACGTCGTCAATTATGCGCTGGCCGTCGCGGCCGGCCCCGCGCTCGAGGTGGTCGCAAGTGCCGGCCATTCGTTCGCCGAATTCTGCAGTCTCACGCTTGCGGGTGCCCTCGACTTCGACGAAGCGCTGGGCCTCGTGGCGCAGCGTGGTTTAGCGATGCAAGACGCGGCCAATCTCGCGCCCGGCGCGATGTCGGCCGTGCTCGGCCTCGACGAGCAGCCGCTGCGCGACGCGTGCGCGCAGGCGCGCGCCGAGACGTCGGGCGTGGTGCAATTGGCCAACTTCAATGCGCCCGGGCAGATCGTCATCAGCGGCGACCGCGATGCCGTGGCGCTTGCGGGCGATCTCGCGCTCGCGGCGGGCGCGAAGCGCGTCGTGCCGCTCAACGTGTCGGGTGCGTGGCACAGCGACCTGATGGCGCCCGCACGCGAACGGTTCGCACCCTTCGTCGCGAGGGCGCAGATCAGGTTGCCCCGGTTCACCGTCGTTTCCAACGTCGACGCGAAGCCCTACACGTCGGTCGAAACCATTCGCGAGAATCTGGTTCGTTCGGTCACGGGCGAAGTGCTCTGGCACGATGCGGCGCTGCGGCTGGTTGCCGAGAATCTCGACGCAATCGTCGAGTTCGGCGGATCTGCGGTTCTGGCGCCGATGATGAAGCGCGTGCCCGGGGCGCCGCCCGCCAAGTTCGTGGGCGACGAGGCCGGCATCGAAAAGCTGCGCGCATCGCTTTCGGCGGGGGCGCCCGCCTGAGCGCCGGGCAGGTCGCGATCGTGACCGGCGCGAGCCGGGGCATCGGACGCGCCATCGCCGTCGACCTGGCGCGGGCCGGCGCGGACGTCGCGCTGGTGGGCCGGGACACGGAGGCGCTGGCCGAGTCGGCCGCAGCCGTCCGCGCGGCCCGCCCGGAGGCTCGCACCCTGGAGATCGCAGCCGACGTGACCGACGCCGCCGCCGTCGAGGCGGCCGTCGCCCGGACGATCGCGGAGCTCGGCCGGGTCGACATCGCGGTGGCCAATGCCGGGCAGAGCCTCGACAACCTGCTCGTGCGCCTCAAACCGGCCGACCTCGAGCAGGTGCTGGCGGTCAACCTCAAGTCGGCGTTCTACCTCTGCGGCGCGGTGGCCAAGCCCATGATGCGCCAGCGCTCGGGCGCGATCGTGCTCGTTTCCTCGATCGTGGGCCTCACCGGCAACGCCGGGCAGGCCGGCTATGCGGCCGCCAAGGCAGGCCTCTTGGGCCTGGCCAAGTCCGTAGCGAAGGAATTGGGGTCGCGGAACGTAAGAGTCAATGCCGTCGCGCCCGGTCTCATCGAAACGGCGATGACGGAATCGCTGCCGGATCAGGCCCGAGCACACTTCCTCGCAACGATCCCCCTCGGCCGATCGGGAACGCCGGAAGACGTCAGTGGGGTCGTTACGTTCCTCTGCTCCGATGCCGCCCGCTACGTGACCGGTCAAACGATCGTCGTCGACGGCGGCTTTTTCATGTAAATCGGCGCTCGGCGCCCCTAGGACAGGAGACCATGGCGGATACTCAGACCACCTTCGATAAGGTNNCTCGATCAAGTCGAATTGGTGATGGCGTTCGAAACCGAGTTCAATATCGACATTCCAGATGAAGAGGCGGAAAAGATCAAAACCGT
This sequence comes from Vulcanimicrobiota bacterium, assembly GCA_003136655.1. Taxonomy (GTDB): domain Bacteria; phylum Vulcanimicrobiota; class Vulcanimicrobiia; order Vulcanimicrobiales; family Vulcanimicrobiaceae; genus Hesperobacter; species Hesperobacter lustricola. The sequence goes on from PLFC01000107.1 coordinate 74,486, forward strand.
CGGCGATGCCGTACGCAAGATCGACGAGACCGCCCCGAAGGGCTGAGTTGCGCCATGGGGCGTAGCTCCGGCCTGCGATGCTAGAAGCGCTCTCCGATCGCCTGGGGGCGATCTTTCAGCGTCTGACGAGTCGCGGACGGCTGACCGAAGCCGACGTCAACGACGTCGCGCGCGAAGTGCGCGTCGCTTTGCTCGAAGCCGACGTCAACCTCTCCGTCGCCAAAGACTTCGTCGCGAAAGTCAAGGAGAAGGCGGTCGGCGCCGACGTTTTGGCGTCGCTGACGCCTGCCCAATCGGTCATCAAGATCGTGCACGACGAGCTGGTGGCGCTGATGGGCGGGGCGCAGTCGCGGCTGCAATTCTCCGACGCACCGCCGACGGTGATCATGCTCGTCGGCTTGCAAGGCTCGGGCAAGACGACCCACGCAGGCAAATTGGCGCTGCGGCTCAAGGAGCAGGGTCGCCGTTCGCTGTTGGTCGCGGCCGACATCTACCGCCCGGCCGCTGTGGAACAGCTCAAGACGCTCGGCCGCCAACTCGATTTGCCCGTGTACTCCGAGGAGCGCGCGAACCCGGTCGATATCGCCAAGCACGGCGTCGCCGAAGCCCAGCGGCTGGGCATCCCGATCGTCATCGTGGATACGGCCGGACGGCTGCAGATCGACGAAGCGCTGATGGTCGAACTCGAAAAGATCAAGGCCGCGGTCAAGCCCAAGGAGATCTTGTTCGTCGCGGACGCGATGACGGGCCAAGAAGCGACCAACGTCGCCAAGGGCTTTAACGCGCAACTCACGATCACGGGCGTCATCCTGACCAAGATGGACGGCGACGCGCGCGGTGGCGCGGCGCTCTCGATTTTCGCGATGACCGGCGCGCCGATCAAGTTCGTGGGCGTCGGCGAAAAGTTGTCGGCGCTCGAGACGTTCTATCCGGATCGCTTGGCCTCGCGCATCCTGGGCATGGGCGACGTGCTGACGCTGATCGAGAAGACGCAATCGGTCTATTCGATCGAGCAGGCCAAAGCGCTCGAACAGAAGCTGCGCAAGAACGACTTCACCCTCGACGACTTCCTCGATCAATTGCGTCAAGTGCGCAAGATGGGCTCGATGGCCGAGATCGTCAAGATGATCCCGGGCATGCAGAAGATGATGCCCAAGGATCTGGAGATCGACGAGAAAGACGTCGGACGGGTCGAGGCGATCATCTGCTCGATGACCCGTCAGGAGCGCCGCCGGCCCGACATCCTCAACGCCTCGCGACGCAAGCGCATCGCGCTCGGCAGCGGGACGCAGGTCGCCGAAGTCAACCGGCTGGTCAAACAGTTCGAGGCTTCGCGTCAGATGATGAAACAGTTGGGCGGCGGCAAACGGCCGCGGCTCCCCTTTGGCCTCGGCCGCTAAAGCGGCGAGGCGAATTTCCAACCGAAAGTGACGTAACGATTCCATGGTCAAAATCCGACTCCGGCGCATGGGCGCCAAGAAACAACCCACGTACCGGTTCGTGGTGACCGACGCGCGTTCGCCCCGCGACGGGCGCTTCATCGAGATCGTCGGCCACTACAACCCGCGCACCGAGCCCAAGACCGTCGTCGTCAACGACGAGAAGATCAAGGAATGGCTCGCCAAGGGCGCACAGCCCTCGGATCCGGTGCGGCGTCTCCTGGCGGAGAAGGGTCTCGTCGAGCGCGGCTTCGTGCCGACGACGAAGCGCGAGCCCAAAGCGAAGAAGGGTTAAGCCGTGAGCGCATTCGACGACGAGTTCGGACTCTTCGGCGAAGAAGGCGAGGCGGCCGACGACGAGCGCCGCTCCACCCTCGGCGCGCGCCGGATCAACACCAGCGAAACGATCATCGACGAGATCGAACCCGAAGACGAATCGATCCGGCCGCGCCGTCGCGGTCCGTCGGGCGGCAACGGGACGTTCGAGGCGAAGCCCGGCGGCAGTTTCGTGCCGCGCCGTCGCGAGGCGGTCAAACGCGATCCGATTCCCGACGAGGTCGCGCTGCCGCGCGCCGTCGAGCTGCTGACGTTCCTGGCCAAGCGCCTGGTGTCCAACCCCGATGCGATCCGCATCGAGACCGTGCCCGATTCCCGCGGCGCGCGGCTCGAACTCGAAGTGGATCCCGAGGATCTGGGCAAAGTGATCGGCCGGGGCGGTCGCGTCGCGCAGGCCCTGCGCACGCTGGTACGCGCGGGTGCCGAAGGCCGGGTCACGATCGACATCATCGACGTCGACGATGAAGACGACGACGAAGAAGAAGTCGACGATACGCCGGCGACCGACGTCGAAACCGAGTCGTAACCTACGTTCAATCGGATCGCCCTCGCACTCGCGTTCGCGGGCATTTTCGATCTCCTGACCAAACGCGCGATCGCGGCATCGTTCGTACCCGGCCAACGCCGGACGATCGTGCCCGGCGTGCTCGACTTTACCTACGCGCAAAATACCCACGGAGCGATGGGTCTCTTCGGCGACCGCTCGTGGCTGCTGATCGTACTCGCCTTCGTGGTGGTGGCCGGCTTGACGCTGATGCTGCGCGATCTCATCCGCGAATCGCCGCTCGCGCAGATCGGCTTCGGCTTGGTGCTTGGGGGCGCGTTCGGTAACGTGATCGATCGCGTGCTGCACCACTACGTGATCGACTTCATCGCGCCCCGCTGGTTCTACATCTTCAACGGTGCCGACGCGTGCATCACGGTGGGACTGGTCTTGATGGCGATCGCCTCGCTGCGCACGCCGCCCGCTCGGGAAACCGCCGCCGCGTGAGCGATGCCGCAGCGCTCGTGCCCATTGCCCGCTTGACGGGCATCTTCGGCGTGCGCGGCGAGTTGAAGTGCGANNCCGACGTCGGCAGGCGAGAGCGCGTTACATGCGGGTTCGGAATACGCTCTGAGTGCGCGGCCCAGCGCACAGCGGGTCTCGCTCGAATCGATCCGGCGCCACAAGTCGCGCTACGTGATCGCGCTCGCAGGCGTGCACACGGTCGAGGCCGCGCAGCCGTTCGTCGGCTGCGAACTCTACGCCGAGCGCGCCGCCGTGCATCTCGAGCCGGGCGAGTATCTCGACGCCGACCTGATCGGGCTACGCTTGATCGACGCCTCGGGAAAGCTGCTGGGCGAAGTGGTCGGCATCGAACACTTTCCGGCCCAAGACTGTTTGGTCGTCGGGCCGCAGCGCGCACTCGTGCCGATGGTCAAAGCCTTCATCGGCGCCATCGACCTCGAAGCGCGCACGATTGCGGTCGGAGATTTGCCCGAAGGCCTGCTCTAGCTGCCGTCGTATACGCGGCGCATGAAAAATCCGTTCGCGACGAAGCGCGGTGCCCAAATGCTGCTGTCGACCGTGGCGGCGGGTTTCCTCGTCGCCCTGGCGGTAGGGCATTCGGCGAGCCGGGCGCTGGCGCAGACCGCCGCGCCGGCCGATCTGCTCGCACGCGGCGAGTATCTCACCGGTGACGCGGGCCAGTGCGCCGATTGCCATAACGCGCAGTTGCAGGGTGGCCCCAATAAAGTCAAACCCAGGCCCGGCGTGCCGTGGGCCGACACCGTGCCCTCGCTGCGCGGCCTGAAGATGTTCGCGACCGACGCCGATGCGCTGACGTTCCTGCGAACCGGCGCCCTGCCGGATGGGAGCAAAGCGAAGGCGCCGATGCCGGGTTATCGCTTCAACCAGGCCGACGCGACGGCGATCGTCGCCTATCTGCGCTCGCTGAAATAACGGCGCGCCGGCGTTAGCCCGGCTTCGGCGCCGCGGCGGCGAGGGCCGCGGCTACCGCGCGATCGAGCGCCGCATCGAGGCCGCCGCGGCCCGAGGCCGGCGCTTCGCCGTGATGCCGCGCGACGGCGTTACCCGCACAATCGAAGGTGACCACGTCGACGCCGACGCCGGTCGGCTGGCCCGCGGCATTCTTTTGCAGCGTGACCGTGGTGGCGTAGAGCATCTGCGTGCCCGCGTTGTTCTTGCAGAAATCCGCGCCGTGCGCCTCGACCTCGGCCGCCGACACGGGCAACGCCTGCGTTGCGACGCCGCCATGGCCTGCTGCCGCGGTCACCGCGCGCGAAGCGCGTTGCGCAAGTTCCGAGCCGGCGTCGCCGCCGACTTGCGAGATCAGCACGCGCCGCTCCGCGAGCGCCAGCGTACCCGGCCCGGGTGAGGGCGCTGCCTTGGGCTTGTGGTGGAAGATGCCGCCCAAGCCGTTGAGGTTGGCCTCGTTGCCTTTGTCGCTGCGACTCGGTTGCGGCGTGGCGCTGTCGACGGCTTTGGGTTCGTCGAGTTGGGCGAGCGCGCGGCCGGAATGGCGCAGGATCGCATCGGCTAGCGACGGCGCCTGACCGGCGGCCTCGGCGTACGTTTTCACGACGGTCGTGGTGCTGTTGATGATGCTGCCGCTGCTGGTGCTGACCGCCTGCAACACCATCGACACCTCATCGCCGAGCGCGGTCAGGAAGCCGGTGACGTAGTAGTCGGCGCCGGCGGCTTGCGCGACGGTGAGATAGTCGGCGCGCTGCGTGCCGGGCGGCGCGGGCTTGACCGTTACGCCGTGCTGGGCGAGCCCTTGCGCGATCAGGACGGCGATGTTGCTGCCCGATTCCGGGTTTGCGCCCGAGCCCACCGTCAGCGGATAGACGATCACGACCGGCGGCGCCGAGGTGTACGCGCCCATGAACGGCACGAACCCGAAGAACGCCAGCGCCAGCACGCCGAGCAGCCGCCGCGCGTTGAGGGAACGCCTCACGCCGACCGCCTGACGGGCTTTGCCGCGCTGTCGTAAGCCAGGGTCTGGGCGCTGACCTCGGCGCCGAACAAGAAGATGAATGCCATGTAGTAGAACCAAAGCAGGAGGACGGCGACCGTTGCGAGCGCGCCGTACACGTGGCGGAAATCCACGTGCGTGGAGTAGATCGCAAACGCGATCTGCGAAACTTCCCAAGCGATCGTCGTGACGATCGCCCCCGGCACGCCGAACCACGGCGAGACGCGGCGATTGGGAAGATACGCGTAGAGGAGCATCGTTACGACGAAAACGAGCAGAATGCCCGCCGCGTATCCCGCCGCCTGCGTGAGGAAAGCGGCGTGCGCGAAGCCGCCCAGCGTCACCACGTACGAAATCCCGACCGGCACGGCCGTCGCGCCCAGCAAGATCACGCCGAAAACCGGCAGGGCAACCAAGGCGACGAGGATGTCGAAGACCAGCGACCGGCCCTGGGTCACGCCGAGCGCCCGGTCGAGCGAGAACGCCAGGGTCTGGAAGAGGTTCTTACCCGACCAGATGAGCCCGACGACGGCCGTCACGCCCGAGATGCTGCGGAAGGCGACGATGTGCTGGGCGTTCTCGAAGATCAACGGCTGCACCGCGGGCGCCAGATGCTTGACCAGATCCTGGATGCGCTGCTCGCCTTGGGCACCGCCGTAGATGAACCCGAATGCCGCGAAGGCCAGCATCAACAGCGGAAAGACGGCGAACATCGCGTTGAAGGCGATCGCCTGGGCCATGAACGCNNNGTGCCGGCCCGGCTCGTGGACGGGACCGTGTTGGCGCCCCTCGCGCCCTTCGGCTTCGCCCTGGCCCAGCGCATCACGGTCGACCCGTCGGCCGGGTCGATCACCTTCGAGCGCGAGGGCAGAAGCGTTACGATGGGCCTACCTCCGGGTGACGACGCGTTCGTGCCGCTCGGCGCGGCCGCGCGCGGACTGGGCGACCTCGTACGATACGACGCCGCCTCGCATACGCTTTCCATTCAGAGCCCGCCGCCCGCTCCGGTGGCGACGCTGACGCCGTTTGCGGGTTACTCGCCGCCGCCGGGGCCGCTTGCCACCTTCACGCCGACGCCCGTGCCCACGCCGCGCCCGACGGTCACGGGCATCCCGCAACCGCGCCGCACGCCCATCGTGTTGACCGACCCGTGGCGAAAATAGCATGGTACGGCGCGGGCATGATGGGCAGCGGTTTCGTGGAGGCGCTGCGGCGCAGAGGCGACGAGGTCGTCGTCTGGAACCGGAGCTTCGAAAAAGCCCAGGCCCTCGAGCGATTCGGCGCGCGGGCCGTGCGCGATCCGCGCGAAGCCGCGCAGGGCGCCGAGCGCGCCCACATCATCCTCTCCGACGATAAAGCCGTCGATGCGTTGCTGGAGCAACTCGACGGCGCGATCGCGCCGGAGACGGTGGTCATCGATCACACGACGGTCGCGCCGTTTCCGACGGCCGCGCGCTTCGCCCGCGCCGCCGCGCGGGGCCTGAAGTTTCTGCACGCGCCGGTGTTCATGTCGCCGCAGGGTTGCCGCGACGGCCACGGCATCATGCTCGTCGCCGGTTCGCAAGCCGTATTCGACGAGGTCGAGCCCGCGCTACAGCCGATGACCGGCGATTTGTGGTACGTGGGCGACCGTCCCAACAAAGCGGCCACGCTCAAGCTCGTGGGCAACAACCTGATCGTGTCGGTGACGGCCGCGCTGGCCGATAGTTATTCGCTCGCGGAGAGCGTGGGCATAAAGGCGCCGGAGGCGCACGAACTCTTCGAGCACTTCCAACTGACCGCGGTGCTCAACGTACGCGGCAAGAAGATGGCGCACGGCGACTTCTCACCGGCCTTCGAGTTGACGATGGCCCGGAAGGATGCGCGCTTGATCGAAGAGACGATCGCCGAAGGCGGCGGCACGCTGCACGTGTTGCCCACGATCGCTGCCCGCATCGACGCACTGATCGAACGAGGTCACGGTGCCGAGGATGTCGGCGTGCTCGCCGTCGACGCGGTCAGTCGCTAAAGACTTCGACGAAATACTCGCGCGAGTCGGTCTCGACCGCCGCGATCCCGACGTGCGCGTAATGCGGCTCGAGCATGTTTTGACGGTGCTCGGGCGAGGACAGGAGGTGCGCCTCGGCGCCTCGTTCGTCGGTGTCCATCGCGAGATTCTCGCCGGCATAGCCGAAATGCCAGCCCGCGCGCGCCATTCGGTCGAACGGCCCCACGCCGTCGGGTGACTGGTGATCGAAGTAATGCCGCGCCACCATGTCGTGCGCGTGCGCCCGTGCGATCTCGCACAAGCGGGGCTCGAAGGCGAGCGGCGTCAAGCCCTCCGAGACGCGTACGGCATTGAGGTCGCGCCACATGGCGCGAGCGTCGGCGGAGCGATCCGTGCCCGCATAGAGGGCGATTGCAAAAGCGAACGCCTGTAGCATGATGCGCGACGCTTTGGCGCGCGCCGCGCGTCTGCTAGCAAAACGGGCCACGATGCGAGGACGCTCACACCGGGCCCGCTTTGCAGGAATTAAGGTATCAGATGACCGGCGTCACAGGTTGCCGCGACGGCCTTGTTCCTCTTCGATCGACACGAACAGCGCCTTGAAGTTGCCTTTGCCGAACGAGAGGCTGCCGCGGCGCTGGATGATTTCGAAGAAGAGCGTCGGCCGGTCTTGCAGCGGCTTGGTGAAGATCTGGAGCATGTAGCCCAAGTCGTCGCGGTCGACCAGGATGCTCAGCTCGCGCAGCACCTCGATCTCTTCGTCGATGTGGCCTACGCGCGCTTCGAGGGCGTCGTAATAGGAGCCCGGCGTGTCGAGGAACTGCACGCCGTTGGCGCGCAGGGCGCGCACCGCCGCAACGATGTCGTCGGTCGCGATCGCGACGTGCTGCACGCCTGCGCCGCGATAGGCGTCGAGGTATTCCTCGATCTGCGACTTCTTGAGGCCTTCGGCGGGCTCGTTGATCGGAAACTTCACGCGGCGCCGCGCGTCGGACATCACCTTCGAGCGCAGCGCCGTGTACTCGGTCGAGATGTCGGTATCGTCGAACGACACCAATTGGCTGAAGCCGAAGGCTTTGCCGTAGAAGTCGGCCCAGGCGTCCATCTCGTTCCAGCCGACGTTGCCCACGCAGTGATCGATCGCGCGCAGGCCGGGCGCGTGCGGCGCAGCTTGGCTCGTCGCGACCTTCACGAAGCCGGGCAGAAACGTGCCCGCGTACCCATCGCGCTCGACGAACGTATGCACCGTATCGCCGTACGTGGCGATGGTCGCGACCACGACCGAGCCGTCCGCATCCGAGAGGCGTTGCGGCGCGGAGACCGACCGCGCCCCGGCCGCAACCGCTTCCGCGTGAGCGGCGGCGGCGTCGGGCACGCGCAACGCGATGTCGTTGATGCCGTCGCCGTGGAGGGCGACGTGGGCCGCGGCCGGATCGTCCGGGCGCAGGGCGCTGGTCACGACGAAGCGCAGATCGTTCTGTTCGAGCAGATACGAGGCGCGCCCGGGCACGCCGGTTTCGGGGCCTGCGTAGGCCGTGATGCGGAAGCCGAAGGCCGTCGCGTAGTAATGTGCCGCCTGCTTGGCGTTGCCCACGAAGAAGTGGAGATGGTCCCAGTCGAGGAGGTCGAGCGCGGAGGCGCGCTCCGTCGTTTCGGTAGCCAACGTCGCTCCATGATGCGGAAGTAGCGGAAGAAGAGAACCGTTAAGAGATTGGCGGGCCGGAGGGCAGACCCTTGGTCCGGCCGCGCACGAAACCCACCGCGATCAGCAAGAGCGCGGCGGCCCAGAAGAGCCCCGCCGCTTGATGGAAGCCCAGACAATAGGCGAAGGTGAGCCCCACGAAGGCGAGGCCGAACAGCTCCGAGCGCAGGCCCTGCCGCCAGTCGGGTCGCAGCGCCGGCCCCGGCGGACCGGCCTTGAACCAGAGCGGAAACAGGCGAGGTACCGTCGCTTCGTACTCAACATAGCGCGCGCCGAAGCGCGAGCGCATCGCGCGTTCCTCGGTGCGGATCAAGAGTTCGACGACGATGAGGTTGAAGAGTACCACCAGCGCCGTAGCGAGCGGCGTGCCGTACGCGCCGATCGCGAGCGCCCAACACACGTTGCCGAGGTAGAGCGGATTACGCGTGAAGCGATACGGTCCGCCCACGTAGAGCGTTCCCGTTTGCACGTCCCACGAGTGCACCACGGCCGAGGAAAGATAGGCCGCGCCCCAAATCCGCCAGAGCGCGCCGGCGAGCGTGAGCAATGCGATCAGCCGGAGCATGCCCTGCGCGCCGAACCACGCCGGCGTCAGCGCGCCGAGGCGCACGAAGGTGGGCGCGCTCGCGGGCATGAGCAGGTCGCCGATGACGAAGCCGGCCGCGTAAGCGCCCGCGATCAGGAAGACGCGATAACGAAAGTACCACGGCGCGCGCGCCGCGGCGTTCACCGTCCCGCCGCGACGGGCTCGAGCCAGGAGCGGTAGTAGTCGCGATGCTCGAAAGCCAGCGCCCGTTCGGCGATGTTGAGCGGCGCGAAGGTGTCGACCATGATGGCGATTTCGTCGGTGCTCGTCTTGCCCAAGCTGCCCTCGACGGCGCCCGGCTGCGGCCCGTGCGTGGCGCCCGCCGCGTGCAAGGTGACCGAGCCTTGTTCCACGCCGCGGCGGCTCATGAAGTTACCGTTGACGTAGTAGATCACTTCGTCGCAATCGACGCTCGAGTGGTTGTACGGCACCGGAATCGCGAGCGGATGATAATCGAAGAGCCGCGGCACGAACACGCAAAACGCCGCACCGGGTGCTTCGAAAACGGCGTGCACGGGCGGCGGCTGGTGCAACTTGCCCGTGATCGGCGCGTAGTCGGCCACGTTGAACGCGTAGGGGTAACAGAATCCGTCCCAACCGACGAGGTCGAACGGATGGTTCTGCATCACGAGGGTCGCGTTGCGCCCGGCGTTGGTCACGCGCACTTCGTATTCGCCTTGCGCGTCGATCGGATCGCGCAGCAGCGGCGCGCGGAAGTCCCGCTCGTAATAGGGCGCGTGCTCTTCGAGTTGTCCGTAGGCGTTGCGAAAGCGCTTGGGGATCTCGACTTGGCCGGACGATTCGTACATGACGAAGCGCGTGGGCTCCGCAGGCTTCACGCGATAGGTCGTGCCGCAGGGCACGAGCAGATAGTCGTGCGCGCGATACGCGAGGTCGCCGAAGACGGTTTCGAGCGTGCCGCTGCCCGTGTGCACGAAGAGCAGCTCGTCGCCGCCCGCGTTACGGTAAAAATAGTCCATGGGCCGGTCGACGTCGGCGATCGAGAGCGCGAGGTCGGCGTTGCCCAAGAGCGGCACGCGGCCTTCGACGGCATCGCCCGGCGTGGACGAACGGCTGGTCAGCAGATGGCGGTTGCGCAGCGGATCGTTGGGCAGGTAGGCGATGGGGTCGCGCACCCAGGGCCGCACTTCGAGCACGGCAGTCGGCGGGCGCAGGTGGTAGAGCAGCGAGTAGACGCTCGAGAAGCCCTTGGTCGAGAAGAGTTCCTCGGCGTAGAGGCCGCCGTCGGGGCGGCGAAACTGGATGTGGCGCTTTTCGGGCACCGCGCCGGCCCGCACGTAAAAGGGCATTGCTTTTCTTTCCCCGCTCTTAAGAGACGCTCCGGCTCAGGGCGGCCGAGCCTTCCGGCGCGCCCTCGCGCAGGTCGATGAGTTCGAAGATGTGCGGCATGTCGAGGTTGGCGCGGATCATGTTGATCAGGATCGAGCCCTGTTCGATCGCATCGTCGAGGGCCACGTGCGTGTGCGGCAGGCCTTCGTCGATCCAATCCGACGGATACTGCCGCTTGCCCACGTGACGGTACTGCTTCTTGAGCACCGCGGCGGCGTAGCTGCGCAGGTCGAGGCTGGCGAAGCCGACCGGGCTCTCGCCCAATTCGCGCTGGAAGTAATAGTAGATGAAGGTGAAGTCGAAGCCGCTGGGCGCGCCGCAAATCACCGGACGCCCGAAGCGGCGCATGCTCTCGAGCCACGCCTTGCACTCGCGCATCGCCTGCTGCGGCGGAATTTGGTCGACGCGCGACTTCTCGTAGGCCGTCGCGTTCTCGGGCAGCGCCCACCATTGCATCGTGCGCGCGTCGGTGCGCGCCTCGGGCAGCGTCTCGAGGTTGCGGCTGAACGTGCCGACCAGTTCCTTCTCGAGGGTGAAGGCGGCCATGCCGAAACTGAGCATGGAAAAGATGCCGGGGCAGGGGCCATCGGCTTCGATATCCAGCGAGACGTAAAGCTCGGGCGTCGGGGGCGTGCGTTCTTGTGGGATGGCCTTTCAAGTGCGCCCCGCGCGCCTGGCCTACCTCCGTCTCCGGGGGCGCCGCGTCCGTAGGAAACCCGTCGCGCCCCCCGGCAGAGTAGCGGGGTGAGCAGGAGACGAGCCCGGGGCGCGCAGCCCCACGCCGAGGGTGCCGCGACGCGCGCGTTCTTGGGCGAACTGATCGACCACGCGCCGCTCTTTCCGCCGGCGAGCCTGGGCCTCGACGACGCGTTGGCCGCGCACGAGCGCGCGGAGAGCGGCACGCATTTTTGGATGCTCGGCCGCTTCGTGGTGCAAGCGGCGCGCCTCGACGAACTTATCGCGGCGCTGGAGCGCGACGATGCGCCGGGACCGTTGCCGCTCAGCGTCGTGCTCGGCAGCGACGCGGCGCGCGACCTGCCGGCGGTGGCCGAGCTCGTGCGCGCGCATGCGAGCCGCATCGACGTGGAAACGATCGAAGCACGCGCGCCGATTGCCGCGCTCGCGGAGGCCTACGAAGCCGCCGATTTGCCCGGCGAGCCGGAGTTGTACGTGGAACTCGACGTGGCCGACCCGATCGCGCTCGAATCGTGGTTGCTCGAACTGAGCCGCTATCGCGAAGCGAGCGATCGCGACGCGTGCGCCAAAGTGCGCTGCGGCGGCCCGAACGCCCACGCGGTGCCTTCTCCCTCGAACCTTGCCCACTTCGTGGCGCTCGCGCACGGGTTGGGCGTGCCCTTCAAGGCGACGGCCGGTTTGCACCATCCGTTTCGGCATTTCAACGCGGAGGCGGGCTACGTGCAGCATGGCTTTCTCAACGTGGCCGGCGCGGCCGTGCTGATGCGCGCTCACGAGTTGGACCGGCGTGCGCTCGAAACGCTGCTCGCCGACGAAGATCCGACGCACTTCAAGCTCGATAGCGAGCGGTTCTCGTGGTGCGGCGTGAGCGCGCACGCGGGCGACATCGGCGCGGCGCGCATACGCGCGTTCCGCTCCTACGGCAGTTGTAGTTTCGACGAGCCGGTGGAGGATCTGACGGCGCTCGGCATCTTGGTCACGGCGCCGCAGTGAGCGACGCGTTCGACCCGACGACCGATCCGGGCTTGCAGTCGTGGGTGCCCAGCGCCGCGGGCAGCGATTTTCCGATCCAGCATTTGCCCTACGGCGCCTTCGTGCGCGCCGGCGAAGCGACGCCGCGCTTGGGCGTGGCCATCGGCGACAAGGTGCTCGACCTGCATGCGGTCGCGCACGCGGGTCTGCTCGACGAAGCGCTGCCCGAGGCCGCGTGGGTGTTCGCGCAGCCTACGCTCAACGCGCTGCTGCAGCGGCCGAAGACGACGTGGCGCGCCGTGCGCGGGGTGCTCTCACGATTGCTCAGCCTGGGCGATCTGAGCCTGCGCGACGAGGGCATCGCCCAGCGGGCGCTGGTCGCACGATCCGACGTGCGCATGACGCTGCCGATCGAGGTGCGCGATTACGTCGACTTCTATTCTTCGTTGAACCACGCGCTCAACGTGGGCCGATTTTTCCGGCCCGACGATCCGCTACTGCCGAACTATCGCTGGATCCCGATCGGCTATCACGGCCGCTCGAGCGGCGTGGTGGTGTCGGGCACGCCGATCGTGCGCCCCAACGGCCAACGCAAATCGCCCGACGCGCCGGCGCCCTCGTTCGGGCCATGCCGTCTGCTGGATATCGAGTTGGAGTTGGCCTTTATCACCGGCGACGGGCCGCCGTTGGGCACGCCGTTTCCGGTGTGGCAGGCGGAAGACTACATCTTCGGCGTGGCGCTGATGAACGATTGGAGCGCGCGCGACATCCAGTCGTGGGAGTACCAGCCACTCGGGCCGTTTTTGGGCAAATCGTTCGGCACGTCGCTCGCGGCCTGGATCACGCCGCTCGAAGCGCTCGAACCGTTTCGCTCGACGGGGCCGGTGCAAGAGCCCGCGCCGCTCGATTATCTCGCGCCGCGCGGCAATCACCACTTCGACATCGCGCTCGAGGTGGGTCTGGCCTCGGAGGTGATGCAGCGCGAGGGTGTCGCGCCGACGGTGGTGGCCGAGACCAATTTTCGCACGATGTACTGGACCATGGCGCAACAGCTCGCGCACCTGAGCAGCAACGGTTCGCGCGTGCAAGCCGGCGACGTCAACGGCTCGGGCACGATCTCGGGCAGCGAACCCGGCAGCTACGGCAGTTTGCTCGAACTCACGCAGCGGGGTACGCAGAAGCTCGAACTCGCCGACGGCAGCCTGCGCGGCTTTCTCGAGGACGGCGACCTCGTGACCCTGCGCGGCCGCTGCGAGCGCGACGGCGCCGTGCCGATCGGCTTGGGCGAGGCGAGCGGCGTGGTGCTGCCTGCGCCCGCGCCGTGGGTGGATTAGCCCTGTTCTTCGACCGCGCGTTCGGCGGCTTGGAAGCCGATGGCCGAATGCGTGCCGTCGCAGAACGGCTTATTGGTCGACGCGCCGCAACGGCAGAGCGCGATGTTCTGTTTGCCGCTCGCGTCGGGGATCTCGTTGCCCTCGGCATCGAGCAGTTGGATGGGACCACGCACCAAGTACGGGCCGCCGGGACGAATGCTGATCGTAACGTCTGACATGTTGCGTGGCATTAGGCCGGGTCGACGCCCCGGCCTGTACGAATTTCTTTAGCGGGTGCTTTCAATCGGCAAAGGCGTAGCCGTTCTTGCCGGCGGCTTTTACGGCGTAAAGGGCGCGATCGGCTTCTCGCAGCAGCGCATCCACGTCGAGGCTGCTCGGGCTCGAAAGCGCGGCTCCCAGGGAGCAACGGAGTCCGGCCGCTGCAAGCGATCCGGAGAGGCGACGGACGAGCGCCCGGGCCGGCGCGACTTCGACGTCGATGAAGGCTAGCGCGAACTCGTCGCCGCCAAAGCGGGCGACGATGTCGCTCGGGCGCGCCGCCGCCGCGAGCGTGGTTGCGAGGTGCTTGAGCACGACGTCACCCACCGCGTGCCCGCCGGAGTCGTTGATGCGTTTGAGATCGTCGAGATCGAGCATCACGCAGGCGCAACAACGCCCCGCCCGTTGCGCCGCCGCGAGTTCTCTCTCGAAGCGTTCGCGAAAGGCACGCCGATTGAGCAAGCCCGTCAACGGATCTCTGGACGCGAGCGAGCGCGTGCGTTGTAACGCGAGTCCGTTTTGGAGCGCCGCTGCGGAAATGGCGCACAAGGCCTCGATGAGACGCAGGGTCGAGTCGCGGTGGGCGGCCGCCCGCGGACCGTCGAGATACAGCATCCCCAGGCGTCCCTTCGCGCAGATCACCGGCGCGAGCACGTAGCGTCTGCGCACGTCGACGAGCGGCGCGGAAAGCTCGCCTTCCTCGCCGCTGAGCGGCTCGACGTTCGTGCAGAGTTGGGCCGAACAGTCGAGCGTCGGCGGCGGCGCGTCCAAGGCGTCGACGTACGCCAACAGGACCAAGCCTGCGGCGCCTGCGTCGTCGCTCGCGGCGTGCGTGAAATACGCCGCCCGCTCGAAGCCGAGAACCTCGATGGCGGCGGTCAGCGTGCGCGCGACGATCGCCTCGGGATCGCGCGCGGTCGAGATTGCGGCGAACGCTTCGTGCAAGCCGGAAAGCGTGGCGACGGAACTCCAGGCCGCAAGACGCTCGCGATCGAGTTCGAGCAGCCGGCGTTGGAATGCCGTCGCCTCGCGTCGCCGGCTCGTACCCCTCAGGGACGTATCTCTTCGGGATAGAGCGCGATGGAACGCGCGATCTCGAGGTCGACGTCGCCCGCCGAGACGAGGTCGCCGAGGCTCATTTCGAGCGTCTGCATTCCGGCCTTTTTATTAGCGGCAAGAACGGAACGGAGCGTGTGCAGCGCACCGTCACGCACCATGCGGCGTACGGCATCGTTACTGAGGAGAATTTCGGCGGCGGCACGCAAGCCCGAGCCGTCGCTGGCCGGCACCAAGCGGAGTGCCAAGACGGCGCGAAGATTGTCCGACAACCGGTTGCGCGCACGTTGCTGTTCGTCGACGGGGAACAGCCCGATGAAGCGATTCAACGCCAGCGGCACGTCCGGCGGGGCGTCGAGTGCCCCGAGGACGAGGTGGCCGCTTTCGGCAGCTTGGAGGCACGCGGCGGCGGCATCGTCGTCGCTGAGTTCGCCGATGAAGATGATATCCGGATCGGCGCGCAGCGCGCCTCGAATTCCGTGCGCGTACGTCGCTACGTCGCGCCCGACTTCATACTGCGTGACGACCGAGGTACCCCAGGTGAGGACGTGCTCGATCGGCGCCTCGAAGGTAACGACGTGGCGCGCGCTGGACTCGTTCGCGCGTTGCAACAGCGACGCTGCGGTGGTCGTCTTGCCGGAGCCGCTGGGTCCGCACAGCAAGATCAAGCCGTACCGGTACTCCCCGAAGCTGGCCACGATCGCCGGCAAGCGCAGGGTACTCAAATCGGGAACCGCCCGTGCGAGGAGTCGTATGGCCAGCCGATAGCCTCGCAGACCTCGTGAAACGTGCACGCGCAACGCGCCGACCCGGTCGTCGGCGTAGAGGGTGTCGGCGATGCCGAGTTTGTCCAGGCGTGCCCGCGGCAACCGTTCGAGCGCGACCTCCACGAAGCGCTGGATGTCCTCATGTGCGGGAGCGGCGCGTGAGATGCGCCGGATACACGATGCGACGCGAAAGGCGACGCCTTGCGCCGCATCCACGTGGACGTCGGTGGCTTGGGCGCTCCGGGCGCGCTCGATCAGGTTCGCCAACGACTCCGGAACGCTATCGTCGTGCGCCTTCGTCACTCGAGCACGCCGACGAGGAGTTTCAGAATCGCGTCGCGCCGCGTTGGTTCGATGCGTTCGTCGAGCGCCTCGAGCAACGTGCGACGGTCGTGTGCGGCGGAGTAGAGCAGGGCGGCCTTCGCCGCCAGAGGTTCCACCCGGTCGGAGAACGCTTCGGTTAGAGCCTCGAACGCACCCAAGCGGGCTAGTCCGTCGATGGCGAGGGAACGCTCCGCATCGCTGCCGGAGCGCACGGCTTCGCTGAAGATGTCGCGGCCCTCGGGATAGCGTTGAGCGATCAGGCTGCGAAAGGCCAGGAGGCGTAAGTCGCCCTCCTCTTCGCGGGCTATGCGTGCCAAGAGTGCGCCGTCTTCCGGACGTGGCCCCGCTGCAATCAAAGCACGTACGGCTGCGGCGCGTTCTTCGAGCGAAGCCGAGTCGATCGAGTTGGCGAGCATCTCGGTCCACGTCGGCACGCTTGGGCGAGCCCGCAGCCGTTTGCGCGTGACCGGGACGATGCGATCGTTGAGTTCGCTCATAATTGCCCCGCATCTGCGCAGGATGCTTCGCGCGCGGAGAGCGTTTGGAGCGCTACTGAGGGGTAAGGCCGCTCCGGCGAAAAGCGCGAGGGTGGCAAGCGTCGTGAGCGCGATAGGGACCGGCTGCAGCAACGCCCGTTCACGCGACCGCAAGCCGGCCGAAGGCTCGATCGATCTCTCGCGCGACTGCGCTCAACCGCTCGTCGAGGACCGGATTCGGCGTCGCTAAGCGGGTGATGCGCACGGTCGCCGAGGCCTGCGCCGTCTGACCGAACAACTCGACGAGCGCGGCCTTATAGTCGCTCAGCGTACCCGCAATCTCCGGCGTCGCGCCTTCACACGGAATGAGGGCCGCGAGGAAAGCGTCGAGGCCGCCCCGTTCGGCTCGTTCCACCTCCGCTCTGCGCAAGGTGCCGGTACTGAGACGTTCGCTCGGGGCGCTCGGGACATCAGCATCGCCGTCGCCCGCGTGCTCCCGAAGCGTTTCGCGGAGGGTGGCCGCTGCGCGCGCGAGAGCGGGCGTTTCGATCGAGCGCAACCACTCTTCGTCGAGCGTGAAACTCGGCATCAACGCGGCGAGCAGGGGCGTACCTAGGGCTTCGGTAGCGGCGATCTTCAAAGCACGGAGTTGGCGACCCGCGGCATCTCGTGCGTTGTCGTCGGCAAGGACGACCTCGTCCGGCAGGAGCAGGCGCATCGCAAGCGTGTGCCTGTACCAGCCCAGGCGGTCGATGGACAGCAACTTCTCGCTGAGCGCTAGGAGCCGGCCAACGCGGGCCACACTCCATTCCAAGCGCAAGCCGGCGGCAGCAACGTGCGAAGTCTGGACGGGAGCGTCGTCGCGAATGACCGCGACGCTCTCGCGCGCAGCGATTTCTTCGCCTTCGGGAGCAGGAACGTACGATCGTACCGCGCCCGTCGACCAGCGGTGGATACGTGCAATTGCCGGATCGACGAACGAGAGCGCGATCGTCTCGCCGCACTCGTAGGGCGGCGCCGCGCTCAACAACTGCACGGAGATCGTATCGGGCACGATCGGGCCGGCCGCGGCAACCTCGCGCGCGGCTGCGGGTTGGTGCGCGACGAGCCGGCCGACATGCGGGTCGATGAAAGCCAGCGAGACGACGGCGCCCTCCGCATATGGACCGCCCGAGGTCAGAACGCGCGCCGCGGAAAGTTGCGGAAGCGATGTCGAATTCTTCATCGGCTCAAGCTCCGCGATGCTGATCGGGAAGGGCGGCTTCGGGAACGAGATGGGGCGTGATCAAGAAGACGACCTCGTCCTTGGTGTGCGTCCGGTTGTGATTCTTGAACAGCTCGCCAAAGAGCGGAATATCACCCAACAGCGGCACCTTGCTGATCGTGGTCGTATCCAGATTCGAGAAGAGGCCGGCGATCACGATGGAGTCGCCGTCCCGCACCCGCAACGTCGATTGCGCCCTGCGCGTGCCGATGACCGGGAAATTATTCACGTAGTTGACGATGGTGCTGTAGTCCGTCTCGAGATCGGTCGTAATGGAACCGTCGCTGCCCACGGACGGCGTGACCGTCAGGTTCACGCCGACGTTGACGAATTGGACTTGCTGCGTGCCCGTCCGCGCGTCGAAGTAGACGATCGGAAACTGTTGACCGACGAGCAGCGAGGCTTGAACGTTGTTGAGCGTGCTGAGCGTCGGTTGCGCCAGGATCGAGGCCTCGCCCTTGGTGATCAGGGCGTTGATGGTGGCATTCAAGGGCAGGGCGCGCGTCGCGAACATCGTGCTCGTCTGTCCCGGCGTCGCGGTTCCCGTCAAGCTCAACCCGCCCCACAGGACGCCGACGTCGGTCGTGTCGCTCGGAGAAATGTCGGTCACGCGAACCTCGTAACGAACTTGGCGTCCGGGCCGGTCGAGTTGCGCGCACAGCGTCTCGACGCGCTCGAGGAAATCCGGGGTTCCGGTTGCGACGAGCGCATTCTGCTGCTCGGACGCGTAGACGCTTTGCGGGGCCGCCACGGCCAAACTCGACTGCACGGCTTTGACCACGTCGGCCGATCGAGCGAAGCGCATCGCCAAGGTTTCGCTACGGACGCTGCGCGCGCGCCGCAGCGACCCGGTCAAGTCCGCAGCCCGCCTGAGTGCGTCTTCGGTCCCGGTTACGACGACGGCCGAGGCGTGTTCGTCGGCTTGGATCAGCGTGCCGGCGGGCAGCGCGTCGGTCAACGTGCGCGCGAGATCTGCCGCCGCTCCGGCCGGCGCGGCGAACAGTTGCGTGCGGGCGGCGGTCGCGTCACGGTAGCGCCGGTTGAGTGCTTCCGGCGTTGCGAGATAGATGGCGCTGCCGATCCGCGCGCTGGCGAGGTCCTGCATGCGCGCGAGGGTCGAGAGAGCTTCGTCGAAGCCGACGTCGCGCAGGCGCAGCGTGATGGGCCGATGCTGTACCGAACCGTCCACGACGACGTTGACCGCGGCTTGGGTCGAAAGCAGGCGCACCGCATCGTAGACGTCGAGGTCGCGAATGTCGAGCGAGATCTTCTCGGCTGCCGAACCGGACGACGGCGCAATCGTGGCGAGCGCAAGCAGCAGAGCGAAGCAGAAACGTTGCATGACGGGATCCTCAGTGGGGCGCATATGGATAGGGATAGGGAAAGGCCGTGGGTTGGGCGGGATCGGAAGTCGGACGCGAACCGAGCGGATAGGCTCCAGGCTTCGGCGTGGGTAGCGGTCCGGGTGTCGGGAAGGCAGTCGATGCCTGCGCCGCCGGAGAAGGCGACGCGACCGGCGTCTCGGTCGCGCTCGGGGCGCTCCTCGTGCGGGCGCGCGTTGCAGACGGAGTCTCCGCATCAGCGCGCTCCGGCAAACCGAGTCGCGTTCCGTCATCGAAGACGATGCCGTGCAGATCGATCGCTCGAACGCGCAAGCCTGCCAGCGTATCGCCGGGCCGGACGATCTGCATGCCCCGGCCGTCGGCGACGTATGCAACGGGCATGCTGCCGGCAATCGTCGCCTTCAGCGAGAGCGTTTTCGGCACCGAGCCGCGCGCGTCGAAGATTCCATCGATGCTCGGGACGGTGAGACCAGGCGGTACCGGCGCAAATGCAATGCCGTCCGATGGGGCCTCCGGCGCGGCGGCGATGGGACGCGGTGCGGGTGTCGGTGCAAAGGGATCGCGCTTGATGCTGCTCGCAACGACGATAAGCGCGGGCTCGGCGGGCGCCGAGATGCGCAGGCTCGCGGGTGCGGTTTGCGCGGTGGATTCCGTCGCCTCGCCGAGAAAAGCGCCGAAGTATCCGAGGCCCGCGACGCTGAAGAGCGCGGCACGTTGCAGCGGGTTGAGCGAAAGACCCATTCAAACTCCTCTGATCGGGCGTAGCAAAGCGATCGAGAGATGCGCGTTGAGGCCGTCGCCGGCGCGATGCAGCGACGCCGATTCGACGCGCGCGAGTTCGCAATCACGCGCCAGCTCGTCGACCACCATTAGTACCCCGCGATAGCTCCCTTGGAGCTCGAGGGTGAGGTGCACGTCCTCGAATTCTTGCCGCGCGCCCGGGCCGGCTTCCGGCTGCGTCACGGCGCCGTCCTGCGTCGAGGAGAAGCGCACGCCATGGCGTCGCATCGCTTCCGAAAGGCGTCGAAGGATCTGCGCCTGCGGGTCGACTCGGAAGTCTTCGGCAAAACGCCGGGCGAGCGTCGCACGTTCGACGCGCAGACGCGCTTCGCCGCCGAAGGCGACCGCGTCGGAGCCCAACGTCGAGCGCGCATCCTCGACACGACTTTGCGCGAGACGCACGTCGGGTTCGATCATGCCGGTGATGCCGGCGGCGAGCGCCAGCGCGGCGAGCGCCACGACGCCACGCAACCCGGAGCCGGCGTCGAACTTCGTGTCGCTCACGGGTGAACGCCGTTCGCCGTCCGATGCGCGGGTGCGGGGGCTGCGGGTTCGTGCAGGAGCACCGAGAAATGTAATCGTTGCCCGTTTTGCTCTCGCGAAACGTTGGCCAGCGACGAAGCGTAGCCCGGCATCGAGCGTTCGACCGCGAGCAGCGTATCGCCGACGTCGTCGAGCGAGGTCGCGCCGCCGCTGACGATGTAGCCGTTTGCGTTCTGATCGATGTCGTCGAGCCAAACCCGCAGCGGCACTGCGTTGCCGATGGCGATCAGGGTCGCCGCGACCGAGTTGCCGCTGCGGCGCCGATGTTCCGACTCGTGCTGGAGTTGTTGGAGGCGGGCCACGTCGGCGGCCATGGCCGCGATCTCGCGGCGGCGGACGGAGTTTGCGGCGACGCTGACTTCCAGGGTCTCCGCGTGATGACGCAACGTCGAGAGTCGTATCTCCTGAACCGCATAGGTACCGGCCGAAACGAGCACGAGCACGATCAAACCGCCCACGGCGTCGCGAACCAGTTTCCGGTCGAGGCTCGTACCGAACAGCGACAGTGCTTCCCCCGCTGCGGGCAGCAGGTTTGCGCGGATCATGCGACGCCTCGCGCGGAAAGAGGCCAAGTCGAGAGCGCAAACGCGAGCGCCCAGGGCGGCGACTCCACGTCGCCGACACGCACGGCTTCTACGGCATATCCCTCGCCCGCGAGCAGCGGGGCGAGCACGTCGTAGCGCTCCGGCGCTGCGTAGACGGCGAGTCGGTGAATGTCGAGTTCCGAGTCGCGCCGTGCTTCGATCAGAGCCAGGCGGACTTGGGCCGCTAGCCGCTCGTCGATGAGCCGCGGTGCGAACAGTTGAAACGAGGGAACCGGCACCGCGAATACCACCAGGACCGCCCGCGGGCCGCCCGCGTCGAGCAGTGCGTCGGCACCGGGCACGAGTCTGCGCCACGCGCACGCCTGCGCATCGATGGCGATCGGGTCCAGGCGGGCACTGCGCGCGATCGAAACCAAACGTTGCAGCGTCGAGGCTCGCCCGATGCTGAGCAAGAGCTCGCGTTTACGACCGGGCAGCGCATCGAGGGCGACGATGCGTTCGCTCGACGGCCACGGCGCGATCACATCGGCCTCGAGTTCGGCGGCGCGCGCAGCCTCGCTGCGCCGCATGCCCGGCGGCAGCTTGAACGCACGCACCAGCGACTCCGACCACGGGGCTGCAAGGATGCAGCGGCGCGTGCGCGCGCGGATGCCGGCCAGCGCCCTTTGCAGGGCCTGGCTCAAGGCTTCGTCGAGCTTGTCTTCCGTCGTCTCGGGCACCGCTTCGACGACGCTCTCGGCGACCTCGAGCCGTCCGCCTATAGATCTGGGTATCGCGAGGGCGACGCGCTCGGCGGATAACTCGATGCCGAGCGGCAGGCTGCGCAGCGCCGGAAACTTCACGGTGCACCTCCGAGTGCGGCGAGCGCACCCGCAGCCAGATGCGGACCGAAGCGAATCTCGCGGCGTCGCGTGACGAGCGCGGTTGCGACGCCGAAGATGCAGGCTAGGCCCAACGCCGCGATCCCTCGCTCGCTACCCAAACCCGCGCCAACGGCGAGGAAGGCCTTCACGTCTCCCCAGCCCAACCAACGGCCGCGTCCGATGACGTTGAGCAACGCGGGCGGCAAAGCCAGCGTCAGCATCCCGAAAGCCGAATGGCGGGCACTTCCCGAGTCGATCGACGCGAGCAGAGCGATGGCCGCGGTCGGCAAGGTCAACTCGTCGACGAGATAACCGCTGCACGCATCGAGCACGGCCGCCGCCGTGAGGCCGGTGCAACTCGCAGCCGCCGCGGTTCCTCCGTCGAGAGCGAGGGCGGCCGCGCCGGCCGCCCCCGCGAGCAGGCAGGTCTCGATCGATACGTCCGGCCAATCCGGCGCGAGTTCCGGCCGCAGGCGACCCGCGATCAGACCACCGGCAACCGCGCCGAACGCCACCAGCGCGAGGCCCAATCCGTCGCCGGTCACGATGCGGTGCCGTAGATGCCGTAGCGCGGATCGTACTGAATCTTGGTGCAGTTGCCCACGTCGCCGCAGACCTTTTGCGTGCCGGTCGCATTCGGTCCGAGCGAGATGTTGTCGAGGCTGGCGGGATCGTACGTCGCGGGGTCTTGCACGATGTACGAAGGCGGCCCGCCCGTCGCGGTATTGGTCGAGTACAGATAATCCAGGCGCCCGATGTCGTCGACCGGCGTGCTGTTCAGGTACGGATTGTTCTCGCCGCCGAAGAGCTGCGGGTCGACGTCGGTCTGGTTGCCCGCCGGGTATTGGAGGTTGTCGGTAAAATAGAGCTCCAGCGACGTTGCGATCTGCTTGAGATTGGCCTCGCTATCGGAGACGGCGGCTTGCCTGCGCGCGTGGACGTAGTTTGGGATGATGATCCCGGCGATCATGGCGATAATGGCCACGACGACCATCAACTCGACCAAGGTGAAGCCGCGCTGCGCCGAACGGCGCGCTGCGGTCAGAGTCTGCATGAACCTCTCCTTCGTAGTTAGCGAACGCTCGTGGCGAGCGTGGTGAGCGGCACGTAGACGACGTAGACGATGAACGCGACGACGATCCCGAGCCCGATCGTGACGATCGTTTGGGCAAGCGTCGGGATCACCGTTGCGAGCGATTCCACGTCCTCTTCGTAGTATTCCGAAATCTTGAGCAGCATGCCGGGCACGTCGCCGGCCTGCGAACCGACCCGTACGAATCCGACGGCCATCGGTTCGAAGACGCCGGTCAGCGCGAGGGCCTCGTCGAGCGTGGCGCAGGCTCCGACCGCAACCCGCTGCCGCGCGAACTCGAGCGCCCGAGCGAAGACCGGGCTTTCCGCGACGGGCGTCGCGACTTCGAGGGCGCGAAGCTGGTTGACACCTGACTCCAGCAAGGTTGCTAGTACCCGCGCAAGGCGGGCGACGGCCGCTTTGCGCAGCATCGCTCCGATCAGGGGGAGCCCCAAACGCAACCTGTCCAACGCCATTGCACCCGACGGCGTCTGCGCGAACACGACGAGCGCCCCACCGCCCGCCAAGGCCCCGAGCACCGCGACGAGCAGCGTTCGCGGCGACGACGAAATGGTGCGCAGCACGAGCAACGCGTCGAGCACCGGGCTGCTGCGTACTTGGAATGCGGCAAAGAGATTGGCAAACTGCGGCACGACGAAGAAGAGCAAATACACCGTCACCGCGATCGCCGCAAAGACCACGATGGCCGGGTAGAACAGTGCTGCGCCCAACTGTTTGCGAAAGCGCGCGTCGCGTTCGAGGAAGTGGGCGATCCGGTCGAAGATCTCGGCGCGATTGCCGGCTTCCTCGCCTGCAGCCACCATCGCTACCTCGAGGTCGGTGAACTCGTCGGGCCGGTGCGACATCGCCTTCCAAAGCTTCTCGCCACCCCGTTCCACGTCGGAGCGCACGGCGTGCAAGGCGTCGCGGAAGCGTCGCGTCCGGGCCTGATCGCTCAGGAGCCGGAAGGCGGTAGAAAAATCGATGCCCGCATCTTCGAGTGCTGCATATGCGCGGAAGAAGGCAAGCCGTTCGCGCGCCGGCGAGCGGCGAAAGAGCGCGGTAATGGAGAAGGCGCCGGTCGTCGAACGTAATTCCGAGGGGATCAGCCGCCGTTCGCGCAGCGCTGCCAGCGCCGTCGCACGGTCGAGCGCGCGCATCGTTCCCGCCACGAGTTCGCCCGATGCGCTGCGCGCGCGATACGTAAAGGTCAACGACATCAGCGGATGCCCGCGGCAACGCGGATTTGTTCGGGATAGTCGGATGCGCTCAAGGCGGCCTCATAGGTGACGAGGCGTTCCGATACCAAACGCGAGAGGTCCATTTCGAGGGTCTGCATGCCGTCCTTTCGCGAGGTTTCGATCGTGTTGCGAATTTGCAGCGCGCGTTCGGGCGAGGCGAGTTGCGAGCGTACCGCGGGCGAGTTGAGCAAGAGTTCGCAGGCGGCACGGCGGCCGCGGCCGGAGGCGTCGGGCACCAAACGCATCGAGACGATCGCTTGCAGCGACTGGGCGAGTTGCATGCGAACCTGCTCCTGACGGCCGCCTTCGAAGACGCCGACGATCCTGGCCACCGTCTCGGCCGCTTCGGAGGTGTGTAGCGTGCTCAGGACCAGATGCCCCGTTTCGCTCGCCTGCAGGCAGGCGCTCATCACTTCGGCGTCGCGCAACTCACCGATCAAGATCACGTCGGGATCCGCACGCAGTACCCCGCGCAACGACTCGCCGTAGGAGGTGACGTCGCGCCCGATCTCGCGTTGACGAATCAACGACTTCACGCTCCGGTGCCGGTACTCGATCGGATCCTCGACCGTCACGATATGCCGCGCGTGTTTGCGGTTGATCTCGTTGATGAGCGCGGCGAGCGCGGTGGATTTGCCGGAGCCGGTTGGACCCGTAAAGAGCACGAGGCCGCTCGGAAAGTCGGCAAAGCTCGCCACGACCGGCGGCAAACCGAGCGATTCGAGCGACGGAACGCCGCTGCTCAGCAGGCGCAGCGAGAGTGCGATTCCGCCGTCGCCGCGGAAAGCATGGAGGCGAATCGCGCCATATCTGGGATGGTGCAGCGCTCCATCGGCGGAGCCGTGGTTGCCGTTGAGCCGCTCGTAATCTCGCTTCCCGAAGTATGCCTCGCAGAAGCCCCTGATCGAGTCGCCGGCCACGGGCGGTAGATCCATCCGAAGCATGCGCCCGTCGATCCGGTGCCACGGCGCCTGGTCGCTCTCGAAATGGAGGTCCGAGGTGCTCGCGGCGAACGGCCCCTCGCGCGCGAGTTCGAGGGCATGCTCGATATCAGCGGACATGATTGAAACGCCTCACTCCGCATCCTCATAGGCGAGATGCCGCAGCACTTCGGCTTCGCTCGTGAGTCCGGCCGCGACGTGGCGTAGCGCGTCGACGACCATGGGCCGGTAACCGAGGCCGAAAGCGATCTCGGCGAGCTTTCCAAGGGTCTCTCGCCTTTCAATGGCGGCGGAGAGTTCGGGCTTGATCTCCAGGACTTCGAAGGCGCCGATACGGCCCTGAAAGCCGGAATAGGCGCAGGCTTCGCAGCCGCGCGCATCGCCCGCGTCGGCACCGAGGTGCAGGCCGTAACGGCGGGCGACGGCCGTCGCGCGTGACGAGAGGGAGGAGCGAATCTTGCAGTGGCGGCAGAGCATGCGCAGGAGCCGCTGAGAGACGCAGATCGTAAGAGAAGAAGCCAGCGTCGGTTGGTGCGCGCCCAACTCGCCCAGCCGGGCCGGGACGCGCAAGGCGTCGCGTGCGTGCAACGTCGTGGTCAGCGCGATGCCCGTCAAGCTGCCTTGGAGGGCTATGGCTACCGTCTCGGCATCGCGTAACTCGCCGATGAACAGATGGTGCGGATTCTGGCGCAAGAGCGCGCGAAGAGCCACGGGGAACGTGATGCCCGCCTTTTCGTTGACCGCGATCTGCGCGATGCCCGGGATCCGGCACTCGATCGGATCCTCGACGCTGCACACATTGAGGTGNNAACGCGCCGGGCCGCTTCAGTGCGCGGTTATAGCGGCTGATGAGGTCGGAACCCATCCCGAGCTGCTCGAGATCGGGTACGAGATCGAAACGCTGCAAGAAGCGCAGCACGACCTTCTCTTGGCCTGCCACGGGTATGGTGGACGCGCGGACGTCGAAGGAGCGCCCGTCGAAGGTCACCGCGAGCCGCCCGTCCTGCGGCACGCGAAACTCGCCGGTGTTCATGTTGGAACGAACCTTCAACAGCGCGACGACGCGCTCGAATAAACCAGCTTCCAGGACGCGCTCGTTTTGCAGCACGCCGTCGATATCCAAGCGCACCCGGCCACCGCGGCCCTCCAACGGTTCGACGTGTACGTCGGAGGCATAACCCGCAATCGCGGCTGCGAAGATCTCGTCGAGCGCGAGCGCTGCCTGCGAGTCGCCGTCGCGAGCGGTTGCCGGCGGATAGAGCTGTTTCAATCCGTCCCGAATCTCGCGCAAAGGCAACACCACGGTGCGGACGCTCTTGCGCGTCTGCTGGCGAATTCGTTCGACCAGTTCTTCGCTGTGCGCACCGACCGCGACCGTCAGGACCGTACCATCGTAGGCTAACGGCAAGACGTCGGCTTCAAAAGCCAGCGCGCGGGAGAGCAGGCCCGTCGCCGCCCGCTGGGTCGATTCGCCGTTTACGGCCGCACTCACGGGAGCGGGACTCGCAAGGTGCGGCCGAGCGAGAAGACGCCGCGCGCATAGTCCAGAGCGCCCGTCTGGCTGCCGGAGTTGTAGGCGCTCAGCGCGTGTGCGAGTGGCGGCGGCTGGGCTCCGTAGCGCCGTATCGCCGCCGCGTACGCGGAAAGAAGCAACGCGCCGCCGGCTGCGACGTTTCGGCACGGGTCGAACGCGGAGTGGACGTCGAGGCCGAAGGTCGCAAAATTACTCGAATTGATCTGCGCGTACCCGACGTCGATGTTGTGGCCCGCTGCAAGCAATTCCGCAGCGAGTCTTTCCGCGTCGGCCCGCGAGCGCGGAAAGTACGCGCGACCGGCGCTGTCGTCGTCGATCGCATAGGGACGCGCACCGCTCTCATATGCGACCAGTGCGCTCATCGTCAACGGAGCCACGCGCGGCGCGCACGTCGTGAGAAGTTGCCAGAGGGCTACGGGAACGAACACCGGCAGACTCAACTCGCCGCGGCGACGGCGCAGAGCGCGCGCAAACGTTCGAGCGCTCTGCGTTGGATGCGCGCGACGATCTTTGCGGATAGCCCGAGACGCCGGCCGATCTCGCAGCGGCTCAGCTCGAACCAGTAAATACCGTAGAGCACGCTGCGCTCGGCATCCGATAGTCGCTCGAGGGCCATCCGGAGCACGATCGAATCGTCGTTGCCGGTCGCGCTCTTGCGAAGTCCGGCAGCCGTCCGCTCGAGATCGGGGGCGAGAGACGGTTCGTCGATGTCTAGGGGCTGGGCGCAGCCGCGAACGATACGCAACTCACGCACCGTTGCCAGAGGAGCACCGATTTCACGCGAGACTTCGGCGTCGCCGGGCTCGCGATCGAGATGTTGCGCCAGGCGCTCCCAGGCGCGGGCATGGCGGCGTTCGAGCGCACGCAGGTCTCGGGGAGGGCGGACGAGATGTTCGTGATCGCGCACGTGGTGGCCGAGTTCGCCCACGATCATCATCCACGCGAACGCCTCGAAGGGCGTCTCCGCCCGTGGGTCGTAGCGATCTGTGGCCTTGACCAGGCCGATGGCGGCGACCTGTTCGAGGTCGTCCCACTCCAGGCCGGCCCTGAGAAAGCGGCGCGCTCCGCGCCGGCAGAGATAGCGATGCGCTAAGATCGTCGCCTCACGGCTGCCCGAGCGGCCGCCTGGGCCGGGCGGGTCCTGTTCAAAGGGAACGCATGTAGAAACCACGTGCGGATGCTCCTCGTCGGGTCCCGGGAAGGGAATGCCGCCGAGTATGCAGGCCGATTGTTGCCAAATTGTTGCCGCGAGGTTGACCGGAGGTTATCGGTTCGATGCGAGGCAGGTCGTTGTGGTTCCGAGGTAGCGCTCACCGAGGACGGGAGAATCGGTCAGGCCAAAGCGAGCTCCTCAGCCGCCGCATAGCGCTCCAGCAAACTCCTCAGCATCTTGCCCGTTGCACCCCACACGTGCAGGCCCGCGTAATCGAAGGTCCACGTGCGCACCGTGTAGCGCCGGCCTTCGTGTAACACGTGCTCGTCGGCTTCGTGCAGTGCGCCGGGAGCGTAGAGCGCGCCGAGCGGCACCTCGTGCACGCTTTCAGTTTCCTCGCCGTCGGGCACGAAGGTGACCGGCGGTTCGATGATGCCGAGAAACGGCGTCACGTGCACGTTGAGGGCCAGCGTCTCGACGTCTTCGAGGCGCTCGACGATGCGGACGCGTCTGCGTGAGACGCCGAGTTCTTCCTCGAATTCGCGTAGTGCCGCGGCTTCGGGATCGCCTCCATCCTCCGCGTCGACGGCGCCGCCGGGAAAAGCGATCTGGCCGGGATTGCGGCGGAGATGGGCGCCG
The DNA here is from genome assembly GCA_003136655.1 of Vulcanimicrobiota bacterium. Classification (GTDB taxonomy): domain Bacteria; phylum Vulcanimicrobiota; class Vulcanimicrobiia; order Vulcanimicrobiales; family Vulcanimicrobiaceae; genus Hesperobacter; species Hesperobacter lustricola. The sequence continues at coordinate 102,665 of PLFC01000107.1, forward strand.
CGGCGCACGAACACGATCGTGGGCTCCGGGTGCCGTACGATCGGCACGATCACGGCGGCGCGCAGCACGCGGCTACGTCGCCGCCTTCAAGGTCTGCTTGAAGAACGTAACGATCGCCGCGTTCAACCGCTGGTGAAAGGCCGTGCGGCTGAAGCCGGCCTCGCTCGTGCATTGTGCCGGCGATTCTTTCGCGACTTCTGCGGTACAGGGCGCGAGGAAATCGTCGTGCTCGGCGTTGGCCACCACCGTGTATTGCGGCGCGCCGGGCAAGCCGTCGAAGATGGGCTGCAGATACTCCTTCGTCGGCAGCAGCGCATCGTCGCCCGCGCGCCACAACTGGACGGGCACGGTGACATCTTTGAGCGCGCCGTTGGCGAAGGTGAAGCCGAAGTCGGGCGCGGCGATCACCGCGGCCTTGAAGCGCGTCTCCGTCGGGCGCTCCATCGCGACGACGGAGAGGCCGCCCGATGCGGGCGTCGCATCGGCGATGAGCCGGCAGGCGGGCTCTTGCGGAAACTGGTTGCAGTGCTCGGGAATCGTGGTGAGATCGGGCTGACCGCCGATCGCCACGAGCGCCGCGAAGCCGCCCTCGCCCGAGCCGAAGATGCCCAGGCGCGCTGGGTCGACGTGCGCGCGCAGATTCCAATCGGCCAGCACGTAGTTCAGCACGCGCTGCACCTGCTGGGAGCGGTCCATGATGTGGCCGATGCCGCCTTGGATGCGCGGATCGACGCCGGTATGCTCGACCGTCGCGACCACGAAGCCCGCGTTGGCCAAGGCGAGCGCGGTGTCGCCGTGTCCCACCGACGCGTCGGCGCTTTCGGGCGCGATCAGCACGAAGGGCAACGCGTCGCCAACGATGGCGGCGTCGGGCGTTGCGGCCGGCGTCGCGCTCGGATACCACATGGCGATCGCAATCGGCGTGCCGTCACGATCGCTGGTGAAAACGTGCTGCATGCCCGCGGCGCTCGCGGGTGCGGCCCAAGCGAGTGCGACGAGACCTGCAACGACGAGCGCTCTGACCTTCAAGGAGCCGTGTTTTCACGGCGGCGGGACCGGTTCACCTCCGCGTCCGCTCTTTCCCCAGAGCATTTTAAGCCGGTGCCGGGCGTCGCGACGTTGCTGCCGGGAGGACGCTCTACCGCAGTGAGCCGAAAAGCCAACATCCGCGTGCGGCCCCACGTTTTTCCGTTCTCGAAAGGGAGCCTCGCATGCATTCGTCAGGCAGATTCATTGCGGCCGCCATACTACCGGGCTCGCTTGCGCTTTCGGCCTGCTCGGGCCAACCGGGAATGCCTGCTTCGTCGTTTGCGGATCCCCGAGCGCAAGCACTCGCGCAGTCAACGTTGCACCGCGGCGCTTTCATCGAGCCGGAGAAACTCGCCAAGGGTCTCACCGTGCTCTATGCGTTCAAGGGCTACCCCGACGGCGCGAATCCCGGCGGCGGTGTGCTCGTCGATAAGAACGGCGCGATCTTCGGCACGACGTACAGCGGCGGCAGCGGCCAGAACGGACCGCCCGGCTGGGGCACCGTCTACGAACTCGCACCCAGCGGCGGGACGTACGCCGAAACCATCCTCGACGCGTACACGGGCGCCGACGGTGCGTGGTCGACGTCGAGCCCGATCCAGGATGCGAGCGGCGATCTCTTCGTCACGACGCAAGCCGGCGGACCGTCGGGTTCGAACGGCACCGCGACCGAACTGAGCCCAGCGGGCGGCGGTTACGGCGTCGCGGCGTCGTATGGTTTTCCGAGCGACGGGGGCTTGGGACCATGGGGTCCGCCGCTGTTGCAAGGCTCAACCCTGTACGTCGCCTCCTACACCACGTACGTGGGCAGTCAAACGTATCAGGGCGGCATCTACGCGCTGAGCACGCCGGGCCTCGGGGCAACGAACCTGTATGTGTTCAAAGGGCCGCCGAACGACGGTGCAATGCCGACGTCCGCGCTCGTCGCAGATGCCAAGGGCACGTTGTACGGCACCACCGTCAACGGCGGTTCGGCCACGGCGTGCGCGAACGGATGCGGCACCGTGTTCTCATTCGTGCCCTCGAAAAGCGGCGGGACGGAAAAAGTGCTCTGGAGCTTCCAGGGCGGCAAGTCGGGAGGAAAAGACGGCGCGTTTCCTTACGGCGGCGTCGTCGTCGATAGCGAGGGCAATCTCTACGGCACCACCTCCAAAGGCGGTGCAAACGGCGAGGGCACGATCTTCGAGTTGACGCCGAGCGGCAAAGGCTACAAAGAGAAGATCCTGCACACGTTCTCGGGCGGCATCAGCGGGGGCCCCGACGGCGGGTCACCGCTCGCGGGCGTCACGCTCAAAGGCACGACGCTCTACGGCACGACGAGCTACGGCGGCGCGGGCAGCGCCTGCGCGTGCGGTACCATCTACAAGATCGGCAAGGGCGGTGCGGGCTACGCGGTGTTGCATAGCTTCTCGGGCAGCGACGGCAGCCTACCCGAATACGGAGCCCTGACCGTCGAGGGTACGGCGCTCTACGGCACGACCGAATTGGGCGGCATTTCCAACGCCGACTGCGCCCAAGGGAGTTGCGGGGAAGTCTACCGCTTCGTCCCGTAACGCGGCGTGGCGCGGTTCGCGCCGGGCAGGACGAACCCGGCCGAGCGCGCACAAGCCCGAACGTGCCCAGGTCCGGCTATCTCTTCGACATCGTCGCCATCGTTGCGGCCGCCGGCGTTGCGCTCGTGCACCTGCCGCCGGCATGGATCGAGCAGCACTATTCCAACGGCGCGTATCCCGCGATCGACCGCGCGGTGCGGGCCGTGACCGGTCCCGTGCCCTTCACCGTCGGCGACGTGCTGTTCTTCGCGGCGCTCATTTGGCTCGTCAGCTACTGGGTCGTCTCGTTGCGCTCGGTGGCGCCGCGAGCGCGTTGGGCGCGTGCGGGCCGCTCGCTCTTGCGCACCGTGGCCGCGTTCGCGATCGTCTTTCTGTGGTTCGAAGTGTCGTGGGCGTTCAACTACGGCCGCGTGCCGCTCGAGCAGAAGATTCCCGTCCACGACGACCGCACCACCGCCGCCAGCGTGGGCGCCTTTGCCGATCACGCCGCCGATGAACTGAATCGTCTCGCGCCGCTCGCGCACAAAGAACATCCGACCGACGAAGCATTCGAGGCCGAATTGCTGCCGCGTTTTTCGGCGGTGATCGCGCGCTTGGGCGACCGCAGCGTCTTTCCGCCCCCGCGCATCAAGCCGACGGTCTTTCAGCCGCTCATGCAGGCCAGCGCCACCAACGGCTTCACCGACCCCTGGACGCACGAGGTCAACGTCGACTCATCGGCGTTTTGGTTCGAGCGGCCGGCCATCTACGCGCACGAGTGGGGCCACATCTCGGGCTTCGCCGACGAGACCGAAGCCAACCTCATCTCGGTGTTGACGTGCACGCGCACGCCCGACCCGTTGATCCAATACTCCGGCTGGATCTTGGTGTGGTTCAACCTCGGCCACGTGCGCTTGCACCACCGCCTCACGCCGCTGGCGCGTGCCGACGTGCGCGCGATCGTCAAGCGCTATCACGAGCAGGTCAATCCGAGCATCGAGAAGGCGCAGCAGGTCGCCTACGACCGCTACCTCAAGAGCAACGGGATGAAGGCCGGGGTGACGACGTACCAACTCTTCGTGCGCTGGCTCGTCGGCGCCGACTTCGATTCCGCCGGCTTGCCGCTCGTTCGTCCCGGAGTTGCCTCCGATGCGCCCTAACGCCCTCAAAGCCAAGTTCGCGCGCGGCGAAGCCGCGTTCGGCGTGAACCTGATGTTCCCGTCGGTGCAGTTGGTCGAGACCTTCGGCTTGCTCGGCTTCGATTGGGTACTGCTCGATTGCGAGCACGGCGCGATCTCGTTCGAGAGTCTCGATGCGCTCACGATGGCGGCCGATGCGGCGGGCATCACGCCCATCGTGCGCCCGCCCAACAACGACGACGCGTCCATCCTGCGCGCGCTCGATCGCGGTGCCCACGGCATCCAGGTGCCCCACGTCGATACGGCAGACGATGCCCGTCGTGCCGTGGCCGCCGCGCGCTATCATCCCTTCGGCGAGCGCGGGCTCGCGCCCGGAACGCGCGCGACCGGTTACGGCGTCGACTTCAACGCGGCGCAATTCGTGGAGCACAGCAACCGCGAAGTGCTCGTCGTCGTCCAGATCGAGCACCGCAACGCGCTCGCCAATCTCGACGAGATCGTACGGGTGGAAGGCGTCGACGTGTTTTTCGTCGGCCCGATGGACCTTTCGCTCTCGCTCGGTCATCCCGGAAAGCTCGACGAACCGGCGGTACGAGAAGCGATCGAACGGTGCTTCGCGACTATACAAGGCGAAGGTAAGATCGCGGGTTCCTCGGGCGGCCCGGCCGACGTGCGGCGCTTCCGGCAACTCGGCGGACAGTATCTCTACACGCATTTTCACGGATTGCTCGCCGAGGGTGTCCGCCGCTTTCGCGGCGTGATCGACGAACCTGTTGCGCCCGGATTGCAGGATTTCATCGTGGACGTCGGCGATGGTTCGTCGCGTGGCGGATGATCTGCATGCGAGCTTCGCGCGTATCGCGGCAATACGCGACCGGCAAACGCAAACGCGGATTGCGCGGTCGGAACAGCTCACGCGTCTGCTCGCCTATTTTCGGGTCATCCTCGCCGGGTATCTGACCCGTACCGACCCGATCACCGGCGCGCGTTTGGTCGATATCGGCACCGACGAGAGCAAGGCGCACGGCGGTCTCTCCATCGTGCTCGCGATCTTCGACGGCAGCAAGATGAAGATTTCCGTGGATGCGCTGGGCCGCTTCGCGCATGCCTCGGTGCCCGACATCTTCGCGGGCGTCGGGCGCATCGTGGAGATACGCGTCGCCGACGACCTCGCGCACGCCGACCTGTACTATCTCTCCCCGGGCGACCTGCGCGGACCGATCCAGATCGAACCGATCGACACGTTTCTCTTCGCGATGCTGGCCAAAACGGCGGAGACGATCGAAGCCCAGGCCGACGAACCGTTGACGCCGGCCCCGCCGCCCACGGCCGAGCCGCAGGGCGCGCGGCAGTCGCTCAAGATCGATATCCGCTAGAAGCGTGTAGAGCTTCTAGGCGTTCCGGGGCGAAGCGGCGGAGGCGCGCGCAACGAGGTCGAACCCGTCCCCATGCTGCGTACGTTGGTTCTCCTGGCCGGCATGGGTCTCGTGCCGCCGCTCGCCCAGGGCGCGCCCGTGACGTTTTCCGCCGGCGACGGCGTGACGGTCTACGCGCAACCCTACGCCGCGCCGTCGCCGAACGCACCCTGGATTCTGCTCTTCCATCAGGCCGGCTCGAACAAGAACGAGTACGCGCCCATCGCGCCGCGCCTGGTGCAGTTGGGTTACAACGCGCTGGCCGTCGACGCGCGTTCCGGCGGCGATCTGTATGCGCCCGGCAACGAGACGGTGCAACACCTCGGCAAGAGCGAGTCGTACGAGAAGGCGTACGCCGATCTCGAGGCCGCGGTCACCTACGTTCACCGCACCCACCCCGCGGCCAAGATCTACGTGCTGGGCAGCAGCTACTCGGCCGCGCTCGTCTTCGAACTCGCCGCCAAGCACCCCAAGGAGATCGACGCCGTCATGGCCTTCTCGCCCGGCGAATATCTCGCGGACAAGCACGCGGTCCACGCCGCGGCGCACAACGTGCACGTGCCCGTCTTCATCGATTCCGCGTCCGACAAGGAAGAGGTCGGTAACGCGAAATCGATTCTCGCGGCCGTCGCATCGAAGCAGAAGCAGCAATACGTTCCGCACTCGGGCGTGCACGGTGCATCGACCCTGCGCGCCGACAAAAATGCGGGCGGCGTCGACGAGAACTGGGGCGCCCTCAGCGCGTTCCTGCAGTCGCTTCCGAGGTAGCGCTCGGTCATCGTGCCGAGCCGTTCGTGGGTGCGAGGGTGAAGCCCGCGTGCGCGTGCGGACCCTCGCGCAAGACGGTGAACGCGACATGCGAGGTTCCGCGCGCCGAACGTGCCTCGAGTTCGTGGTTTCCCGGCAGCACGGGCCAGAGATAGTCGCTGCCGAGCGGCCTGAGGCGCCGGCCGTCGAGCGAAACGCGCAGCGTCGCGTCGTGCGGTCCCGCGATTTCGATCTCGATCCGCTGGCTGCGGCCGCCGTGCGGATCGAACACGAAGGCGTCGCCATCGTGCGGAAAGAGGATGCGCGTGGGCAAGCGCTCGCGCTCGGGCTGCGAGATCAGCCATTCGTCGTATTCGCGTCCGGGGTCGCGCCGCGGCGCTGCGACCCGCGCCGCACGGACGCGCGCGAGATCGCCCGGGTCGAGCCATTCGCGCACCGGCGTGCAGGCATGCTGGGGCAGGGCGTCGCCCTGCGCGCAGATGGTGGCGCGCACGTAGCCCGGCGGAGGATCGAAGGCGGCCGGCTCGTGCGTTTCGTGCAGGTGCAGCATGATGCGCGCCCAGAGCGGGCCCGCTCCGGTGACGCCCGAGATGCCGTGCATCGGCGAGCCGTCGAAGTTTCCGGCCCAGACCGCGACCGTGTAGTCGCGCGTGTAGCCGACCGTCCACACGTCGCGATAGTCCGACGACGTGCCCGTCTTCACCGCCGCGGGAAACGGCAATGCGAGGATCGAGTCGACGCCGAACGACGCGGCCCGCGCGTGCGCGTCGGCCAGCATGTCGGTGATCAACGGCCAGGCTGGATCGAGCTGCGCCGCGTCCTCGCTTGCCGGCGGCGAGGGTGCACCGAACACTTCGCGCAGCGCGAGGGGCCGGCCGCCGCGCGCCGCGGTGACGTACGCGCGCGCGATTTCGGCTAAGGTCACTTCGCCCGCGCCGAGCGTCAGGCCGAGCCCGTAATAGCTCGCGTCGTGGGTCAGATGGGCAAAGCCCAAATCGATCAGGCGGCGACGAAACGGCTCGACGCCGACCTCGGAAAGCACGCGCACCGCGGGCACGTTGAGCGAGTCGGCCAGGGCGGCGCGCACGCGCACCGGCCCGAGGAAACGCGAGGAATAATCCAGCGGCCGGTACGCGTGCGCGCCCGGCAAGCCGTACACGGTCGGCACGTCGGCCAGGATCGTATCGGGTCTCACCACGCCGCGTTCGAGTGCGAGTTCGTAGAGAAACGGCTTGAGCGCCGAACCCGGCTGGCGCAGGGCCTGGACGCCGTCGTTGCGCCCGAGTGCATCGTCGTCGAAATAGTCGGGCGAACCGACGTAGGCGAGCACGTCGCCGCTGCGATTGTCGACGACGAGCGCCGCGGCATCGCGCATGCCGTACGCCCGCTGGCCGGCCACGACATCGCGCACCTGCGCCTGCACGAACTCTTGCAGCGGACGGTCGAGGGTGGTGCGCACGCGGGCGGTGCCGTCGGGCACGCCGGGTGCGAGGTGAAAGAGAAAGTGCGCGGCGGCGGCGATGCCTTCGGCACGCGGGCGCAGCGCTACGACCTCGGCGGCGGCGCGCGAACGCGATTCCGGCGAGATGAGTCCGGTTTGTTCCATGCGTTCGAGCACGTACCGTCGCCGGGCTTCGAGCGCCGCGCGATGCAGATACGGATCGAGCCGAACCGGATCGTTGGGCAGCGCGGCCAGGAAGGCCGCCTGGGCGAGGTCGAGGTGCGCCGCATCGACGCCGAAGTACGTTCGTGCTGCGGCCTCGACGCCGTAGACGTTGGAGCCCATCGGCGCGAGATTGCAATAGGCCGCCAAGATCGCGCGCTTTTCGTTTCCGTTTTCCAAGCGCGCGGCCAGCCACGCCTCGCGCAATTTACCCGCGAAGGTGGAGGGCACGGGCTCGATCAGGCGCGCGACCTGCATCGAGAGCGTCGACGCACCGCCGGGAAGAGCGCGGCTACGCAGCGACTGAAAGGCCGCCCGCGCCGCCGACGCCCAATCGACTGCACCGTGGAAGAAGAAGCGCCGGTCCTCCGCGGCAAGCACGGCGTCGAGGAATTGCGGGCTCATGCGATCCAGCGGCACCGGTC
>PLFC01000091.1:0-10512 GCA_003136655.1 Vulcanimicrobiota bacterium
TCGCTTAGCGTGGAACCTTGGCGCTCGTTTCGGGCAGTTCGACGATGCCGTCGCGGGGACGGCCGACGATGACCTCCGCCGTGGGAATGACCGGCGGCCGCAGGTGACGGACCCGATGGGCTGCCGCCGGCTGCGCCGCCAAGCTGCCGGCCGAGCGCGGCTGGGCCTGCGCGCTCGCGGAATACGCGACGAAGACGAGCGCGGCGAGACCACCGAGCCCGATGAGGACCTGCCGCAGATCAGACGGGATCGTGCGCTCCTTGCAAGATCATCGCTTCGCCGATCGCCCGCGCCTTGCGCAGGCTTTCCGCGTCGCCGGTTTCCTTGCCCGAGGCGATCAGCTTCTCCAACTCCTCGTCGAAGAGCGCCGTGACCTCGGCTGCGGTGTGCACGCCGTGGATCAGTCGCTGCGCGATCATGAGGCGATAGATGCGGTCGGTTGCGAGATCTTCCATGAAGCCGTCGAGCAGGCTCGCACCTTTGCCGTTGATGTAACCGTTGCGGTATCTGATCACCGTGCGCGCCGCCGCGCGGGTGCCCTCGATCGAGCGCGACCCCACGCCCGCGACCGACGGCCGCAGGTCGGGCTGCGCGTCGAATCCCGCCGCGTAGCTCGCGAGCTGGTTGGGCACGGGGAACTGCGCGACCGCGATCGCGTTCTGGTCGGGGTGGCCCGTCCAGGCGCCGTCCATCAAGCAGTTCGCTTCGTTTTTCTTGTCTTGCGCGAGCACGGCCAGGGCGCGTTCGTTGAGCGCGGCGTCCTCGCGGCTGGGGAAGAGCGCCGTCATGCCGCCTATGGCGAGTAAACCGTGCTTATGACAGATCGACGGAATCAGCGTGCGCAGATTTTGGAAGAACGCGACGTCGTGCGGGATCGTGTTGCGGTCGGGCAGGATCCAGTTGGGGTCGTTGAGGTTGAAATGGATGAGGCTCGCCATGTAATCCCAACGCCCGAGGTTGAGGCCCAGCAGATGCTCGCGCAGGTTGTAGGCGAACTCTTCCAATTGGTAGGCGAACGGGTGTGCTTCGCACAGCGCCATGCACTTGATGTAATCGTGCGGCACGCCCTTGAACTCAGCCAGAGCGCGGAAGACGTCGCGCCACCACAGGCCCTCTTCGGCCGACTCGGATTTCGGGATGTAGATCGCGAGCGGATGCTTGAGGCGCGAGAGATCGAGCCGATAGACGAGTTGCGCGAGGTCGAAGAGCGACGCCGAGGTCAATTCGCCGGGATACACGCCGGCCTGACTCAGGTGCAGGCCGCGCACGCGCGTCCAGACCACGGTGTCGGAGGGCTTGATGGCCACCGTGCCGCCGCGCTTCTTGTCTTCATAGGTCAACTCGCCGTAGAGCGCGGCGATGATGTTGTCGAGGCCGAGCGACATCGAAGCCCACGTGTTGGCCATCGAATCTTCGAGATCGAGCATGACGCCGGGCGCGCCCGAGTTGAGCATCTTGACGACGAGGTCGGCTTCATCGGCGGGGCCCGTCATCTGATTGCGTTGATCGAGGCACCAAGCGGGCAACTCGATCTTCCAGTCGGTCGTCGAGGCGTCCGACGGCGGCAGATAGTTGGGCAGCGTTCCCTCGTGCGCGCGCGCCAGCACTTCGCTGCGCTTGGCGGCGAGTTCGTCGCGACGCGGGCTGAAGCGTTCGTGCAGCGGGCGATAGAAGGCCGCGAAGCCATCGGGCATGTCGCGGACGATATCGAACCCCTCGGGCGCCACGCTCATCGGGGGCAATGCGCTCTGCGCGAGACTCACGGTTGTTGGAACTCCTGGGCGTTACGACAAAAGGCGGCCCGGCTTCGCGAGCGGGCCGTTCTAGATCGCAATTCGCCCGGCGGGCGCGTTCCCATTTCTCGCAACGTCGTTTGCGCGGCTGGGCCCGCGCACGGCTGCGAGCGAAGCCCACACCAGCGCACAGAGGCCGAACCATGTGGGCAGCTTTGCCAGATCGTACGCGAGCGGATCGTTGCTGCCCACCAGGCGCACGTAGACCGCCCAGTTTGCTTCGGCCAGAGCATGCGGGTCGTAGTGTGCGAGCAACGCCGGGCCCGGCGATGAAATGGTCGTGACGATCAGCGACCAGGCGATCAGGGGCAGCGCGAAGGCGACGGCGGCCGCACCGGCGGCCTTCAACGCGGGGGTCTGCAGCGCTGTGAGCAGCACGAAGCATACGACGACTTCGAGCAACGGAAACAGCCAGCCGAGGGAGCCCAATTGCACGAAGGGCAGTGCGAGGCAGGCGATGGCCCAGCGCAGCACCGGCCGCGTGCTCTCGACGCGCGCGTAGAGCAGCAGTGCGGCGGGCAACGCGATGCCGATCTGCGCGATATGCACGAACGGGCCGCCCAGCACCGCGAACGCTGCGGGTAACGCGACGATCGAACCCGGGGCGTTTGCCCGCCGCGCGAGCAGCGGCGCGAGCGCGACGCCAAGCGCCGCCATCAGCAGATAGGAGAGGTCGCCCAGGCGCAGGGCCAGCGCGTCGTCCGCGCCGAGCCGGTGTGCGACGTAGGTAAAGCTGAGTTGCTTGACGTTGCCGAGTTCGGACGCCGCGTGGGCGGGCAGGACCGCGCCGAAATATTCGCGCCAGAGTGTCGGCCCGGCGAACGCGTACGCGGCACCCGCCAGGGCTGCGCCCGCGAGGAGCAACGGCAAGCGCGTGCGCGGTTTCCAGAGAAAGAGCGCGAGACAGGCGGGCAGGCCGACGTGCGGCTCGAGCATGGCGAGCGCGGCCACCCAGCCCGCGGCCGCCTCGCGCTCCGACTCCAGGAGCCACAGCGCGACCGCCACGGCCGCTATGGCGACCGGCGCGATTTGGCCTAGGGCTAGGCCGACGTACCCGTCGCCCAGCGCGATCGCGCCGACGACGGCGGCCCAGGGCAGGCCGGTTGCGCGGCGCAGCGCGAGCGCGGTGCAGGCCAGCGCGGCCGAGAGCACCGCCCACCAGGCAAAGGCGGCCGCGGCATACGGGAGGGTGGCGAACGGCCTGAACGCGGCGAGCGCATAGGGCGGTAACGGCGCCGGAATGGCGAGGGCCGGCTGCGAGCGGGAGAGCCAGCCTGGCGCCGGAGCCCGTTCGCACGCGCCCAACGGCTCGGCCAGATACGGGTCGGCACCTCGATTGAGCGCGGCCCCCGCGCAATAGAACGCGCTGAAGTCGGTCAGCACGTTGGCCGGCCGCGTCTTGGGGTCCAGGGCGAAAGCCAAGGCCAGCAACAAGCCCAGTGCGGCGAGCGCCGCGAGCGGGCTCCGGTTCGCAGCGCTCCTCACCTTCGAATCATCGGCCGGAATCGGGGCCGGCCTCAGGGTCGGGTCAGTAGCTGTCGATCGGCCGCACGTCCCGCGGCTGGTGCATGAAATACGAGCGTGAGTAACGGCTTTGGATCTGCTTGTAGGTGCGCGGGGCCTGGCCGAAATTGAAGCAGTCGGCGAGATCGTTTGCGGTCAGGTCGGTATAGCCCAGACTGCTCAAACCGAATTGCTCTTCCACGAACTTCAGGATGCTGCCGAATTCGTATTGCACGTGCGAGACGTAGCCGGTCTTCGCGTACGGCGAGATGACGATCAGCGGCACGCGGAAGCCGAGGCCGTCGTAGTCTTCGTACGGCGGCGCGACGTGGTCGNNTCGCCGCCTTCGGGATGATCGGATTCCGAATCGTTGGGGATGACCCAAGAGACGGCGGGCAGCGTGCCGCCGCCGATGTCGCTCAGAATATTGGTGGACGGTGCGCTGATATCGGCGAGGTCGGGACCGTCGACGATGTGCTTGATCGCATCGAGCGTCCACAGGCCGGGCGCCGGCGGCGTCTGCGGCTGATAGTAGCGCCACGAGATATGCTTGGCATCGAGCAGATCCATCAGCACCGGATGGTCGAAGCACGGATAGACGGATTGTTCGATCGCGCCCGTCACCGGATCCATCAACGGCACCAGCGTGTTCGCGACGGAATTGCAGCCACCGGGCGGCGCGACGTCGCCGTTGCTCGGGTTGTCTTCGATGACGTAGGGCGAATAGTCGGGCGTGGCTACCGCCGTGCCCGAGATGATGTACTGATGCGCCGCGAAGCTCGGCCCGCGGTTGGTCTGGAACATGCGGTCGGCAAACACGTACTGCTCGGCGAGATCGAAATACGGTTGCACCTGGCTCTCGGGCACGTACATGTATGGACGCTGAGCCCCGGGCGGGCACTGGAGCCGTTTGCACGCGCTCGGCGGCTCGAGATTCCAGCCGTCGAGTTTTCCGCCGTCCCACTCGTACCCGAAGCCCTCGTGGCTGTGATCCAGGTCGAAGGCTACCTCGAGATCGATGGGTTGCAACGGCACTTGCCGGCCGAGCGAGTTGAGACCGTATTGCGGACTCGTGTCGGCGTTGGGCAAGCCGTGGAAGAGGTTGTCCGGCGACCGGTTCTCTTGGAAGATGATGATGACGTGCTGGATCTTCGACTGCGGCGCCGAGGTCGGCGCGGTCGTTGGGCCGGCGGGCGCGGGCGACGATCCGCCACCGCCGCCGCTGCAGCCCGACAGCCACGCCAGGCATGCGCCGGCGGCAAGGGGGCGCAGCACGCGTTCGAAGCGGCGCGTCATTCGGGATCGACCGGGCGATTGCTGGGGGGAATTCTCATGAAATAACTCCGTGCATAGCGGCTTTGAATCTGCGTATAAGGGCGAGGTTTTTGGCTGAAGTCGAAACAGTCGCCGAGATCGTTGGCCAAGGCGTCGGTCGTGCCCAAGCTGCCCAGGTCGAACTGTTCTTCAATGAACTTCAAAATGCTGCTGAATTCGTACTGCACGTGTGAGACGTAGCCGCTCTTGGCGTACGGCGACACGACCAGCAGAGGCACGCGGAAGCCGAGTTCGTTGGCGTTGCGCGTCGGCGGCGGCACGTGATCGTACCACCCGCCCCAGTCGTCCCACGTGACGATGACCGCCGTCGAGTTCCAATAGGCGCTCGCGCCGGCGGCATTGACGATCGAAGCGACCCAGGACGGGCCGGCGCCACCGTCGCCCGGGTGATCGGAGTCGATGCCGGTGGGCGTGACCCACGAGACCGAGGCGAGGTTGCCCGAGGCAATGTCGTTCAGGATGTTCGAACTCGGCGCGCTGATGTTCGCCACGTCGGGTCCGTCGACGATGTGCTGGATCGCGTCGAGCGCCCAGAGTCCGGGCGAGGGTGCGGCGCCCGCCTGGTAATAGCGCCACGAGATTTTCTTTGCGTCGAGCAGATCCATCAGCACGGGGTGATCGAAGCACGGATAGACCGATTGCTCGACGTTGCCGCTCGTAGGGTCGAGCAACTCCACGAGCGTACCCGCGGGCGAGTTGCAGCCGCCCGTCTGCGCGCCCTGGCCGGGCACCGACGGGTTATCCGCGATGACGTACGGCGTGTCGGCCGGAGCCGCCAAAGCGTTGCCGCCGATGATGTACTGGTGCGCGGGGAAGCTCGGGCCGCGGTTGCTCTGGAACATGCGATCGGCGAAAACGTACTGCTCGGCTAGGTCCCAATAGGGCTGCACTTGGTTCTGCGGCACGTACATGTACGGGCGTTGCGCCGCGGGCGGACACGTGCCGGAGCACGGCATCGCCGGTTCGAGATTCCAGCCGTCGAGTTTGCCGCCGTCCCATTCGTAGGTGAAGCCCTCGTGGCGATGATCGAGATCGAAACCCTCTTGCAGATCGACCGGCAGCAACTGCACCTGTTGGCCTTGCGAATCGAGGCCGCTCGACGGACTCGTGTCGGCGTTGGGCAAGCCGTGGAAAAGGTTGTCGGGCGTGCGATTTTCTTGAACGATAACGATCACGTGGAGAATCTTCGCGGCCGGAGCGGGCTGGCCGGGGCCTCCCGGATTGACGCTGCTCCCTCCGCATCCCGACTCGAGCGCGGCGGCGCTCATCGCTAGCGCGAAAGCGGCTGCCGACCGGACGGAAGTTCGTCGCATCGCCATGACGTTCGCCCGAGCGGCGACGTTCTCTTGTGACGACGCTGCGGAGCCGGCGCGCCGCGCGCGCATTGCAAGCGAGCGATTCTCACGCCGAGCACAAATCGGAGCGTTAGCCTCGGCCGATGTTGCGGAGCGTTATGATTCGACTACGATGCCGGCGGCGCAGAGATCGAGAAGTCGTTCGACGAGATAGCGACGCTCGTGCGCGACGATCAAGCGCAAGAAGTTCGTCGCCCTCTGCGAGGAATTCGCGGCCCGCGGGTCCACGGTAGCGAGCCGGACGCGAGCGGCGCCGCCCGGATCGTCGCCGCCGCGGGATACGGCCCAGATCGCTGAGAAGATGGGGGGCGATCCCTCGGGCATCGATATCGACTTGACGAAGGTGTAAGACGCTGCGCTCCGCTCTCATCGGACCCAACGCGATCGTGCGAACGGTAGAGGCCCTTCGCGCGCGTCTAGCCGAGGATGAGGTGGCGGGTATTTTGCAGGCCTGCGCGCTCAACAAGTACGAGCGCGACTTGCCGCGCGAGATGGTGCCCGAGGCCGAGGTCACCGCGCTGTACGAGACGTTGCGCGAGCGGCTCGAGCGCGAAGCCGCGAGGTCGATTACCCGCGACGCCGGTTTGCGCACGGCGAAGTACGTACTCACACATCGTATTCCGAGCGTCGCGCAAGGTCTGCTGCCCGCGCTGCCGCGGCCGCTGGGATTGCGCGGCCTTATGCTCGCGATCAGAGCCAACGCCTGGACCTTCGCAGGCAGCGCGCAGATCCGGATGCGCTTTAGCGCGCCTGCGAGCATCTCGCTCGCGGGCTGCCCCATCTGCCGGAACGCGCGCGTAAAACAACCGGCGTGCGAATACTACGCGGCGACGTTCGAGCATCTGTTTCGCACGCTCGTCGACCCCGGTTATCGCGTCGAGGAGGTCGCCTGTCAGGCCGAAGGCGCGCGGGCCTGCGTCTTCCAAATAGGCCTTTGCGATTAGGGACGGCGAGGTCTAGGCACAAATAACCAGAGCGCGCGCTCCGTCCGGTTCATAACCTTCTTAATCGTCAGGTTTTCAACACCGACCGAGGTCATGGGCGTTGAGGCAGCTAACGAGCGCCTCGTGAGCAAGATGCAGTGCACTTCGATCTTGGTTCCCTTTCGCGTTCTCTCGCTGGTTGCGTTCGCCGCGGCGCCGTTCGCCGCGAGCGCGAGCGCGCACGCCGCGGGGTTGCCGTTGGTTAGGGGCTTAAGCTCTCCGGCGGCCCCGTTCGTCACTCCGGCCGTCTCCGGGCCTACCCTGCTCTACAATTTCCAGGGGGGCAGCAGCGACGGAGGCTATCCGTACGCTCCGCTGATCGCGGGGTCATCGGGGCGCCTGTACGGAACGACCAATGACGGCGGCCCGGCGGACCAAGGCACCGCGTTCGAGTTGAATCGCAGCGGGCCGGGCTATGCGGAACGGCCGCTCTACGCCTTCAAAGGCGGCACGACCGACGGCGCGTTGCCGTACGGCAGCCTTCTCCTCGGAAAAGGCGGCGTGCTGTACGGCACGACGTACAGCGGCGGAGCCTTTGGTGCGGGCTGCGTCTTCGCGCTAACGCCGTCGGGGTCGCACTACACCGAGAGCGTGGTTTACAGTTTCGAAGGCTCGCCGAACGACGGTGCAAATCCGTATGCAGGGCTGAGCGAAGATGCCGCCGGAACGCTTTACGGCACGACGCTCTACGGAGGCACGTTCGGTGCGGGAACGGTTTTCTCGTTGACGCAGGGTGCCAACGGCGTCGTCGAGTCCGTGCTCTACAGCTTTAGCGGCTCGAGTGACGGAGCGACGCCCTACGGTGCGGTTCTGCCCTCGAGCGGCGGCGTTCTGTACGGAACCGCGACGTTCGGCGGATCGGAGAACGACGGTGTGGTCTACGCGCTGACTCCCAGCGGGACGACGTACGTCGAGAGCGTGCTGCACAATTTTGCAGGCGGCACCGACGGCGCAAATCCGTATAGCTCCCTGGTCGAAGCGGCGAACGGAGATCTCTTCGGGACGACGGTTGGCGGCGGTTCGGGGAACAGCGGTACCGTGTTTCGCGTCGACGCGGCGAAGAAGCCGTACGTCGAGCAGGTGCTTTACGCTTTCGGAGCCTCGGGGAGTGGTGACGGAACGGCGCCGTACGGTGCGCCGGTGCTCTACCGGGGCGGCAAGCTGTTCGGCACGACGTTCGGCGGCGGTGCGTACGGCGCGGGCACCATTTACGAACTCAGCAAGCGACACAAGGGCTTCGCCGAGACGATCCTGGCCAGCTTCACCGGCTTTCCCGCAGAGGCAAATCCGTATTCCGGCCTCTTCGAGAAGTCGGGCGCACTCTACGGAACGACGTTCGGCGGCGGCTACGACGGGTACGGCACGGTCTTCTCGCTGAAGCTGTAGCGGAACGCTGCAGCCTCGACGCCAAGAGCGACTGCGTGAGGCGGACCCGACCATCACGTGACGATGCGCTCCGCGCCGCGCTGACGCTGGCCTCCGCCGTGCTTGCATTTTGCGCGACGTACGCGGTTTGTCTGCGAGCAGGCAGCGGTGCACAACCGGCTATCCTCGCCGCCATCCTATCGCTCGGCCTATCGCGGCGTACGCGCTCCGCGCACGACGTGCCGCTGCTCGTCGTTCCGCTCGTCCTTGCGGGCGTCGCGCTCGCGGCGAGCGGCGTCGGCTGGCTGTTCGTGCATCAGCCCGTGGCGGGCGCGGCCGTGTTCGTCGCAGGCCTGTTTCTCTCGATCTGGTTGCGCAACTTCGGTGCGAACGCGCGTCGCGCGGGCGCGCTGCTCGCGCTGCCGCTCGTCGCGATGCTGATCGTGCCGCCACCCGACCTCTCCGCACCGGGCGGTGCCGCAACTGCGCTCGCGCTCACGATCCTCGCCGGCATCATCGCGCCGCTCAGCGCCGCGATCGTCCGCCGGCTCGGCGCCTTCGTCGGCCTGCATCCGGCGGCGGAGGCTGCGACGGCGCCGAACGAGGCGCGCTCGGCAACGGCCGGGCTCACGGTGCCGACGCGCATGGCGCTGCAGATGGCGGTCGCGTTGACGCTGGCATTCGTCGTCGGCTTCGGCGCGTTTCCCGGGCATTGGGCCTGGACGGTCTTGACCGCCTTCATCGTCTGTTCGGGTGCGCGCGGTCGCGGCGACGCGGCGTACAAAGGCGTATTGCGCTTCGCGGGCGCCGTCGCGGGCACGTTGGTCGCGACGGTCGTGACGCGCGCGTGGGCGCCCGAGGGGGTCGCGGAAGCGGCCGCGATCTTCGTCGCGCTCTATTTCGGTCTGTTGTGGCGCGAAGTAAATTACGCGTACTGGGCCTGTGCGATGACGCTCGTGCTCGCGCTCTTGGCGCGCTCGACGGGCGTGTTCGGCGTCGCTCTGCTCGGCGTGCGCTTGGAGGCGATCCTCGCCGGCGCCCTGTGCGCGGTGCTCGCGACCTGGTTCGTCTTTCCGATTCGCACGACCGACGTCATCCGGCGCCGTCTTGCCGACGCGCTCGTCGCGCTCGACGAGTTCGTGCAGCACGCGCACGCGGCGCACGACCAGAAGGTCGCGCGCCGCGAGCATCTCGACCGCCGGCTCGGTGCGCTCGAAGAGGTCGCTGCGCCGGTGCGTTGGCACCGGCGGCTGCTGCGCGATCACCCCGAACATCCCGCGCGCTGGATCGACCTGGCCGCCGAACTGCGCGATCACGCGCACGCCTTCGCCGAAACGGAGAAGCCGCCCGAGCAGCGGCGCACGGCGATCCGCAAGCTGATCGGCGCCTCACGCCGCGCGATCGGCAATCACGGAAAGCCCGACGCGCAAGGTCCCGCAATCGGCGAGTCGTTGACGATCGTGCGCGAGGCCTTGCGCGGCGGCGCTACATCGGAGGAACGGCGCCCTTCTCCCCAATGACGATGCGGCTGACGGCGTCCGCCGGCGGGAAGGCTACCACGTGCGCGCCCGGCACCAGCAGCGCTCTGCTGGCCGGACCGATGCGCACGATCGGCGTGCCCGGTTCGATCGCAACCTTCTTCGTGCCGCCCTTGTACGTGAGCGTCACCGTCCGCGTCGAGCCGCCGGAGATGGTGGAGACCGTCGCGTTGGTCATCGACGACGCGCGCGGCGTAGCGACCGTGCCGTTGGTCATCGACGAGCTGTGGCCGCCGGGCGCCGGCAGGTCCCAAGGATAGTCGCCTTCGCCGGTGCCCGCGAGCGCCTTCGGAAAGACCACGACTTCGAGTGCCCGCGCCGCACCGTCGCCGGGCACGTTGGCGGTGCCGATGAACGTGCCGGGCGCGATGTCGCTCGGACTGCCGGGCGTCACGCCCGCAAATTTCGTCGCGGCGGTTACGGTGACGACGACGGGGCCGTGCGCCGTCGCGATCGTGACCTTATCGCCCGCAATCGCGGAGACGGTGCCGCGCACGTGCGCGGCGGGTGCGTCGGCGCACACCGCGGGGGATGCGGCGAACAACGAGAGCGCGATCGCGCCGGGGAAGAAAACGCGAATATTCATGCCCGCCGAAAGGCACGCGGGTCGCTCGAGGTTGCGCTCCGCCCGCGCGGCACG
>PLFC01000091.1:10521-11347 GCA_003136655.1 Vulcanimicrobiota bacterium
GCGCCCGTAGCTCAAACGGATAGAGCGGGGGACTCCTAAGCCTCAGGTTGGCCGTTCGAATCGGCCCGGGCGCACGATCTGTTTACGCGATCAACTCGGCGACGTCACGTCCGGCGAGTTCGGGGTAATGCCGCGCGGCGACGTGCGGGTGCGCGCGCAGCCAGCCTTTGAGCGCATTGTAGCCGTACTCGGCGAAGAGTTGATTGGATCCGTCGAGCCCGGTCGAGCTTTGCGCCTGCGCGCCGCCTGTGACGTAATCGAGGCGCGGGTTGTAGAAGAAGGGCAGGCTGATGCGTTCGATGCCCGCGGGCGGACTGACCACGCGATGTATGGTCGCGCGTACGCCGCCTGCGGTCGCGACCTCGAGCATCTCGCCCAGGTTCACCGCGAACGCGCCACGTTGCGGCGCGACGTCGACGAACGAGCCGTCGGTCCCGGCGAACTGCAAGCCGCCGACGTCGTCTTGTAAGACCAGCGTGACGAAGCCGTAGTCCTTGTGGGCGCCCACGCCTTGGTCGTCGCGATCGCCCGTCAGGCCCGGATAGCGGACGATCTTGAGGTGTGCGTGCGGCTCGCCCGCGAACGCGTCGTCGAAGTGATCCGGCGCGAGCCCGAGCGAGGTGCAGATCGCCTGCAGCAGCCGGTGCGCCACGTCGCTGCAGCGTGCGATCCAGTTTTCGATCGCGGGACGCAACTCGGGTAGCGCGGCCGGCCACTGATTGGGTCCGAGCAGGCCCCAGTAGGGCTTATCGCCGGGCCGGTGCGGACGTGGGAGCGACTCACGGGCGACGTCGAGCTGTTCGCGCCAGTCGATCCGGTTTTGCGT
>PLFC01000091.1:11360-36338 GCA_003136655.1 Vulcanimicrobiota bacterium
TCGTCGAGAAAACGCGAGCGGGTGGTGCCGCCTGCGGCGTAGCGGCGGAGGTCGAGGGTGGGCACGGCGGTGGCGTTCACTGCATCTTCCCGATGGCCTGAGGGGAAGATCGATATTCTCGCTTTACTTTGAGTGAAGCCTCTCCAGGGCTACTCGGTGAGAACCCGGCGTCGCCTCGAAGGGGAGTCCTTCCCTTGCCTGGGCGGAAGGGGTTCTCGGCGTTTACAGCCGCTCGCTGCTGTGCTATCATACCGTTCTGGCGGGCCGTGTGTCCGTCTTCTTTATGTCGATTCGACATACTCGGGGAACGGAATGGCGAAGAAGGAACAGCGTGTCACGGTCGTCCTGGCTTGCACCGAATGCAAGCGGCGGAACTACAACACGCAGAAGAACAAGCAGCACACCACCGAGCGACTGGAGCTGGACAAGTATTGCCGCTTCTGCCGGTGTCATCGTTCACACCGCGAAACGAAGTAGCTTCGCGGGTATAGGGCGGTAGCTCAATTGGTAGAGTTGCGGTCTCCAAAACCGTCGGTTGCAGGTTCGAGTCCTGTCCGCCCTGCCAAGTTCACGACCTCAGGCCGCGCCGGGCGCGGCCTTCAAAGGAGCATCAGACGAGCATGAACAGGCCGACCGGAGGAGGCACCACGGCGAAGCCGCCGGGTAACCCGCCGCGCCCGGCTCCGCGCCAGACGGCCGATCGGGCCGCGCGCTCCGCGCGTGCCGAGGCTTTTCTGCGCGGGCTCGTCTCGGAGATGCGTCGCGTCACGTGGCCGAGCCGGCAGGAGTGGGTCTCGGCCACGATCCTGACGATCGCGCTGGTCGTCGTGATCGGGTTGTACACCTATCTGGTCGATCAATTGTTCGGGCTGATCTTCGGCTGGATCCATAAGTAAGGGACCGGTTTTGGAAGAGGAAACGCAGCAGGCTACGGTCGCGGTCGCACCCGCCGGCGGTCGCAAAGAAGACCGCCGCAAGTGGTTTGTGATCCACACCTACTCGGGCTACGAGAACAAGGTCAAGGCCAACCTCGAGCGGCGCATCCACTCGATGAACATGCAGGACAAGATTTTCCGCGTGCTCGTCCCGATGGANNATGGAAGACGAAGTCGAGTTCAAAGACGGCAAGCGTAAGATCACGCCCAAGAAGGTCTTCCCGGGCTACGTCCTCGTCGAGATGGACATGGACGACTCGTCTTGGTACGTCGTGCGCAACACCTCGGGCGTGACGGGCTTCGTCGGTTCGCCCGGCTCCGGCGAGAAACCGGTGCCGTTGCAAGACAAAGAAGTCAAGACGATCCTCAAGCAGATGGGCATCGAGACGCCCAAGCTCAAGATCGACTTCGCCAAGGGCGACCGGGTCAAGGTCACGAGCGGCCCGTTCTTCGACTTCACGGGCATCGTCGACGAGATCCAGCCGGAGAAGGAGAAGGTGCGCGCACTGATCTCGATTTTCGGCCGCGAGACGCCGGTGGAGCTAGAATTCTACCAAATCGAAAAAGTCTGAAAGGGTCTGGGTTGCGTCAGGCCGTCGTTGCCTCGGGGCTCATGTGCTAAAGCACACTTCGCCCCTCGGCGCCTCGGCCTGACGCAACCCAGATCCCTTTCGCTTCGCCGCTGCACGCTTTTGCTTCGCCGGGGCGCGTTTTTGCTGCGCCGGGGCGCGCGCTGGAGGTGCGGGGCTGGTCGACGCCTTTGGCTCGACCGGGCGATAGGCTGGGGGCGGAATTCTTTGGCTGCGCCTGAATAGGCGGCTTATGCGTCGTTTTGGGTTTGCGGGTGCGATTGCGCTCGCTTTTTTGTGTGTGGGGGCTGGGGCGGCTCGGGCGGATGGGCCGGCGTTGACGTTTGCGGTTGATGCTTCGCAGGCGGCTCAGCGGGTGTACCATGTGAAGGCGACGTTGCCGGCTACGCCGGGGGCGTTTACGTTCGTGTATCCGGAGTGGATTCCGGGATATCACGGGCCGGTCGGGCCCATCGAAGCGCTCGTCAATCTGTCCGTGTCGGCGGGCGGGAAGCGGCTCGAGTGGCGCCGCGATCTGGTGGACATGTACGCGGTGCACGTGGATGTGCCGCCCGGAACCTCGTCGCTCGACATTACCTACGACATCGTCGGTGCGGACTCGCGCAACGGGCAGACCGAACCCGTGAGCACGCCCAATCTGACGCTCGTCGAATTCAGCAACATGGTCGTCTATCCGCAGGGCGCGAAGGCCCAGGCGACGTCCGCCGATGCGACCTTGACCCTGCCCGCGGGCTGGAAATTCGGCACGGCGCTACCGGTGAAGTCGGTTGCCGGCAACACGATCGCGTTTCAGACCGAGCCGCTGTACACGCTGATCGACTCGCCCGTGATCGCGGGCGCGCACTACGAGGCGTTTCCCCTGGGCGGCGAACAGGAACTCGACGTCGCCGCGGACGGCGCGGCGGCCTTGAAGATCGCGCCCTCGGTGCTCGAGGGCATGAAGCATTTGGTGGCCGAGGGGCCGGCGCTCTACGGCAGCAAGCATTATCGCGACTATCACTTCTTGCTGACGCTCAGCGATTCGATCCCGGGCGAAGGCATCGAACATCACGAGTCGAGCGACGATCGCGCATCGGAAAACTACATCAGCGACACGAGCGCGTTCAAGCTCGGCGCATCGCTCCTGTCGCACGAGTATTCGCATTCGTGGAACGGCAAGTATCGCCGGCCTGCCGACCTCTTCCAGCCCGATTACCAGATTCCCGAGCAGACCGATCTGCTCTGGGTGTACGAAGGGCTGAACGAATACAACGGCGAGGTGCTCGCCGCACGTTCGCGTTTGCAGACGTTCCACGAACAGCTCGAAGTGCTGGCCGACACCGCCGCGTCGATGGACGTGCAGAGCGGCCGGCGTTGGCGCCCGATCCGCGATACGGCCGACGGCGCGCCCTTTCTCTACATGGCGCCCGGTGCGTTTTACGACATCAGACGGAGCGCGGGCGATTTCTACGCGGAAGGCGATCTGATTTGGCTCGACGCCGACGTCACGATCCGGCGCTTGACCAACGGCGCGAAGTCGCTCGACGATTTCGATAAGCTCTGGGGTTCGGGCGGCAGCACCACGCCCAGCGTCGCGCCCTACACGGCCCAGACTGTCTATGGTTTCTTGAACCAGGTGGTGGCGTACGATTGGGCCGGGTTCTTCAACGAGCGCATCGCCGCCGTGCAGAATCATCCGCCGCTGGGCGGCATCACGAACGGCGGGTACAAGCTCGTCTACGGCGCGCAGACCGAATATCAGAAAGAAGATGAGGGCCAAAACAAGCGCATCGACGCGCGTTACTCCCTCGGCTTGACCGTGTCCAGCGACGACGGCACGATCTCCGACGTCGTGGGCGACGGCGTCGCCTACCGCGCCGGCATTCCGCCGGGGGCCAAGATCGTGGCCCTGGACGGCCGCAAGTTCTCGGCCGACCGCTTCCACGAGATGCTCAAAGCGCACGCCGGCTCGACTGCGCCGCTGGAACTGATCGTGAGCTACGACGACGTCTTTACGACCTATCGGGTCGACGCATCGAGCGGCGAGCGCTATCCGCGCCTCGAGCGCGTCGCGGGCACGCCCGACCTCTTGGAGCGGGTCTACGCGCCCAAGACCTTCACGCCCAAGCCCGAGCCGTCGGCCGCGCCCTAGGATCCCTTAGGGCTCCTGCCCCGCGGCCTTGCTCCGGATGGCCGGCTCGGGTATACTAGCCGGGTTGCGCCCATCGGCCCCACCCCGGCCGGGCGCCGTTTTCGAGGGGGAGATTGCCGCCTGCGGCATTCGTTAGGAGAGAACCATGGCCAAAAAAGTGGTCGGTAAGATCGGCCTCCAGTTGCCCGCCGGCAAAGCCACGCCGGCCCCGCCGGTCGGCCCGGCGCTCGGTCCGTACTCGCTGAACATCATGGCGTTCTGCAAGGAGTACAACGAGCGCACGCAGGCGCAAGCCGGCATGATCATCCCGGTCGAGATCACCGTTTTCGACGACCGGACGTTCACGTTCATCACGAAGACGCCGCCGGCGAGCTTCCTGATCAAGCGCGCGCTCGGCCTCGAGTCCGGCTCGGCCATTCCGAACCGCAATAAGGTCGGCAAGCTGAGTCAGGCGCAGCTCAAGGAGATCGCCGAGACCAAGATGCAAGACCTCAACGCCAACGACGTCGACATGGCGATGCGCATCATCGCCGGCACCGCGCGCTCGATGGGCGTCGAGGTGGCTTCATGAAGAAGCACGGCAAGAAGTATCGCGGCGTCGCGGCCTCGTTCGACGGCACCAAGTTGTACGACGCGATCGAAGCGACGCGCCTGGTCAAGACCAACGCCAAGGCCAAGTTCGACGAGACGATCGAAATCCACATTCGGCTCGGCGTCGACCCGAAGAAGAGCGATCAAAACGTCCGCGGCACGGTTTTGTTGCCGCACGGCACGGGCCGGACGGTTCGCGTCATCGCCTTCGCCCGGGGCGATAAGGCCGGCGAAGCGACCGCCGCCGGCGCCGATTTCGTCGGCGATGCCGACCTGATCGAAAAGGTCAAGGCCGGCTTTTCCGACTTCGACGTCGCCGTTGCGACGCCCGACATGATGCCCGCCATCGGTAAAGAGCTGGGCCGCGTCCTGGCCCAGAAGATGCCGAACCCGAAGTCCGGCACGGTGTCGCCCAACATCGGCAACGCGATCCGCGACATCAAGGCCGGTAAGGTCGAGTATCGCCTCGACAAGACGGGCATCGTGCACACGATCGTGGGCAAGGCCAGCTTCGGCGAGGAGCAACTCGCCGAGAACGTGGCCACCCTGCTCGACGCGCTGGTTCGGGCCAAGCCCTCCGCCGCGAAGGGTACGTACCTGCGCAGCATCACCTTGGCGAGCACCATGGGCCCCGGCGTCAAGGTCGACCCGAACCGGGTCAAGGCGACCGCCGCTACGTCATAAGGCCGCAAGTCCTAACCAAATTCGGGCCGGGTGTCATAACCCGGCCCGATTTTGTCGTATATAATAGGGGTGCGCAGAGTCTAGACATCCACATGAAGGCAAGGACGCGATGATCCTCAACTACCAGCCGATCGTCGACATTCGGAGTCGCAAGGTCGTGAAGGCCGAGGCGCTGTGCCGGTTTCCGGACAGCCCGCCTGGTCTCGACAGCCCCGATGGGTTCATTCCGTACGCGGAGCAGAACGGCCTGATCAAAGGCCTCACGTCGTGGCTCTTTGCCAACGCGTTCGAATTCTGGGGTAGTCTGGGCAGCTACGCACCCGAGCTCTCGCTCAACCTCTCGGTCCAGAATCTCCAAGAGGTCGATCTCGTCGAACGGATGCTCGAGACTGCGGCGAAGAACGGCCTGAAGCCGACCAGCCTCTGGATCGAGCTGGACGAGCGCATTTTCGACGTCCACGATCCGGTGTCGCACGGCGCGATGGCCGCCCTGTCCAAGGCCGGCGTGCGGATCTGTCTCGACGGGCTCGGACCGGGCGTGACGCCCGCGACGCACTTACAACTCGCCGATATTCCGGTGCGGGAACTCAAGCTCGACCGGCTGATCACGAGCGAATACGACACCGATGCCGGACAGCGCGCCCAGGTCGTCGGCATCTCGGAGATTGCCCGCCATCTCTCGCTGGATCTGGCCGCGAAGGGCGTGGAACGGGTAGCCCTCATCGAGCCCCTCAGCCGCGCCGGATTCGTGCGCGTTCAGGGCATCGCGATCGCTGCGCCGATGACCGGGGAGCAGTTCGTGGAGTATCTGCGCAAGAGCCAGGCGCCCGCTGCGGTCTAGCGGCGGTCGACGGGCCGCCCGTTACGCCGGCGCCGGAATCGCCTGGATGTTGAGTTCGATCTCGACGTCGTCGCCCACGACGAGTCCGCCGCCCTCGAGCGTCTGAGACCAGGTCAGGCCGTAATCCTTGCGGTTGATTTTGCCTTTGGCGGTGTAGGCGATCCGGTCGTTGCCCCATGGGTCGGTGCCCCGGCCCTCGATCGCGCCCGCCAGTTCGACCCGGTTGGTCGTGCCCCGAATCGTGAGGTCGCCGACGACGGTGAAGTCGCTGTCGTTTTTCTTGGTGATCTGGGTGCTCGAGAAGGTCAGCGCCGGGTGGGTCGCAGCGTCGAAGAAATCCGGCGAGCGCAGGTGGTTATCGCGATTTTCCTCGCGTGAGTCGATCGAGTCGGCTTGGATCTGCCCCGTAATCTGCGTCGGGATGCCGTCGGCGCCGACCTCGAGCGTGCCCGAGACGACCCGGAACTGGCCGCGGACCTTGGCAAAGACGAGGTGGCGAATGCTGAACTCCACGCTCGAGTGGGACGCGTCGACCACGTAGGGCTTCGTTTGGGTGGCGGTATCCATGGATCCTCATTCTCGGACGGCGGGCCGGTTCGGCGAAGGAAGTACCCAATCGAGGGGCGCCCACCCTGCGCTTCGCCCATGATTCGGGCCGCCGTGGCGGCTGCGGCCTTGACCGATGCTGCGGAGCCAGGTATGATTGGCGACGGCTCTGATGACCGTAGGTCCGCCTCCCGGCGGGTAAAGCGCGAGCGCCTGCCGAGGATGCGCGATCGAAACTCCGCTCGTTCCGGGTACCCCGGATGGTGCGGCCGTGGAAAGCGCTCATCGCAAGATTGGAGCGCCCTTTCTTTTCCAGAGAAAGCGATACCATGCCCACCCTCAAGAAAGAACAGACGATCGAGGAGCTGCGCCAGAGGCTGGCGGGCGCCAAGTATCTGTTCTTCACCAACTACGCGGGTTTGACGGTCGAAGAGATCGGCAAGCTTCGCGACGAGCTGCGCAAGGACGGCAACTCGTACGCGGTCGTCAAGAACACGCTGTTCTCGATCGCGGCGGGCGAAGATCTCGCAAAGCAATTCGAGCAGTATCTGACCGGCCAGACGGGCGTCGTTTTCGCGCCCAGCGATCCGGTTTCGCCGGCGAAGGCGCTCAAGAAGTTCTCCGCCGACGTCAAGACGCTGCCCGTCAAAGCCGCCTACGTCGACGGCAAAGTGTTCGACGGCAAGCAGGTCGATGCGTTGGCCTCGCTTCCGCCCAAAGCCGAACTGCAAGCAAAGCTCTTGGGGCTGTTCACCAGTCCTCTGCGCGGCTTCGTCGGCGTGCTCAACGCAGATCCCAGCGGCTTCGTCCGCGTCCTCAACGCTCGCGCGACCCAGCTCGCGGAATCATAAGGAGTTAATCGATCATGGCTGTTGCCGAGATCATCGAACAAGTCGAGAAGCTAACCGTTCTCGAGCTCAACGAGCTCGTGAAGACCCTCGAAGAGAAGTGGGGCGTCAGCGCGGCGGCTCCGGTTGCGGTCGCCGCAGCTCCGACCGGCGGCGCAGGCGCGGCCGCGGCTCCCGTCGAGAAGACCGAATTCGACGCGGTGTTGACCGCCGTCGGTCCGGAAAAGATCAAGGTCATCAAGGCCGTTCGCGAACTGACCAGCCTCGGTCTGACCGAAGCCAAGGCGTTCGTCGAGAGCGCGCCCAAGCCGATCAAATCCGGCATCCCCAAGGACGAAGCCGAAGCGATCAAGGCGAAGCTCGCCGAAGTCGGCGCGACGGTCGAAGTTCAGTAATTCGCTGCGGCGTTTCGACGCCTTTGCGCACAAGAGAAGGGGCGGTCCGTTTGGACCGCCCCTTTTTTGCCTTCAGTAAACGTTCTCGTGCTAGTGCTTCTTGCCGGGGAACGAATCCAGCTTGAGGCCGAGAGGCAGGGGGAGACGCGCTCCCGGTCCGGCAAACGGGCCGAAGCCGACGATCTCGTCCGGACCCTTGGTGCGGCTCGCGGTATACGTGGCGAGGCCTTGCAGCACCGAGATGCTCGTCGTGCCCGCAAGCTCGCCGTTGGTGCGGTTGTTGAAATACGAGATCAGGCGCGTATTGTTGGCGCAGACGACGCCGATGCCGCTGATCACGAAGCGGTCGGTGGTCTCGACGTCGGTCGAACCTTGAATCGGATCGACGTAGCTGAGCGACTCGCGCAACTCGACCGAGGATTGCCCGGTGTAGTTGCTCTTGCAACGCGCGGGTACGGGCGCCGCGCTGGCAATTTGCTTGAACGTGTCGCTCAGGAGCGGCGTGGAACCCCACCAGACGGGAACCGTGGTGCTCACCGGTGAGCCGACCGTCGGCGTGTAGACGACGTTTACATAGTCGGCGGAGGGCGCCGAGAAGGTCGTCGTGCCGGTGTCCCCTTGCCCGGGAACGCCGTTATTGAGCGTCGCGCTGTAGTCGGCGTTGATCGTTTCCGACACCGAGTACGGCGTGCCGGCCAGCGTGATGGTCTCGGCGGTCGTCGATGCGCCCGAATTCGCGCGCGAGTAACTTTCGCTGACGTCCGTTCCGCCGTTCGCCGTCGAGGTCGAGGTCGCGGTCAGCGTGTACGCTCCCGGCTCCGTCGCGTGGTTACCGTTGCTCTCCGGCAGAATGTCGAGGATGAACGGCGTGGGATACGTCTGCGCGTCGGTCGACGTGTTGCTGTACTTCGGCGACGACTCGCTGCCGGTGATCGAGTTGCCGTAATAATAATAGTAGCTGCCCACGAAATATTCGTAGTTGTCGGTCGTCGTCGTGCCGGTGATGCCGCCGTCGGCGCCCGACGAATAGTTGAAGACCGAATGATAGTCGAAAACCGGATTTCCGTTGAACGTCGTCTGCGATTGCAACGTGGTCGCGATGGTGCCGGTCGTATCTTGAACGGTTCCCGGACTGTTCGCCAGGACGAGGGTGTAGTTGTACTTCCATTGTTCGCCGATGGTCGTGGGGTAGGGATTGGGCACGACCTCGTGCTTTATCGATTGATCCGCGCGCGCGTCGCTCTGCAGGTTGGGACCCGCGCCGGGCGTCCCGGCCGACGTTCCGCCGCCGCACGCGGCTAACGCCGCAATGCCCGCAAAGACGAGCGCTTTCGCCGGAACGGATGAAAATGGCGTGGCCATTAGCCGTGCTCCTCATGGAAAAGTTTACGTGCTGCTGCTTGTCGGGGCCAGTTCGACGGTCGGTATGCTTGACCTCCGGTAAGGGCGTCCGGACGGAGTCTTAAGAAGCTGAAGAAGCCCCTCCGGAAACATGCCGGCGGGGCTTCTCTCGCGATGTCTTTGCGGCCGTCCGCAGGTCAGTGCACGAGGTAGCCCACGAGCAAGAGCGCCACGATGTTGAGCACTTTGATCATCGGGTTGATGGCCGGTCCCGCCGTGTCCTTATAGGGGTCGCCGACCGTATCGCCGGTCACGGCTGCGGCGTGCGCCGGAGAGCCCTTTCCGCCGTGGTGCCCGTCCTCGATATACTTCTTCGCGTTGTCCCACGCGCCGCCGCCGCTCGTCATCGAGAGCGCGAGGAAGAGTCCGGTGACGATCGAGCCGACCAGCACGCCGCCCATCATCTTCGCGCCGCCGTTGTTGGGCAACACGAACGACAACAAGACGACGATGACCGGCACGCAGATCGGGATCAGCGCGGGCAGGATCATCTCCTTGAGCGCCGCCCGGGTGACGATGTCGACGGTCGTGCCGTAGTCGGGTTTTTGGGTGCCGGTCATGATGCCGGGCATCTCGCGGAATTGACGGCGAACCTCTTCGACGACGGCGCCGCCGGCGCGGCCGACCGACTCCATGGAGAGCGATGCGAAGAGATACGGGCAGAGGCCGCCCACGAACAGTCCGGTCAGAACGTACGGATCGGCGAGGCTGAAGACGATCGGCGTCGTCGCACATGCCGCCGCCGAATTGGCCGCGCACTTATCGGCGAGTTCTTTAACGAACGAGGCGAAGAGAACGACCGCCGCGAGTCCGGCCGAACCGATCGCGTAGCCCTTGGTGACCGCCTTTGTCGTGTTTCCGACCGCGTCGAGCGGGTCGGTCACGTTACGCACCGCTTCGGGCATCTCGGCCATTTCCGCGATGCCGCCCGCGTTGTCGGTGATCGGGCCGAAGGAGTCGATCGCAACGACGATGCCCGCCATCGACAGCATGGCCATGACCGCGATGCCGACGCCGTAGAGGCCGGCCAACGAGAACGAAACGAGGATGCCGACCACGATCACGATTGCCGGTAAGGCGGTGGCCTGCATCGAAACGGCGAGGCCCGCGATGATGTTGGTGGCGTGTCCGGTGATCGAGGCCCGCGCGATGTTCTGGACCGGAGCGAACTGGGTGCCGGTATAGATCTCGGTGATGTAGGTGATCAGGCCCGTAACCACGAGGCCGACCACGGCGCAGCCGAAGATCGCGAGTGCCGAAATCGACCTGCCGTCGATCGTTGCGCCCGCGCCGAACTCTTGGTTGGTCACGAAGTAGAAGGCGATCGCGGCCAGCACGCCCGCGACGATCATGCCGCGGTAGAGTGCGCCCATGATCGCGCCGCCGGTGGCTTTGCCGTCGTTTTTCATGCCGACGAAGAAGGTGCCGATGATCGAAGCCACGATCGACACCGCGCCGAGAATCAGCGGGAAGGTCGTCGCACCCGGATAGTCGGGAAGCACGAGGTGGCCCAAGAGCATCGCGGCGATCGTCGTGACCACATAGGTCTCGAANNAGGTCGGCGCCGACGTCGGCCGCCTTGGTGAAAATGCCGCCGCCGAGGCGCGCGAAGACGGAGATCAGCGAGCATCCGAAGGCCAGGCCGACCATCGCGTCGAGCGATCTCGCGGTGTCGCCGCCGTTGACGGCTTGCACGATCGCGTAATACCCGGCGCAGGCGATCACGCCCAAACCAACGACCAATAAGCCCGTGATCGCGCCGCCCCGGAAGGCCAGTTGCAGCGCGGGCGAGATGCCGCCGCGGGCCGCTTCGGCGGTGCGTACGTTGGCGCGCACGGAAACGATCATGCCGATGAAGCCGGCCGCGCCCGAAAGCGTCGCGCCGATGACGAAGCCCAAGCCGGATTCCCAACCCAGTCCGATGGCGATGGCGATGGCGAGGACGACGGCTACGACCGCCACGGTCGTGTACTGCCGCTTGAGGAAGGCCATCGCGCCTTCCTGAATCGCGGCCGCGATCTCGCGCATGCGCTCGTTGCCGTCGGATTGGCGGAGCACCCAGGCGATCAGGAACGCGCCGTACACGATCGCGATGACGCCGGCTCCCAGCCCTAGTCCGATTCCAAGATTTGCATCCAAGGGTGTGAAGCTACCTCGATTCGCGCAACATGAAAGAGCCGCGGCGACATGCGCGCCTGCGCCCGCGGAAAGGGACGACCTATTGGCGTTTCACGCCGGTATGAGGCAGTCCTGTAGTGCTCAATGCACCGGGACTCAAGGCCTCTACGCACGCTTTTCGGGGGTGACTATAGTCGGGCAATGCTGCTGAGCTTCAGCCGCGCGGCGTCCTCCGGGCGCGCGCGAACCGCGCGGTCCGGCGAAGTCGCGCAGCGGGAGAAAGCGCGGCTGCTCGCCGTCGCGCGATTCGAGCGGCCGGCTCCCGCCGCGCTGGCCGTCGCGCAGCGGGCGGCCGAGGTGGCGGCGACCGTGCTCGATGCGCCCTTCGGCCTCTGCACGATCGTCGGCGAACGTGCCATCCGCCTGGTTGGGGCGGTGGGGCTCGACGGCGTGCGCGAATTGCCGCGGGAAGGCGGGCTCTGCCTCGCCGCGGTCACCTCCGGGCGGGCGCGCGTCGTCGAACGCGCCGACGTCGACCGGCGCACCCGCGCTCACTCCCTGGTCTGCGGCCCGAGCGCAGTGCGTTCGTATGCGGGCGTCCCGATGCTCACCAGTGACGGGTTCGAGGTGGGCACGGTTGCCGCGGCCTCGCCCGAGCATTTCGTGCCGGCGCCGCGCTCGCTCGCCGCGCTCGAAGCGCTGGCCGAGATGGTCGCCGCGGCCTTCGAAGCCGAGCCTGCCGACCTTCCGCCGCTCGATCCGCTCACCGGTTTGCCCTCACGCCGCAGATTGGAAGAGCGTCTGCGCGTACTCTCCGCCGAGCGGGTCTGGGAACGAACCTGGGGCGCGATCGCCGTCGTCGAATTTCGTTCCTCGGGCTGCGACGCTCGCGCGTGGGGCGCAGCGTTGCGCGCCGCGCTCGCCGGAGAAGCCGAGGTCTTCACGCTCGGCGACGGCACCTTTGCGGCGATCGCCGGTTCCGCCGCCGCCTTCGATCCACGTCGGCTCACGGCGCCGCTCGACGAGGTGCGGCAAACGTTCCGGCGCGCGGACGGAAGCGAAGCGTGCGTGGGCATAGCGACGTACGACGAACGGACGGCGCCCGTTGAGGCCCTGCGCTTGGCCGGGTGGCGTGCCTACGCGGAGAAGAGCGGCCTGCGCTAGAACAAGCCCGGCACATGCAAGACGTGCAGTTTTTGGTCGTCGGCTGCGGTCCCGCCGGCGGCGTCGCGGCCCGCGAAGCCGCGCGCGGCGGGGTCGAAACGCTCGTGCTCGAACGCGATGCCGTCGTCGGCGCCAAGCGCGTCTGCGCCGCCGGGCTGCGCGAAGGTTTTTGCGAGACGTTCGATTTACCGCGCACGATCGTCCACTGCGATCCGCCCACGATCGCGCTGCACGCGCTCTCCGGACGCCGTTTCGAATTTCCCATCGGGCAAGGCCTCACCACCACGCGCGAAGAGCTCGACGGAACGATCGCGCGCCTCGCGCTCGACGAAGGCGCGCAAATCCAAACCAACGCGCTCTTTCGCGGCTACACGCGCGAGGGCGAGCGCAGCATCGTCGAATACGCCGACCTCGTCACGGGCGAGCGTAAGCGCGTTCGCGCGCGGCACGTCCTGCTCGCGCAGGGCTCGAGCGCGCGAATTCCCGACGATTCGCCGCTGGCCTATCCCGACTGGAGCAATGGACTGATCACCTGTTATCAATACCGGGTGTACCCCGAGCGGCCCGCCATTCCCGTCGCTTATCAAACGCTGGAGATGCACTACTACGTCGGGGCCGCCGGGCGCAACG
This sequence comes from Vulcanimicrobiota bacterium, assembly GCA_003136655.1. GTDB lineage: Bacteria > Vulcanimicrobiota > Vulcanimicrobiia > Vulcanimicrobiales > Vulcanimicrobiaceae > Hesperobacter > Hesperobacter lustricola. Next base: position 24,235 of record PLFC01000091.1, read on the forward strand.
TCGTGGCCTGGATGTTTCCCAAGCGCGATCACCTCTCGATCGGCCTGGGCATCCCGGGCAAACTCGGCGGCAAGGAATTGCGCGCCGAGCTGGATTCGTTCTTGTCGGGCGTGGCCGCGCGGCTCTTTCCCGGCACGCAGTACACCGTGCGCGAGGAGGGCAATCTGCTCTACGGTGGTGCGCCCCGGCCGCGGGTCCGCGACGGCGGCGTGATGATCGGCGGTACGGCCGCGGGCCTCGTCGACGCGACCACGGGCGAAGGCATTCAGGAAGCCGCGACGTCCGGCCGTCTCGCCGCCGCCGCGGTTACCGCCGCCCGCGCCCGGTCGAGTTTCGACGCCGCCCTCCAGTACGAACGCTCGCTCAAGGCCGCGTTCTACGCGCGCTTGCGCCAGCGCCACAAGCTGATGACGTTTCTGGAACGGCGTCCCGTCCGCTTCGACGTGCTCTTCGAACAACTGGCGCGCTACCCGCGCCTGGCCGCGCTCTTGCAGCGCGAACGCCACGATTTCTCGTTCGCCGAGTGGCTGTATCTGTACGGTCAGGCGGCGCTGTTCTCGTTGCGCGTGCTGCGTACGTGAGGGCTGTGCCGGCCCGCCCCACGGCCGGTAAGGGTTTTCTTCGTAACCCCCGAAATCGCGCGGTGAAAGGGGGCACCGTTTGAAAGAGCGACGCTCGCAGTACGTCATTGCCGGTTTGGCGTATACGCGCGAAGAGCTCATCCACCGCTACATTCACCTCGTGAAGTACGTGGCGGGTCGAGTTTCGGTCAATCTCCCGCCCAACGTCGAACTCAACGACTTGATCAGCGACGGCGTGATCGGTTTGATCGACGCGATCGAGAAGTACGACGACGAGCGCGGCGTCAAATTCGAAACGTACGCGATCACGCGCATCCACGGTGCGATCCTCGACGCCCTGCGGGCGCTCGACTGGGTCCCGCGGGCCGTTCGTCAGAAGGCGCGCGAACTCGACCGGGTCCATCACGAGATGGAGACCGAACTCGGCCGCAGCCCGACCGACGACGAATTGGCCCAGCGCATGGGCATGACGCGCAAGGAACTCGACACCACGCAGCAGCGCGTGCGAGGCTCCACCGTCTTATCGCTCGAGGAGCATATTCCGAGCGACCGGGGCAGCGATCTGCCCCTGCTCGACACCTTGCGCGGCGACGATACGGAGGTCGGTTCGTCGCTCGAACAGCGCGAAGTCCGGCGCCTGCTGCTCGAGGCGCTCGACGACCTCAACCACCAAGAGCGGACCGTCATCTCGCTCTACTACTTCGAAGGCCAGACGCTCAAGGACATCAAGGCCGTCCTGGGCGTGTCGGAATCGCGCGTCTCGCAGATCCACGCCCAGGCGGTGATCCACTTGCGCAACAACCTGCGCGTGCTGCGCGGCGATCTGGGCTATCGCGAGAACGATCGCACGCTCAAGCAGAAGTACGTCCGCAAGCCCGTCGCCGAAGGGGCCTAAACGCCCGGGCCGGCCTTTCACAAAATGCTAATGGCGCGGGGGTCGTAAAACGGCGCAATTCGGGTATTATGAGAGTGCGTCATCGAGCTCCGGTAAGGCAAGGATCGGAAGTCGAGCGGCGTGACCACTGAACGAGGGGATCGAGGGGGGCCGGCGCGAGCACGCCGGTCCCCCTTTTGTTGTCCTGCGCGCGAGGCCGCTAAAATCGAACAGGAGTTCGATTGGGCGCCGCGAAGGGCGGTCTCTCGTGAGCTGGCTCGGGAAACTCCGCAACGTCCTGGGGAAATCGCGCGAATCGTTGGCCGGCGTCGAGACGCTGGCTCAGGCGAAGCGACCCCTCGACCAAGAGTTCTGGGACGAGCTGGAAGAGATCCTCATCGCCGCCGACTTCGGCGTGCCCACCGCCGAGAAGATCCTCGGCGGCCTGCAGGTCGTCTCCCGGCAAGAGCTGTGGCGGCGCAGCGATCAGGCCGTGGCCCGCTTCAAGAAGGACGTCGAGCGTTTTCTCACGCTCCCCGGCGGTGCGCTGCGGCTGGCTTCGAAGCCGGCGGTCGTCTTGGTCGTCGGGGTCAACGGCAGCGGGAAGACGACCACGATCGGAAAGCTCGGCTACCTCTTGTCACGTGCCGGCAAACGCGTGATGTTCGTGGCGGCCGACACCTTCCGCGCGGCCGCCGCCGAGCAACTGACGATCTGGGCCGAGCGGTCCGGCGCGGAGCTCGTGCGCGGCAAGGAGGGCGCCGACCCGTCCGCCGTGATCTACGACGGCCTGGCGGCGGCCAAAGCGCGCAAGGTCGATGTGGTGCTGATCGACACGGCCGGCCGGCTCCAAACCAAGACCAATCTCATGGAAGAATTGAAGAAGATGCGCCGCATCATCGAGCGCGAGACCGGCGCCGCACCCGACGAAACGTTGCTCGTCGTCGACGGCACGACCGGCCAGAACGCCATCTCGCAGGCCCGCCTCTTCAACGAGGCCACGGCCTTGACCGGGGTCGTGGTGACCAAGCTCGACTCGTCCTCGAAGGGCGGCGTGCTGGTGGCCATCGTCGACACGCTGGAAATCCCGATCAAGTACATCGGGCTCGGCGAGAAGGTGGAGGAGCTCCGCCCCTTCGAGCCGCGCGAGTTCATCGAGGCCTTGTTTTGAGCGCAAAAATTTTGGGCGCCGCGCGGCAGAGTGACATACGTATGGCACACCGGGGCTCTAGCATGGACACATCGGACACATCCACGCGACACGTCAGGCTGAGGAGAAACCAGTGGCACAAGACGAGAAGACCGTAGCGCTCAACAACGCGTTGGCGCAGATCGAGCGGCAATTCGGCAAAGGCTCGATCATGAAGATGGGAGATTTTTCCGGGAAGCTCGCGATCGACGTGGTGCCGACCGGTTCGATCGCCCTCGATCTGGCCCTGGGCATCGGCGGTTTGCCGCGCGGCCGCGTGGTCGAGATCTTCGGACCCGAGTCCAGCGGTAAGACCACCCTGGCCTTGCACGTGATCGCCGAAGCCCAGCGCGCCGGCGGCAATGCGGCCTTCGTCGACGTCGAGCACGCGCTCGATCCGATTTACGCCCGGGCGCTCGGCGTCGACCTCGACTCGCTGCTGGTCTCCCAGCCCGACACCGGCGAACAGGCGCTCGACATCGCCGAGATGCTCGTGCGTTCCAATGCCGTCGACGTCGTCGTCGTCGACTCGGTCGCGGCGCTCGTGACCAAGGCCGAACTCGAAGGCGACATGGGCGACACGCACGTCGGCTTGCAGGCGCGCTTGATGTCGCAGGCGCTGCGCAAGTTGACGGCCGCGATCTCGCGCTCGGGTTGCGTGATGATCTTCATCAACCAGTTGCGCGAGAAGGTCGGCGTGATGTTCGGCAGCCCCGAGACCACCTCGGGCGGCCGTGCGCTGAAGTTCTACGCCTCGGTCCGTCTCGACGTGCGCAAGCTCGAGCAGATCAAGATCGGTCAAGACGTGGTCGGTTCCCGCACGCGCGTCAAGGTCGTCAAGAACAAGGTCGCGCCGCCGTTCCGGCAAGCCGAGTTCGACATCACCTACGGACGCGGCATCTCCAAGATGGGTTCGATCCTCGACGTCGCGCTCGAACGTAACATCGTGGGCAAGAGCGGCTCGTGGTACACCTACGGCGATACCCGCATCGGCCAAGGCCGCGAGAACGCAAAAGCCTATCTCGAAGAGCACAGCGATCTCGCCGAAGAGATCAGCGTGAAGATCCGCGAGGCGCTGAGCGCCTCGGTCTCCACCAACGGTTCGCCCGCGCCCGCGATCGCGGCCCGTGCCGGCACGAACGAGGACTGAACCGGCGCAGCCCAAGGGCACGGCATACGCCGCCGCGCTTCGGGCGCTCGCACTGCGCCGGCTCACCGAGGTCCAGCTTCGGGAACGTCTGAGCCGGCGCGGGTTTGCGGACGACGCGGTCGACGGCGCGGTCGCGCGCTGTCGTGGCGAAGGGTATCTCGACGACCGGCTCTTCGCTCAACTCTACGTCGAAGGCCGCCGCAAGGCGGTCGGCGACGCGCGACTGGTCGCCGAATTGGTCAGGCGCGGGATCGAACGTGAAGCCGCCCGGGCGGTCGTGGATGCCGCGGAGTTCGACGAAGGCGCCCGTCTCGATTCGGCGATCGAGCGCCTGTACCGGATTCGTCCCGCGCTCGACTACCCGCACGCCGCGCGCGCGCTCGAACGGCTCGGCTTTCCAGCGCCGAGCATCTACCGGCGACTCGGAGCGCGGGCAGCGTTAGAGTTCGGTATCGACGACCGCGGTTTCGAGGAATCGCCCGGCGGCCGCGCGTAGACCCTCTCCTATGCGTTTTGCCGTCGCGGCGTTGCTCGTCGCGAACCTCGTCCTGTGCAGCGTCCCCGTGCGCGCAGTCGAGTTGGAGACCATCGCCAAAGCGGCGGCCGAATATCACGATTCCAACCCTCGTCTCGAAGCGATGTATCGCGCCGCGCTCCTGAACACGAGCCAGCAAGCCACGATCGCGCCCGACGGCACGGCCTATATCAAGACCGGCGACATCCCGGCAGAGTGGCTNNAAGTACCTGCAGGTCGATCCCTACGCCAACGCATTCACGATCGACTACCGCGTGTGGGAGCAGAAGTTCGAACTCGACTCCCTGGCCTATCCGATCGTGCTGGCTTGGAGTTACTGGAAAGCGACGGGCGATTCGTCGATCTTCACGGGCGACGAGTCGCTCGGCTTCGACCGTGCGCTCGAGACGATGGAGCGCGAGCAAGATCACGCCCGCAACTCGAAATACACGCACAAGGAGTTGCGCGACGACAGCGGCGCGCAGCAGCCCAATCCGGTGGCGTACACGGGCATGATCTGGACCGGCTTTCGGCCCTCCGACGATGCCTGCAAATACAATTACCTGATCCCCTCGGAGATGATGGCGGTCGTGGCTTTGGGCGATCTCGAAGAAATCGAGCGCGTCGTCTACCGCAACCTGATCAAGTCGAACCGGGCCAAAACGCTGCGCTCCGAAGTGCAGGACGGCATCCAGAAATACGGCGAGGTGTTCACGCCCAATTACGGCTACATCTACGCCTACGAAGTCGACGGCCTCGGGCATCAGACGTTCATGGACGACGCCAACATCCCGAGCTTGCTGTCCGCGCCGTATTTCGGCTACACCAAGACCGATAGCTTCGTCTACAAGAATACGCGGCGCTTCCTGCTCTCCAAGGACGACCCGTATTACTACGTCGGCTCGATCGCGCGGGGCATCGGCAGCGCGCATACGAGCGACGGCTACGTCTGGCCGCTCGCATTGATCGTGCAGGGCCTCACCTCCACGAGCGACTCCGAGCGGCGCGACGTTTTGGGTCAATTGCTGGCGAGCGATCCCGGCGACCACCTCTTGCACGAGTCGTTCGATCCCAACGACCCCGGCCGGTTTTCGCGGAAAGATTTCGGTTGGCCCAACGCCCTCTTCAGCGAATTCGTGTTGACCACGTTCAACGGCATTCGCCCGCAGCCCATGGGCGATACCAGCGATCTAGAATTCCGCGGCGAGTGACGCACAAGGCCGACATCGTTCTCGGCGTGCAGTGGGGCGACGAGGGCAAGGGCCGCGTCGTCGATCTGCTCTCCGCGGACTACGACGTCGTCGCCCGCTTCGGCGGCGGCGACAACGCCGGCCACACGCTGGTGGTGGGCGAGCGTAAACTGGCGCTGCGCATCGTGCCCAGCGGCGTGCTGCAAGCGCGCCCCGCGCTCTTCATCGGCGGCGGCACGGTGGTCAGCCTCGACGGTCTGCTCGCCGAACTCGAGATGCTCGAGGGCATCGGCGTGGACATCTCGCGCATCGCGGTCTCGGATCGCGCGCACGTGGTCTTCGCGTATCACGGCGCCGCCGACCGCGCGGCTGAGACCGCGCGCGGCAGCGAAGCGCTGGGCACGACGGGACGCGGCATCGGTCCGGCCTACACCGACAAGGTCGCGCGCAGCGGCCTGACCTTCGCCGACCTGCGCGATCCCGTTCGGCTCGAAGAACGTTTACGCGCCAACGTCCGCGCGCGCGCGGTCGCACTGGGCGATGCGGCTCCGGATGCGGGCGAACTCGTTGCGCGCACGCTCGCCGCACTGCCGCGCGTCTTGCCGCACGTCGTCGACGGCGTCGAATATCTGCACGGGGCGCTCGAATCGGGCAAACGCGTGCTGATAGAAGGCGCGCAGGGCACGCTGCTCGACGTCGGGTACGGCACGTATCCGTTCGTGACCAGTTCGCATACGATCGCGGGCGGCGCGTGCACGGGCCTCGGGCTCGGCCCGACCGCCGTCGGACGCGTGGTCGGCATCGCGAAGGCCTACTGCACGCGCGTCGGCGCCGGACCGTTTCCCTCCGAGTTGCACGACGCGACCGGCGAGCAATTGCGCCGCAATGGCGGCGAGTTCGGCACGGTCACCGGACGGCCGCGCCGCTGCGGCTGGTTCGACGCGGTCGCCGCGCGCTACGCCGCGCGCGTCAACGGGCTGAGTTCGGCGGTGATCACCAAGCTCGACGTGCTCAGCGGCATCGAACGTTTGGCGATCGTGACCGGCTACCGCGTCGACGGCAAACCGGTTACGTTTGCCGAAGCAGCGCACCCGCGGCTCGAAGTCGACCTCGAATGGCACGACGGTTGGAGCGAGGACATTACCGGGTGCCGGAGCGTCGGCTCGTTGCCCGCCGCCGCGCGCGCCTACGTGGCGCGATTGGAAGCCGCACTCGGCGTGCCGATCGATTCGGTCTCGGTCGGACCCGAACGCGAAGCGCTGGCCTCCTAGACGTTTGCGCCATCGCGCGTGATGATGCGGGCGATGGCTCGAGGTTTCCGTTACCCCTTCGAACCCGCGCGAAGCGCCGCGCTCGCACGCGAACGCGCCGCCGGACTCGCCTACGCGCGGGCACGTGACGCCGAGTCGCGCTGCTTCGTAGCGCAACTCGTCACCGGCCTGGGTGCGCCTGCCGCGCTCTTTGCGGTCAACGCCGCCGCTGCGACCGAGGCTCGACTGCGCGTCCTCGACGCGCGTGCCGTCCTCGACGAGGCGATGGGGCTCCGGTTGCGCTTCGATGCAGATCGCGCCGCGCGCCGCCGCCTGTTCGCCCGCGACCGAGCGCGCCAAGAGGAGCGACGCCGCTACGAGGATTCGCTGGCCGGCCGGGGAGCGCGGGGCACCGCGTTCGAAACGGCGGACCTATGATCGCGCTGCACCGCCCGGCCGGACACCTCGTCGTCATCAATGCCGATCTGATCGAAACGGTGGAATCCGATGAGGAGGGCGCGACCGTCGTTACGTTGACCACCGGCAACGTGCTCGCGGTCGCCGAATCGCCCGAGGCCGTGCGCGAGAGCGTCGTTGCCTACCGCCGGAGCATCGCGCGCTGACTCCGGAAGCGGTCGCGATCGCGCGCGCAATTTTCGCCTGCGGATTCATCCTGGCGTTGCCGCTCGCGCTGCGTGCGCTGCTGCGTTCGCCGCGCGTGCGTGCGCTTCGCCCGTTCGAGGCTTTCCGTGCGCGCGCGTCGCGCGAGCGGTCGTTGCGCGTCGTCGAGACGATCTTTCTTCCCGACCGCGCCTCGTTGCACGTCGTCGAAGCCGCGGGCCGGCGACTCTTGGTGGGCCGCAGCGCGGCGACGCTCGGGGTGCTCTGCGACCTCGGCACCTGCGATGACGGCCGCTGAGCCGTCCGAGCCCCGGCCACCGCGTCGCGTGCTGCTCCTCGACGACGCGCCGCTCGAGCGCCGGATCGTCGCGCGCTCTGTGCAGCGCGAGGGTTGGGTCGTCGTCGGCGAAGCCGGCGACGCCGACTCCGCGCTCGCGGCGCTGCGCACGTCGCAGCCCGACCTGATCGTGCTCGACGGGCGGCTGCCGCCCGCCGGGGGCTTGGCGGTCTTGCCCGCACTGCTCGCCGAGCGGCCCGCCGTGCCCGTGTTGATCGTCGTCGCTTTCGAAGAGGTCGCGCTCCTGCGTGAGGCGCTGCGGCTGGGCGCGGCGGGGGGCCTGCAGCGGCCGCTCTTGCCCTCACAGATCGCCGAGCAGTTGCGCCTCGTCGCAAGAACGCCGCCGCCCGAACGCGAATAGGCTCAAGATGGAATACGGTTCGGGCATCGACACGCACGCGTCCGCGTCTACCTCCGCCAACGGCACGACGAATAACGGAGCGCAAGCGGAAGCCCCGGCCAAGCGTTCGGGCAGCAACCTGCGCCGCACCCTGCTGTTCGTCGGCATCGCGGCCGCCTCGGCGGGCATCGCCTTCGCGATCGTCCGCTCGACCTTGGCCCGTCCGCCGCAAGATCCGACCACGGAGCGCATTCAATCGCTCATCGACGAAGCCAACAAGCTGCTCAAGCAGCTCGATGAAAAGAAGTCCGGGTAGCGAGGCCACCGCCGCCGCCACCATCGTCAAACCGCCCCTCGAACCAGGAGACGTCGTCGAGATCGACTGTACCGACCTGATCGCGAAGACCGGTCAGGCGGTTGGTCGCGCGGACGGCATGGTGCTCTACGTATTGGGTCCGGTACCGGGCGAGCGGGCCAAGGTGCGCGTCGAGACGGTCAAGGCCAAGTACGCGGTCGGCGAACTGATCGAATTGCTGACGACCTCGCCCGACCGGGCGGAGCCGTTCTGCGCGTATTTCGGCACGTGCGGCGGTTGCCAGGTGCAGCACTTGGCGTATGCCGCGCAATTGCGCTGGAAACGCGACATCGTGCTCAATGCGTTACGGCGCATCGGCGGCGTCGCCGAGCCCGACGTGCGGCCCACGATCGGCATGGAGCACCCGCGCGGCTATCGCAATAAGATGGCGCTCGTGGTCGATCGGTCGGGCCCGAGCGCGGCGTTCGGATTTTACGCGGCGCGCACGCACGACGTGGTTCCGATCGAAGCGTGTCCGGTCGTCATGCCCCGGCTCGACGGCGATTTGGCCGGGCTCTGGGCTGCAGCGCTCGATCCCGAGAGCGCGCCGGCATTCGACGAGGCGCGCCACGTGATCGCGCGCGCCGCACAATCGTCGGGGCAGGGCGTGCTCTCCATTACGACCGAACGCGCGTCGCGCACGCTGCACGCAGCGGCGCCGGCGCTCGCGGCACATCTTCCCGACGTGGTCGGCATCACCAACTCGTTCGAGCCGCCGAGCGAAAACGCGGTCTTGGGCCGCCGCCACACGACCGTCTGCGGCCGGGCCGAGATGGAGGAGCAGATCGGCGACGTTCGCTTCCGCGTGTCGCCCGCGTCGTTTTTCCAAGTCAACGGCGAGATGGTCGGGCGCATCTATGCGTATCTCGGCGAGCGGGTAAAACCCGCGACCCGCTTCGTCGACCTCTATTGCGGCGCCGGCACGTTCGCGCTGTACTTCGCCAAACGCGGCGCCGAGGTGGTCGGCGTCGAGGAAAATCCCAACGCCGTGCGCGAGGCGCGGGTCAACGCGGGGCTCAACGGCGTGGCGGCGCAGACGACGTTCGTGATCGGGCGCGTCGACGCGACGCTGCGCTCTCAGCGCGGCCGCCAGACCCTGGCGCAGGCCGATGTGGTCTTTCTCGACCCGCCGCGGAAGGGCAGCGACCAGGGCACGCTGGAAGCGCTGCGCGCGGCGCTGGTTCCCGAAATCTGGTATCTCTCGTGCAATCCCGCAACGCTGGCGCGCGATCTGGCCTTCTTGATTGCCGGCGGATACCGTTTGGGCTCCGTCCAACCGTTCGATATGTTCCCGCAGACCGGCCACATCGAGGCCCTGGCCGTGCTGCACGCCCCGAGCGCCGCGGGCAACGGCGCTGCTCTAGGAGACTGATGGCATCCGCGGACATCGACGTCGAGTACGTCGCCAAACTGGCTCGGCTGGCCTTGACGCCGGCGGAGGTCGAGCGTTTCGGCGCGCAATTGGGCGCCCTGCTCGACCACGTCAAGGCGCTCGAGGCGCTGCCGGTCGCGGACGTCGCAGCCACCGCCGCGGTGATTCCGGGCGAGGGTGTGGGCCGGGACGACGTCGAGCGTCCGTCGCTCGATCGCGAGACCGTTCTGCGCGGCGCGCCGCAGCGTCAGGGCGCTTATTTCCGCGTGCCCAGCATCTTGGGTGAAGCCTGATGGCCGGCATCCTCGATCTGAGCGCGCGTGAGATCGCGAAGGCCGTGCACGAGCGCAGCGTCTCCGCGAGCGAGATTGCCGAAGCGGCGCTGGCGCGCGTGCGCGAACGCGATCCGCACGTCGGCGCCTATTTGAGCGTCACCGAGGAATTGGCGCGCGAGCAGGCGCGCCGCGTCGACGAACGCATCGCCGCGGGCGAACGGCCGGCCTTGGCCGGCGTGCCCACCGCGCTCAAGGACAACCTCTGCGTCACCGGCACGCGCACCACGTGCGCTTCGAAGATTTTGGAGAACTGGATCGCGCCGTACGATGCGACCGCGGTGCGCAAATTGCTCGACGCCGGCATCCTGCCGTTGGGGAAAACCAACCTCGACGAGTTTGCGATGGGCAGTTCGTGCGAAAATAGCGCGCTCGGCGTGACGCGCAATCCGTGGGATCTCGGGCGCGTGCCCGGCGGCTCGTCGGGCGGCAGCGTTGCCTCGGTGGCTTCGGGCACCGCAACGTTCGCGCTGGGCAGCGATACCGGCGGCTCGATCCGCGAACCCGCGGCATTTTGCGGCGTGGTCGGCTTCAAGCCGACCTACGGGCGCATTTCGCGCTACGGCTTGATCGCGTTCGCTTCGAGCCTCGATCAGATCGGACCGATTGCGAATTCGGTGGCCGACGCGGCGCTGGTCTACGAAACGCTGGCCGGCTTCGATCCCTACGACGCGACCACGGTCGAGCGCGAGGTCGAAACCGTCTCGGGCAATCTGCGCGAGGATCTGCGCGGCGTGCGCGTGGGCATCGTCAAGGAGTTCGCGCTCGACGCGCTCGACCCGGCGGTGCGCGAGGTGTACGCACAAGCCTATCGCGACTTGGAGCGTCTAGGCGCCGAACTCGTCGAGGTGGAGTTGCCCACGGCCGACTACGGCGTCGCGACGTATTACCTGATCGCGCCGGCCGAGTGCTCTTCCAACCTCGCGCGGTTCGACGGCATGCGGTACGGCCTGCGCGTCGAGAAGGCCGACGTGGCTTCGACCTACGAGGCAACGCGCGCGGCGGGCTTCGGCGACGAGGTCAAGCGGCGCATCCTGATCGGCACGCACGCGCTCTCGAGCGGCTACTACGACGCGTATTACGTCAAAGCGCAGAAAGCGCGCACCGCGATCGCCGACGACTTCAAGCGCGCCTTCGCCCGCTGCGACCTCATCGCGTCGCCGGCGGCGTCGACACCGGCGTTCACGTTCAACGCCAAGAGCGATCCGGTCGCGATGTATCTCATGGACTACTACACGATTCCCGTCTCGCTGGCGGGTTTGCCGGCGCTCTCGGTCCCGTGCGGTGCCGTCGTCCCCGAGGACGGCACGCGGCCGATGCCGCTGGGCCTGCAGCTCGCCGCCCCCCTGTTCAGCGAACGGCTCCTCCTCGGTGCCGCGCACGCCTACGAGCGCGCGACGCAGCACGCCCTCAAGCTGCCGCGCCCGCAGATCGCCAAGGCACCATGATCTCCGAACGTTCGAGCGTCCCGCCCGCCGATGCGGCGGCTAAATACGAAGCCGTCATCGGCATCGAGTGNNGCGCTGCCCGGCGCGCTGCCGGTGCCCAACGCCGCGGCGATCGAACACATGATCCGGGCCGGCCTCGCCTTCGACTGCGCGATCCCCGCGTTCTCGAAGTTCGACCGCAAAAATTACTTCTATCCCGACATGCCCAAGGATTACCAGATCTCGCAGTATGACATGCCGCTCACCCAAGGCGGCGTCGTGCGCTACTGGCTGGCCGACGGGACGCTGCGCGAGTGCCGCCTCACTCGCATCCATCTCGAGGAGGATACCGGGAAGTCGACCCACGCCGGCAGCGGCGACGGCCGGATCGCCGGTTCGACGTACTCGCTCGTCGATTTTAACCGCGCCGGCGTCCCGCTCATGGAGTGCGTTTCGGATCCCGACATTCGCTCGGCCGACGAAGCCGTCGCTTTTCTCGATGCGCTCAAGCGCACGTTCGTGCAGCTCGGCATTTCGGACGTCAAGATGGAGGAAGGCTCGCTGCGCTGCGA
>PLFC01000091.1:36484-36655 GCA_003136655.1 Vulcanimicrobiota bacterium
CCGTCGAGCGCGTGCGCGCGGCGTTACCCGAACTGCCGATCGCGCGCTACGAACGCTACGTGGACGCCTATAAGCTCAGCGTGGCGCAAGCGACGCAGCTCGTCGATAACGCCTCGCTCGCGGAGTATTTCGACCGTGCGGTGGACAGCGCGAAGAGCCCGGCCGGCGTGC
>PLFC01000091.1:36758-41538 GCA_003136655.1 Vulcanimicrobiota bacterium
CGCCGGCAAAGAAAACGCGCTCAAGTTCCTCATCGGTCAAGTGATGAAGGCCAGCCGCGGCACCGCCAACCCCGCGCTGGTCGAAACGGTGTTGCGCGACCGCATGCGATGAACCTGATCGACGCGCGCGGGCGCGAGGTGCTCGACTTCGACCGGATCCGCGAACGGCTGGCCGGACTGACCCATGCCGCGCAGGCGTTCGCGCGCGCGAGCGAGCTCGAACCGGCGACGGATTTCGCGCAAGTGCGGCGGCTCGTCGCCGAGACGGCCGAGATGCGCGCGCTCATGAACGAGTCGGGTTTCGCGCCGGCGCGCATCGGCGACGTCGACGCGGCGCTGGCCGATGCGCGGCGCGGGCTCCCGCTTTCGGCGCACGATTTGCGCGCGATCGCCGACCAGCTCGCCGCCGCGGCCTCTGGCGCGCGGATCGTGCGCGAAAGCGAGCACACCCCGCTGCTGCGCGAACGGATCGCGGCGTTTCGCGCGCTGCCCACGCTCGTCAACCGGATTATCGAGGCGATCGACGAGCGCGGCCTGGTGCTCGACCGCGCGTCGGCGGCGCTGGCCCGCATCCGGCGCGGCATCGCGCAGGCCCAAGACGACGCGCGCGACCGGGCCGCGGCCATCCTGCGTTCGCCCAAATATGCGCGCGCCGTGCAGGACCAGATCGTGACGGTCCGCGACGGGCGCTTCGTGGTGCCGATCAAGGCCGAGTTCTCGGGCGAGGTCCCCGGCATCGTGCACGACGCCAGTTCGAGCGGCGCGACGCTGTTCATCGAACCGCTCGAAGCGCTCGAAACCAACAACCGGCTGCGCTCGCTGCGCGCGCAAGAAGAGCACGAGGTGGCGCGGATCCTCGCCGAGCTCAGCGCGCTGGCCGGCGGCGAAGCCGCGCAGATCGGCACGAACGTCGCACTCTACGTCGAGCTCGACTTGGCGTGCGCGCGCGCGACGCTCGCCGAACGGATGAACGCGGTGCCGCCCCAGCTCGTGGAGGAGGCGGTCATCGACGTCCACGACGGCCGTCATCCACTGCTCGACGGCCGCGCCGTGCCGCAATCGCTGCGGCTCGACGACGACGTCCGGCTGCTGCTCATCAGCGGTCCGAACATGGGCGGCAAGACCGTCGCGCTCAAGATGGTCGGCCTGTTCGTGACGATGGCCGGTTGCGGCATGCACGTACCGGCCGTGAGCGCGGTGATCGGCCGCTTCACTCGCATCTTCACCGACATCGGCGACGAACAATCGATCGCGCAGAACGCCTCGACGTTCTCCGCCCATCTGCGCCGGCTCGCGGCGATCGTCGAGGGCGCCGGCCAGCGGTCGCTCATTCTCATCGATGAGATCGGCGCCGGAACGGAGCCCGGCGCCGGCGCGGCGCTGGCGGTCGCCGTGCTCGAACGTTTCATCGAAGCCGGCGCGCGCTGTATCGCGACGACTCACGCCACGGAGCTCAAGCTGTTCGGCGCCGGTCATGCGCACGTGCGCAACGCCAGCGTGCGGTTCGATCCCGAGACCTACGTGCCGACCTACCAGCTCGACGTCGGCTCGCCCGGGCAGTCGCTGGCGTTCGCGCTCGCCCGCACGATGGAGCTCGATCCCGCGGTCGTCGCGCGCGCCGAAGCGCTGCTGTCCGACGCCGAGCGCGACTACGACCGCGCGCTGGCGGAGTTGGCCCAGGAGCGCAGCCGCACGACGCACGAGCGCGAGCAGCTCGATCGCGACCGCGTCGCGCTGCATACCCTCGAGGAAGTTGCCCGGCGCAAAGCGGAAACGGCGGATCGCGAGCGGCGCGAGCTGGCCGCGCGGGCCGAAGCACGGTTGTCCGAAGCGCTGCGAAATTTTAACGCCGAACTCGAACGGCGGTCGGCGCAGTCCGGCGGCCGCGGCCGCGCCCGCGTTACCCCAGGCCAAAGCGATCTGCTGTCGCGGACGCTCGACGAAATGCGCCGGGATCTGGGCCTTGACCGCGCGCCGCGCCGGACGGGCCCAGCGCCAGCGCCGATCGGCGTCGGCGACCGGGTCGTCGTCACGACGCTCGATCAGGAAGGTGTCGTGGCCGAGGATTTGGGCGATCACGCCCTGGTCTCGATCGGCTCGATGCGCATGACGGTGCCGAAAACCGAGCTTCACCGGCGCGCCGGACCCGCGCCCCGGCTGCCGCGCGACCACGCCGCGGGCGAAGCGCGGCTGGCGGCGGCCACCAGTGCGCAGACGCAGCTGGACGTGCGCGGCCAGCGCTACCTCGAAGCGGAACCCAAGGTCGATCAATGGATCGATCGGGCCGTGCTCATGGGCTATTCACCGCTGCGGCTCGTGCACGGCAAAGGCACCGGCCTGCTCGGCCGCGGCCTGCAAGAACATCTGCGCGCGCATCCCAGCGTGACCGGCGTTCGCTACGGAAACGCCGACGAGGGAGGCTCGGGTGTCACGGTTTTCGAACTACGGTAAGTTGTGGCAATAGTGGAGCCGGAGCTCGACGCGCAGGCGCTCGTCGACGGCTGTGCGCATGTGGAAACGCCGGCCGAGTTACGCGCCCGGTTGGCGCGCGGTCTTCCGCTGCGGGTCAAGTTCGGCGTCGATCCGACGGGTTCGGAACTGCACCTCGGGCATGCCGTCGTGCTGCACAAGATGCANNGCGCCCGCCGCTGACCGCCGAGCTGATCGCCGAAAACATGCGCACCTATACCGAACAGGCCGGGAAGATTCTAGACCTCGAGCGGATTACGGTGCGACATAACTCGGAATGGCTGGGCGTGCTCGACTACGGCGCGCTCATCAAGCTCATGGCCCAGACGACGGTCGCGCAGATGCTNNGCGTGCGACGTCGAGCTCGGCGGCGACGATCAGCTCTTCAATTTCCTGCTCGCGCGCACGTATCAGACAAACGCCGGGCAGTTGCCGCAGATCTGTATGACGCTGCCGATTCTCGAGGGCACCGACGGGAAGATCCGGATGGGAAAATCCGTCGGCAACTACATCGCCCTCGTTGAGCCGCCACGCGACCAGTTCGGGAAGGCGATGCGCATTCCGGACGAGCTGATCGCGCGTTGGGCGCGCTTGGCGGACTTTCGCTCGCAACCGGAATGCGACGCGCTGGCCCGCGGCATCGTCGACGGTTCGCGCTCGCCGCTCGACGAGAAGAAGCTGCTCGCTGAAGCGATCGTCCGCCGCTACCACGGCGCGGCCGCCGCGCGCGACGCGTGCGACTTCTTCGAGCGCACGATCCAACGCAAGGAACAGCCCGCGCCCGAGGACATGCCCGAAATGGAGGCGGCCGCTGCGGAAAAGGTCGTTGTGATTTTAGTCGCAGCGAAACTTGCCGACAGCAAGCGAGCCGCACAGCGGCTGATCGCGGAAGGAGCCGTACGGCTCGAGGGCACGGTCGTCACCGATCCAGCGGCTCGGTTACCGGATACCGGTGCGTTCGTTCTGCAGGTCGGCTCGCGCCGTCATATCCGGATCAGGATCAAAGCGGACTCCGGCTCCACGGCGAGCGTAGCCGCCGTTAAAAATCCGAACGAAAACAACGAAAGGTAGTTATGGCCGCCGTCACCTATACCGCTGCTCCAAAAATCACCGGACCCACGTTCACCTGTTCGCGCTGCAAGCGGATCTACCCATATCCCGCCGATCACGGCGCCCCGATCCGCTGCGAATGCGGTTGGTGGTACACGAACTTAGGCCATGGCCGATTTGCCGAGGAATACAAGCCCAGAATCGGCGGCTAAGGACGATTCTCGAAGCCGCCGGACTGCGTCGCTACGCCGCTCGTGGCCTTAAGGCCACTTCGCGACTAGGCTCCTTGCCGGCGGCTCCGATAATCGCCCTTAGCAGTCGGCGGCGGTGGGGTCGGTGGCGAAATGAACATGCTGCGACGGGCTCTTGCGGCGGAGCCGGTGCGGTTCGTTACGTGCTAAGCGTGGGCGTCGAGGCGAGCGGCGAGTTCGGTTACTTCGCTTGCGCTTAGGACGTAGCGGCGTTTGCAGAATTCGCAGGTCGCTTCGGTGTGCGGCTGTTCGTCGGCCATTTTCGCCAGTTCGTCGCGGCCTAAGCCGAGCAGCGCGGATTCGACTTTTTCGCGCGTGCAGCGGCAGCCGAAAGCCAAGCCATAGGTATCGAAGATCTTGAGTTCGAGCGGGTGGCTGACGGCCGCGAGCAGCGCCTCGGGGTCGGCGCCGTCGACGATTTGCTGGGTCACGGCGGCCATCGCTCGCGCGTTGCGTTCGAGCGTCGCGATCGTTGAGTCGTCGGCGCCGGGCATCAGCTGGGCGATGATGCCGCCGGCGGCCACGATCCCTTCGGGGTTGGCCAAGACGCCCAACGCGACGACGCTGGGTATCTGCTGCGAATGGGCCAGATAGGCCGCGATATCTTCGCCGATCTCGCCTGATTCGAGCGGCACGATTCCATTGTAGGGCTGACCCACTTCGTAGCTCTTGGTGACTTGAAGCTGACCTTTGCCGACCACGCCGGCGACGTCGAATTTGCCCCGCTCGTTGAGTGGCAGGTCGGCGCCCGGGTTGTGCGCGTATGCCCGCGCGGCGACGCTGCGCGGATTCGCGATCCAACTGTCGGCGACGATCGAGCCGATCGGACCGTCGCCTTTGACGTGCAGCGTCAGCCGTTCACGGCTGCCCAGACTCGCGCCCAGCAGCGCGGCGCCGGTGATCATTCGTCCGACGGCGGCGCTCGCGGTTGGGGCAAGGCCGTGGCGCCGCTGAGCCTCGCGTACCACGTTTGTCGTGAGCCCCGCCACCAGCGATACGGTTCCGTTCGC
>PLFC01000137.1 GCA_003136655.1 Vulcanimicrobiota bacterium
CGACGATCGGATAGCCCGTGCGCGCATCGCGCCAGGCGATCCAATCCCGTTCGTCGTCGCGCCAGCGAATGCGCTGCGCGGCCTCCACGAACGGGCCGCTCGCGACGCGCGGAAAATTCGCGAGGATCTGCTGATAGAATTCGCGCCAGATCAACTCCGAGATCCAGGTATCGAAACCGGTCGTCGAGCCGCGCGCGGCGTCGCGCGCTTCGAACGCGCGCGCAAAGCAGCGGCGAATGCCCAGCGTGCCCGCGCGCAGATGCGGCGAGAGTTGCGAGGTGCCGTCGAGCGCCGGAATGTTGCGCGCCGAGGCGTACGCCGCCGCCCGCTCGGCGAGAAACGCATCGAGCAATGCAGCCCCGCGCGACGCGCCGCCCGCGGGATACGCGCTCGAGCGCGCGTGGCCGAAGAGTTCGGGGCTCGGCACGCCGAGTTCGGCGACGCCCGCCGCCTCGAGCNNTATTCAGGTTTTCTGCAGTCAAGTGATCGAGTTGCACGTGGCCTTCGCCGCTGACCGCCAAAGCGAGTCGCTGCGTCTTGAAGGGCGTGAACACGACGTATGCCGAGCCCGAAGCCTGCCGCACCTCGTCCGCCGCGAAGTAGGTCAAATCGTTCAAGGCGACGACGCGCACGCCGCGCGCCTCCAAGCGCGCGGCGACGCGCTCGTCGCGCGAGAGCGCGGCCGGGTCGACGTCGCGGTTGTAGTACAGCGCGTCGGCCTCCACCCGCCGCGCCAACTCGCTCAATTCGCCGGCGAAATCGCCCTGCAGCAAGACCAGCTCGCCGCCGCGCGCGCGCAGGTCGCGACGCAACTCCGCGAGCGCATCGAAGAAGAACGAGACGATCGGCGGACCGACTCGGTCGGAGCGCAGCAACGAAGGATCGAGCACGAACGCGCAGACCACTTCGCGGCTCTCCCGCGCGGCGAGGTCGAGCGCGACGTGATCGTCGAGTCGCAGATCCCGGCGAAACCAGACGATCGAGCGTCGAAACCGGATAGCCATGTTTCCCTCGTTCCCCAAGCGGCGCCCGCGGCGCCCTTGACTCCATAGGAGCCGTGCGTGCTATCGCGTAAGACGCCGCGGGTGCATTTGTCGCTCGACGAACTCCGGCTGCCGCTCGTTCACACCTTTACGATCGCGCGCGGTTCCGAGACCGACGCACACACGCTGATCGTCCGGCTGCAGCACGGCGAGCACGAGGGCCTAGGTGAAGCCGCGCCGAGCGCGCGATACGCCGAGAGCGTCGAATCGGTGGCCGCGGCGCTGCGCGCGCACCCGCTGGGCGACGATCCGTACGCGGTCGCACGATTGCTGACCGGCCTGCCGCCCGCAGCCCGCTGCGCGCTCGACGTAGCGCTCTACGATTGGATCGGCAAAGACCTCGACCGTCCACTTTGGCAGATCTGCGGCTTCGACCCGGCGCGCACGCCGGTCACCTCGTTTACGGTGGGCATCGATACGCCCGAGCGGATGCTGGCCAAACTCGACGAGATCCGCACGCACCCGGTGATCAAGGTCAAGCTCGGCACGGCCGACGACGTGGAACTGATCCGCGCGATGCGCGCACGGTACACGGGCGCGTTGCGCGTCGACGCCAACGAAGCCTGGACGCCCGAACGCGCGGTCGCGGTGCTCGGCGAACTCGAACGCTGCGACCTCGAATTCTGCGAACAGCCGATCCCGGCCGGAGCGCCCGAGCGGCTGCGCTGGATTCGCGAACGCACGTCCGTGCCGCTGGTCGCCGACGAAGACGCGCGCGATTCGCGCGATCTGCCCGCGCTGCAAGGCTGCGTCGACGGCATCAACATC
Organism: Vulcanimicrobiota bacterium; assembly: GCA_003136655.1. Classification (GTDB taxonomy): domain Bacteria; phylum Vulcanimicrobiota; class Vulcanimicrobiia; order Vulcanimicrobiales; family Vulcanimicrobiaceae; genus Hesperobacter; species Hesperobacter lustricola. The sequence continues at coordinate 1,812 of PLFC01000137.1, forward strand.
AAGCTGGTCAAGTGCGGCGGCCTGCGCGGCGCGATTTCCATGATCTGCACGGCGCGCGCGCTCGGCCTGAAGATCATGCTCGGCTGCATGGTCGAGAGCGCGGTGCTGACCACCGCCGCGGCGCACATCTCGCCGGCGGTCGATTGGGCCGATCTCGACGGTCCGTTCTTGACCGCCGACGATCCATTCAGCGGCGTAACGTATGCCGACGGCAAGCTGATCCTCAGCGACCGGCCGGGCCTCGGCGTGCGCGAGCGCGCCGCGGCGTGAGCGGCCGGCGGCGCTACGTCATCCTCGCCGACGGCGAGTTTGCGGACCGCTCCGCGAAGACGGCGCACGGCGTGATCGCGTACGGTAACGACGACGTGGTGGCCGTCATCGACGCGACGCACGCCGGCAAGCGCGTGCGCGACGTCGTGCCCACGCTCAACTCGGACGCGCCGATCGTGGCCGGTTTCGACGCAGCGCTGCCTCTGGCGCCGACGGCGCTGCTCGTCGGCGTCGCGCCGCCCGGAGGCGCGCTCCCGCGGGCTTGGCGCGAGACGATCGCCGCGGCACTCGAGGCTGGGCTGGAGGTGGTGAGCGGACTACACCAGATTCTCGGCGAGGATGCGCAGTTCGCCCAGGCCGCCGCGCGCGGCGGCGGCACGATCCGCGACGTGCGTCTACCGCCCGAAGTGCCGCTCTTCTCGGGCGAAGCGTACGGCGTCGAGGCGCGGGTCGTCTTGCTCGTGGGCACCGATTGCGCGGTGGGCAAGATGACGGCCGCGCTCGAGTTGACGCGCTCGGCGTTGATCCACGGCGAGAACGCGCGCTTCGTCGCGACCGGTCAGACGGGCATCATGATCGCCGGCAGCGGCATCGCGATCGACCGCGTCATCGCCGACTTCGCGACGGGCGCCGCGGAGCGGCTCGTCGTGGAACACGCTCCCGGCGCCGACGTACTCTTCGTCGAGGGTCAGGGCGGCATCAACAATCCGGCCTACGCGCCGGTCACGCTCGCGCTGTTGTTCGGCGCGGCGCCCGACGCGCTCGTGCTCGTGCACCGGCCCACGCGCACCGCCGTCGACGGCTTGAACACGCCGCTGCTTTCGTACCGCACGGCGATTCGCACGTACGAAGCGCTGTGCGCGGGCGTGAAGCCGGCGCTCGTTGCGGGCATCGCGCTCAACACCGCCGGACTCGACGACGCGACGGCGCGCGAGGAGATCGAACGCGCGCGCATCGAGACCGGCCTGCCCGCCGACGACGTGGTGCGTTTCGGACCCGACGAACTCTACGCGGCGATGGCGCCCGCGTTCGCGCGCAAACGCGCCCCGCTCGCGCAACCGGCGCTGCGCCGATGAGACGCGCGGCGCTGCTCGCGCTGCTGGTGAGTTTCGCGGCGACGGCGTGCGCTTCGACCGCTCCCGTCGCGCGCACCGCGGACGAACGCAATGCGTGGACGGTTCCGGGCCACCTGCGCATCGGCATGAGCGACGAACCCGACAACCTCAACCCGATGTTCGCGCACACCGACGCGACCGATCAGATCGACGCGCTGATCCTCGCGCCCGTCTTCCGCTACGATCCGCACGGCGAGTTCGTGCCCGAACTCGCGACCGAGGTGCCGACCTACGCCAACGGCGGCATCTCCAAGGATTCCAAAACGATCGTGCTGCATTGGCGCCACGGCGTGCGCTGGGCCGACGGCGCGCCGCTGACCGCACGCGACCTGCGCTTCACCTGGCGCGCGGTCGTCGACAGGCGCAATGCCACCAAGGCGCTGTACGGCTGGGACGACGTCGAGCGCATCGACGTGCCCGACGATTACACCGCGGTCGTGCGGCTCAAACGGCCCAACGCCAACGTGCTGGGCATCTTCGGCGGCGGCGGCGGCAGCGCGTATCCGCCGCTGCCCGAGCACCTGCTGGGCAAACTGCCCGATCTCAACCGCGCCGATTTCAACGCGCACCCGCTCTCGAGCGGACCGTTCGTCCTCAAGACCTGGAATCACGGCTCGGGCTTCGAGTTCGAGCCCAACCCGGCGTACTGGCGCGGCGCGCCGAAACTTCAGCGCTTGAGCATCAAGATCGTGCCCGATCCCGACTCGCTCTTCTCGGAATTGGCCACGCACGACATCGACGTGATCGCCAACGTCGACGAACGCCTGGTGCCGCGCCTGCACCAGATCGCGGGCTTGCACGAGGTGACGCACTTGATCGCCAACTGGCGGCGCTTAGCCATCAACTGTTCGCGCCCCGGGTTGAGCGACGCGCGCGTGCGCCTGGCCATCGCCGAAGGCATCGATTGGAATAGGCTCAACGCGACGGTCTACCACGGGTACAACCTGCGCTCCACGAGCGACATCCCGCCCGACTCGTGGGCCGCGCCCCACGTGCCCTTCTATCCGTACGATCCGGCCGGCGCGAAACGCCTGCTCGACGCCGCGGGCTGGACGCCCGGGCCCGACGGCGTGCGCCGCAAGGCCGGCGCGCCGCTCGGGCTNNCTGCGCGGGCTCGGCCTCGCGCTGACGATCAAGAATTATCCGGCGAGTTTTCTGTTCGCGCAAACGGGCCCGCTCTATTCGGGCACCTACGACCTCGAGTGGTCGATCGACACCAACGGACCCGACCCCGACAACCAAGGCAGTTGGAGCGGCGACTTCGTGCCGCCCAAGGGCGCGAACACCTCGTTCCTGCGCGATCCCGAGATTACCGCGCTCTCCGACGCCGCGCTGCGCACCTTCGATCGCGCGAAGCGCAAGGCGCTCTATCAGCGCGAGGAGACGCGCATTCACGAACTCGTGCCCACCGTCTTCTTCTATTGGGAGCGTACGCTCGCGGCCTACAACGCCGACCTGCGCAACTACGAGCCCGCCGAATACATCACCGACAACTGGAATTCGTGGGAGTGGCAGATCTGATCCGTCTCGACGCGCCGCCGCTCGAAGCGGACGTCGCACTCGCGCACGAAGCAACGCGGGCCCTCGTCTCGTGGAACGCGAGGGCGCCGCGAGGCAGCATCGAACTCGCGGCGAGTTTTCCCGACGGCTCGCGTTCGCCGTGGCTGGCCTTCGTACGGTGGAGCGAAGGCGAGCGCAGCTCGCAGTACGGGTGCGCGGGCGGCCTCGAACTCGCCGTCGACACGGCGCTCGCGACGCCGCCGCTGAGGACGCTGCACGTGCGCAGCGAGGTCGCGCTCGACGCGCTGTGGATCGCGACGCCGACGCAACCCGGCGGCGGCGATGACGCGACGGTAAACGCTCGGCCGGTCGAACTCGACGTGCCCGCCTATTCGCAGTATCCGCCGGGTCACGAGCACGAACGCGGCTGGTGCTCGCCGGCTTCGCTCGCAATGCTGCTGGCCTATTGGGGCCGTCCGCTTGCAGTGCCGGCCGTTGCGGCGGCGGTGTACGACACGGCCTACGGCGGCGCGGGTAATTGGGCGTTCAACACCGCGTTTGCGGGCGCGCTGGGCTTTGCGGCCGCAACCGCGTATCTGCGCGGTCTCGGCCACGCGCTGCAGTTTCTCGCGGCGGGCATTCCGCTCGCCGTCTCGATCGCGTGGCCAGAGGGCGCGTTGCCCGGCGCGCCGTTGCCCGCGAGCGCGGGGCATCTGCTGGTCGTGCGCGGCCTCGGCGCCGACGGGACGGTGCTGGTCAACGATCCCGCGGGGCGCGACGTGCGCGGCGCATACCCGGCCGGCGCGTTCGAACGTGCCTGGCTCGGGCATGGCGGCGTCGCCTATCTGATCGCGCCGAGCGAACGCGCCGCGCAGCTGCTCGAGCTCGCCAACCAATGAGCCAACGGCCCGCGAACCCACGCGACCGGTTGCGCGACGACATCGCGACGGACGCACCGCTGCACGTCGTGCTGGTCGAACCGCAGATCCCGCCCAACGCGGGCAACGTCGCGCGGCTCTGCGCCGCCACCGGCTGCGCACTGCATCTGGTGGAACCGCTCGGCTTCTCGATCGACGATCGCGAACTCAAGCGCGCGGGCTTGGATTACTGGCACGCGCTCGACGTGACGGTGCACGCCTCGCTCGAGGCGTTTCTGACGCATTTCCCCGCGGAGCGGCTCTGGCTTGCGAGCACGCGCGGCAGACAGAAGTATGCCGGCGCCGCCTTCGCTCGCGGCGACGCGTTGCTCTTCGGCAAGGAGACGGCGGGGTTGCCCGGCGCATTGCTCGAGGCCTATCCGGAGCGCACGCTGCGCATTCCGATGCGCGAGGACGCGGTGCGCAGCCTCAACCTCTCGACCTCGGTCGGGATCGTTACGTACGCAGCGCTGGCGCGGCTTGGATTTCCGGGACTGCGCTGAGCGTCGCGCGCCGCGCCGTCCGCGGCAAGGTCAATCCCGCAGCGAGAGCGAGCAGCAAGAGCACGACGATCGCGTCCAACACCGCGACCAGACCGTGGTGGTCGCCGATCCAGCCGAGTACGGGCGAGAACGCGCCGCCGAGCGAAATCGCGAGGCCCAGCGTGACGCCGGAGGCGATGCCCAAACGATTGGGCAGATACTCTTGGCCTAAAACCACGAAGGCGGTCTGCGACGCGACCAGCGTGAAGCCCAGCGCGCAGAGCAAAGCCGCCGCGAGCAACACGGAAACGTGCGCGTTCGCCGCGATGGAGAGCAACCACAGCAGCGGCGCGGAGAGCGCGACCGAGCCGAGCAGCATCGCACGCCGTCCGACGCGATCGGCCAACCGGCCGCCGACGATCGTACCGAAGGCGCCCGCAATCAAAAACGCGCTGAGCGCCGCGTTAGCCACGCTCGGATTCGCGTGCAGCACGTCGATGAAGACCAGCGGCGTGAAGGCGACCATGCCGATATAGGCCATCGAACGCAGCGAGACGTACGCGGTCAGGCGCCCGAAGGCGCTCCAGTCGTCACGGCCGAGCGAGATCCTGGCGACGCTTCGCGGCGGCGCGAACGTTTGCAGGCGCGGAAGCTCGACCAGCACCGCAATCGCCATGAGAACTGCGGGCACGATCATCACGAGCGTACCGGAGGGTCCGAAGGCCAAGAGCGCCGGCGTCATGACGAGCGGCCCGAGCGCGAAGCCCACGTTGCCGCCGACCGCAAACCAGCGCATGCCCGTGGCCTTCTTCGCGCCCGCGACGTAATTTGCAAAGCGCGCCGCTTCGGGGTGGAACATCGCGATGCCGAAGCCGCTGACGCCCACGCACAGCGCGATGAGGAAATACGACGGCATCGTGCCCGCAAGCGCGAAGCCGCCGCCGGCCAACAGCACGCCGAGCGCGATCAGCCAGGGCATCGAGCGCCGGTCGGAGAGATGGCCGATGGCGGGCTGCACGATCGACGAACTCAAGCTCGCAAAGAGCATCAGGCCGGCCGCCGCGGTGTAGCTGAGGTGACGCCCGGCGATCAGGAACGGCAGGAGCGCGGGCAGCGCGCTCTGGTTGATGTCGTCGACGACGTGCGCCAGCGACAGCACCGACATGCCCCGGCGGTCCAATTCCTGCGAAGCCATCGCGATAAGCATGCCACGAGCCCCGCGCGAGGTCTAGGACAAGACTCGGATGAACGCGCCCCGCGTGGGTGAGCGGAGGGGAAAAGCGAGCGCTTTGCAGAGCCTGGAGAAGCGCGTCGTGGCCTGCGAGCGCTGCCCGGAGCTACGCGCGTACTGCGCCGAGGTGGCGCGGGTCAAGAAGCGCGAGTACCGCGACGCCGAATATTGGGGACGCCCGGTGCCCGCCTTCGGCGACCCGCGGGCACGGCTCGTGCTGGTCGGCCTCGCGCCCGGCGCGCACGGTTCCAATCGCACCGGCCGGCCCTTCACCGGCGACGCGTCGGGCCTGTGGCTCTACCGCGCGCTCTTCCGCGCGGGCTTTGCGAATAGAGCCGAGTCGACGGCGCGCGGCGACGGCCTGGAATTGCGCGACGCGTTGATCACGGCTGCCGTCCGCTGCGCGCCCCCGGGCAACAAGCCGACGCCGCAGCAGTTGCGCAATTGCGCGCCCTATCTCGACGAAGAATTCAGCGCGCTCGCAACCGTGCGCGTCGTGCTCGGTCTGGGCGCGATCGGCACGCGCGCTGCGTACGACGCTCTGCTGCGTGGAGGTTACGTCTTCAGCGAGCGTCCGGCATTCGCACACGGCGCCGAAGCGCAGGCCGTGCGCGAAAGCGACGGCCGGAAGATCGTGCTGCTGGCCTCATACCATCCCAGCCGGCAGAACACGAACACGGGCGTCTTGACCGAGCCCATGTTCGACGCGATCTTCCGCCGCGCCGTCGAGTTGATCGGGGTTACTGTTTGCCCATGACGTGATTGCCCTGGGTGAGCAACAGGATGCGATCGGCGTGGCGCTGGCCGAGGAACTTCTGATCGTAGTAGACTTTGACGTNNTCGAACTTCGGCACGATCAGGAAGCTCAACGTCTGGTTGGTCTTCGGGTTGGTCACCTTGATGTTGTTCCCCGAGACGTGGTTGACGATGCCGGAGAAATTCGCGCTGCCGACGGTGTCCGCAACGGCCGGAGCGATTCCGAGTGTCGCGATCGCGAACGCGAGGATGA